>NZ_JABAGC010000040.1 GCF_012843905.1 Clostridium sp. SM-530-WT-3G
TAATTAGCAACCATAGTATGTGATATTTTTATGCCATGTACTTCCGCTAATGCGTGAGCGGTTTGCCTAGTCGAAAGCTTTAAATTAACATGATAAGTTAAACACAGTCCCATTATATGAGGATTGAATTTCTTAAAACTAAAATTAACTGCAGACTTAGGAAGCATATGCAAGTCCATCTTGAAGAAATTAAGAGTGAATTCTCTGTAAATGTAGTGAAGCTTATATTTATGCTTCTCATTTTCATCAAGATCTTTTGGAATCTTTTTGATATTTTTTAAATAATAAGAGCAATCAGGGTTTTTGCATTTATGTATTCTAAAGTGTTTACGTTCTTTTTGAACGACAAGTGTATGACCACAATAAGGACATTTAAATACTAAAGGTTTAGTGGCATTATTGTTTTCTTTAAAAGTAGTACCACAAATTTTGCATTGAAACTGACCTTTATTACCATTGTTATCATATATGTAATCATGTGGTGCTCCACACTTTGGACATATAATTGATTCAGGAATTGACTTGCCGTTACGTATTTTGACGGGCTTTAAAACTTTCTTATATCTATGTTTGTAATATTCTAAAAGTAATATATAATCCACTTTTTCGAATTTTAAGATTTTAGGTAGTCTATCTACCTTGAACTTTTGATATTCTGGGCTATTTGAATCGTCAAATAACATTTGTTTGAGTGGTATATATTTCGCAATGAATAGAAGTAATTCACCAACAAGTTTAATTAGATATTGATTATATAGTAGTAAATAAGTTATAATTGAATCCATGACAATGACAACCTTTCGTAGTTATTTTTGTTTTGAGGAACTCAATTATAACATGAAATTAAGGGGGTCATTGTTTTTTTATACAAAAAAACGGTCGGAACCCTTGAAATATAAAGAAAAATTAAAAAGCGTAGTGTAAACAACTTTACACTATCGTAATATTAGTATTGTCAATTATTCCAATAATAATATTTTACTTTTTTGCACAAAAACATATAATATCAGGAATAGTACAAGGATCTATTAAATAATCAAATATTGTTATGACTACTTAGATATGGTAATATTAATAAGTAGTCATATAGTTTTATGCAAGCGGTTGCTTGTGGTTTATATTTTTAACTTTGAATAGTATGGATTAATAATTCCCTATATAAATACTAGTTAAACAAAAAAGGAGAGAAAATTATGAAAAGAAGCAGTGGTATAATAATGCATATTTCATCGCTATCTAATAAATATGGCATTGGAACATTTGGGAATGAAGCATATGAATTTGCAGATTTTTTAGATAAAGCAGGACAAAAGTATTGGCAAATGCTTCCGTTAGGGCCTACTAGCTATGGTGATTCTCCATATCAATCATTTTCAGCATTTGCAGGAAATCCTTATTTTATAGATTTTGATATATTAAATAAAGATGGATTATTAGATAAAGAGGATTATGAAAACATTGACTTTGGAAATGACCCAGAAAATATAGATTATGGAATGATATTTGAAAATAAAATACCTGTGCTTAGAAAAGCATATGATAATTTCAAGAATAAAAAAGAACTACAAGAAAGCTTTTATGAATTTAAAAAGAATGAATTTTGGTTAGAAGATTATGCTATGTATATGGCGATAAAAGGTAATTTTGATTTAAAAAGCTGGCAAAATTGGGATGATGATATAAAATTAAGAGATTCCAAAGCACTAGAAAAATATAAAGAAGAGCTTAAAGATGATATTGAATTTTGGAGCTTTATACAATTTGAATTCTATAAGCAATGGACATCTCTAAAAGAATATGTTAATAATCTTGGAATTGAGATTATTGGGGACATGCCTATATATGTAGCTGAAGATAGTGCAGATGTATGGAGTAATCCTGATGCATTTTTATTAGATAAAGAGACTTTAAAACCTACAAAGGTAGCTGGATGTCCACCTGATATATTCTCTGCAACTGGACAATTATGGGGAAATCCTATATATGATTGGAATTGGATGGAGGAACATGGATACGATTGGTGGATTAAAAGAATAAAACATAGTTTAAAATTATATGACTGGATTAGAATAGACCATTTTAAAGGGTTTGAGTCATATTATTCAATTCCATATGGTGAAGATACAGCTATAAATGGTGAATGGGTAAAGGGCCCTGACATGAAGATATTTGATGCTATTAGAAATGAACTTGGAGATGTTAATATAATAGCAGAAGATCTTGGAACATTAACTGATGAAACTATAAAATTAAGAGATGATAATAAATTTCCAGGAATGAAGATATTAACTTTTGCATTTGATTCTGATAGTGAGAATATGTTCTTACCTCATAATTATGATAGAAACTTTATTGCATATACAGGAACACATGATAATGATACAGTAAGAGGATGGATTGAAACTACTGGAACAAAAGAGCAAGTAGAAAATGCAGTTAAGTATTTAAATCTTACAGAAGAAGAGGGATACAATTGGGGCATAATAAGAGGAATTTGGAGTAGTGTTGCCAATGTATCTATAGCACAAATGCAGGATTTCCTTAACCTTGGAAATGAAGCAAGAACTAATCTTCCATCAACACTAGGAAAGAACTGGAGATGGAGAGTAAAAAAAGGAGCTTGCACAGATGAACTTGCACAAAAGATTTATGATATAACTGAAAGATATGGAAGACTTAAAGAAGAACTAACTGAACAAACTGAACTATAATATTAAGGTTTAACAATATACTAAAAAAGGCTATTTTTAAATATAAAAAAATTTAATAATATTATAATTAAATCATATTATTAAGTTTTTGAGGATTATTTAATTCTTTAGATTTTAAAAATAGTCTTTTTATTTTACAAATTTACTAGTATAATTTACAATCTAGGTTATAGAAGTATTTAGATTTGGGGGGTGAAAATGTTACTAAAATAATAGAAGTTGAATTTTAGTACTTATATTTATGAAAATAACAATTAAAGAAGTTGCAGAACAAGCAAATGTGTCTCCATCAACTGTATCAAGAGTACTGTCTAACAGTTCTCAAATCAGTGAAAAAACTAAAGAGAGAGTAAGAGAAGTGATTCGTGAACTTAATTATAAACCTAATGCATTTGCCAGAAGTCTTGCAAATAGAAAGAGCAGAATTATTGGGGTTGTATTGCCAAGTGAAGCACAAGATCTATTATTGAATCCATTTTTTCTTCAGGCTATGAAGGGCATGAGTATTTATGCGAAAAAGAAAAAATATTATATAACATATGCTTTTAGTGATGATTACAGAGAAGAAGAAGATTATATAAAGGATTTTATTAATAGTAATTTAATTGCTGGAGTATGTTTATTAAGGGTAAGAACAGCAGATAAAAGTATAGATTATTTAAAAAAGATGGATTTTCCGTTTGTTGTTATTGGAAGACCAGAAGAAACAGAAGGTATGTTATGGGTTGATAACGATAACTTTAAAGCAACATATAACCTTGTAAATAGATTAGTTAAAAAAGGCTATAATAAAATTGCTTATGTAGGAGCAAAAGGAGACTTAACTGTTACTAAAGATAGATTAAAAGGTTTTAAAGTAGCATGTGAAATTAATGGAATTTCAATTAATGATAAAGATATAATCATAAAGGATGAATTTACTGAAGACCAAGGAATTGAAGCAACAAACGAACTTATAGGAAATAATAAAGTTAAGGCAATTATAGTTCAGGATGATTTACTTGCATTTGGGGTATTAAAGGCATTAAATGAAAAAGGAATAGATAATATATCTGTTGTTGGATTTAATAATAGCCAGCTTGCAGAATTTCAAAATCCACCACTTGCATCTATTGATATTAATGCAACTGAGTTAGGGTATTATGCAGCAAAAGTTCTTATAGAATACTTAGAAAATAATAATGTAAAAGTAAATCACTATATAGTTGATTCGAAATTAGTGGAAAGGGAATCATTGAGATAGTTTGATTGCTATCTCAATGATATTTTTTTGCATTTTTGCAAGCGTTTGCGAAGTACCGTAAATTAATGGAAAAAGGAGCATTTTAAAGTAAAATACTGTTTTTATATATTAGAATTGGTTAAATAAATGTTGTAATAGTTTACTGTAAATGTTATACTGATTATAGATTTAGATAAGGAATTATTTAAATCTACTAATTAAATTTTTAAATATAAAAACTAAATGACTGTTAATGCAAGCGATTGCAAAGGAGAAACGAATGAAAAAAATTTGGTGGAAAGAAGCTGTAGGATATCAAATTTATCCGAGAAGTTTCAAAGACTCAAATGGAGATGGTATAGGTGATCTTAAAGGAATAATTTCTAAATTAGATTATCTTAAAGATTTAGGAATAGATGTAATATGGGTATGTCCTATGTATGAATCACCAAATGATGATAATGGATATGACATAAGTGATTACAAGAAAATCTTATCTGACTTTGGGGATATGAATGATTTTGATGAGCTATTATACGAAGTTCATAAAAGAGGAATGAAACTTATTATTGATTTAGTAATAAATCATACTAGTGATGAACATGAATGGTTTATAGAGTCAAAATCATCTAAAGATAATCCTAAGAGAGATTGGTATATTTGGAAGAGTGGTAAGGATGGAAAAGAGCCGAATAACTGGGAAAGTATATTTAAGGGCTCTGTATGGGAATATGATGAAAAAACTGATGAGTATTTCTTACATTTGTTTAGTAAAAGACAACCAGATTTAAACTGGGAAAATGAAGAAGTAAGAAAAGCAGTTTATGAAATGATTAATTGGTGGCTTGACAAAGGAATTGATGGTTTCAGAGTTGATGCTATAAGCCACATAAAAAAAGATCAGACTTTTGCAGATTTGCCTAATCCAAATAATAAAGCTTATGTAGAATCATTTGATAAACATATGAATTACAAAGGAATACATTTCTTCTTAAGTGAGCTTAAGAATGAAACTTTTGATAAGTATGACATAATGACTGTTGGTGAAGCAAATGGTGTTAAAGCAGATGTTGACGCAGACCTTTGGGTTGGAGAAGAAAACGGAAGTTTTAATATGGTATTCCAATTTGAACATCTTGATTTATGGGAAACAAAAGGTGAAAGTAAATCAAAAATAATAGATTTAAAAGAAGCACTTTCAAAGTGGCAAGATAATCTTTATGGAATAGGATGGAATGCATTATTTATAGAGAATCATGATATTTCAAGAGTTGTTTCTACATTAGGAAATGATTCTGAATATAGAATAGAATGTGCTAAAGCTTTAGCATTAATGTATTTCATGCAACAGGGAACTCCATTTATATATCAAGGTCAAGAGATTGGAATGACAAATGTTAAATTCAATAGTCTTGATGAATATGATGATATAAAGTGTATAAATGCATATAATGAAAAAGTTTCAAATGGAGTTTCTAAAGAAGAAGCACTTGAAGAAGTATGGAGAACATCAAGAGATAATGCACGTACACCTATGCAATGGGATGATTCAAATAATGCTGGATTCTCAGATGGTAAGCCATGGATTCATGTTAATCCATTATATAAAGAGATAAATGTTAAAAATCAGCTTGAGGATAAAAATTCTATATTGAATTTTTATAAAAAGCTTATAAAACTTAAAAAGCAGAGTGAGACTCTTATGTATGGAAAGTATGAACTAATACTAAAGAATCATGAGCAGATTTATGCATATACTAGAACACTTAATGATGAAAAATACATAATAATATGTAATTTATCAGATAATACTAGTACTTATGATTATGAAGAGTTTCTTGATTATGATAACTTAGTTATATCTAATTATAATGTTAATAAGCATTTACCAATGAATAAGTTTATTCTTATGCCTTGGGAGTGCAGATTATATAAAATAAAATAAAAACAATAAAAATATTTCTCAATATAGTTTCATTTATAATGAAACTATATCAGTAGACAAATGTATACGTTTTAGAATGGGGGATAAACAATGGAAAACAGTAAAAATAAGTTATTTTCATTTGAATTTTGGCAAAAATTCGGAAAAGCATTAATGGTAGTTGTTGCAGTAATGCCGGCTGCTGGACTTATGATATGCTTTGGAAAGCTTGTTGGAATGTGTGGAGATATGGCTCTTATTAAAACAGTTGCCAATGTTATTGAACAGCTAGGCTGGGGAATAATTGGAAATCTTCATATCTTGTTTGCAGTTGCTATTGGTGGATCATGGGCTAAAGAACGTGCAGGTGGAGCATTTGCAGCACTTATAGCATTTATATTAATTAATTTAACTACAGGTTCTATATTTGGAGTAACATCAGATATGCTTTCAAATCCTGATGCAAAAGTTACTTCATTATTTGGACAAGTATTAACAGTTCCAGATTACTTTACATCAGTACTTGGAGCACCAGCTCTTAATATGGGTGTATTTGTTGGTATTATTTCAGGTTTCTTAGGTGCATCATTATATAATAAATATTATAATTTTAATAAATTACCTAATGCATTATCATTTTTTAACGGAAAAAGATTTGTACCATTTGTTGTTATTGTAGGATCAGTTGTATCAGCTATAATACTTTCTATAATATGGCCATTTGCTCAAACAGGCTTAAATGCTTTTGGAATATGGCTTGCAGAATCTAAGGATACAGCACCAGTATTATCACCATTTATATTTGGATGTTTAGAACGTTTATTATTACCATTTGGATTACATCATATGCTTACAATACCAGTAAATTACACAGAACTAGGTGGGGTTTATACTGTACTTACTGGATCTAATGCAGGTAATGTAATTGCAGGACAAGATCCATTATGGTTTGCATGGATATCAGATTTAATTAATTTAAAAAATACTGGAGATATGTCAGCTTATAATAATTTATTAGCAACAGTTACTCCTGCAAGATTTAAATTTGGACAAGTTATCCTTTCAAGTGCATCATTAATAGGTGCATCACTTGCAATGTATAAAAATGTTGACGAAGATAAGAAGAAAAAATATAAATCAATGTTCTTATCAGCAGGACTTGCAGTTTTCTTAACTGGGGTTACTGAACCATTAGAATTCATGTTTATGTTTGTATCACCAATTCTTTATGGTGCATATGCAGTTATTACAGGTATTGGATTTGCTATAGCAGATATTATAAATGTAAGAGTTCATGCTTTTGGATTTGTTGAATTATTAACTAGAGTACCTATGTTTGCAAAAGCAGGTTTAGTAATGGATTTAGTTAACTTTGTAGTAGCAGCAGTAGTATTCTTCAGCTTAAACTTCTTCGTATTTAATTTATTAATTAAGAAATTAAATCTTGCTACACCAGGACGTAGAGGAAATTATATAGAAGATGAAGAAACAACTACTACAGCATCAAATACTAATGCAGGAAAAAATGATTTAGCTGCAAAAATAATAACTTTATTAGGTGAAAAAGAAAATATAGTAGATGTAGATGCATGTATGACACGTTTAAGAGTAACTGTAAAAGATAAAGGAATAGTTGCTGATGAAGCAGAATGGAAGAAGAACGGAGCAATGGGACTAGTAGTTAAGGATAAGGGAATACAAGCTATCTATGGACCAAAAGCAGACGTGTTAAAATCAGATATTCAAGATATTTTAGGAGTGTAATATAAGTGAAACTTTTAACTTTAAACTGTCATTCCTGGCAGGAAGAAAATCAAATAGAAAAAATTAAATACTTAGCAAAAACTATTAATGAAAAAGATTATGATGTAATAGCACTTCAAGAAATAAGTCAGTCTATAGATGCAGAATCTATAGACTGCAAAATAAAAGAAAACAATTTTGTATTAATACTAAAAAATGAATTAGATAAATATTCAGAAGGTAAGTATGATTTTTACTGGGATTTTTCTCATATAGGATATGACATTTATGAGGAAGGATTAACAATACTTACAAAGCATAAAATATTAAATACAGAATCTAAGTTTATAACTAAAAACCATAATACAGATTATTGGAAAACAAGAAAAATAGTTAAGATGACTATAGACTATAATGGTACTGAAGTGGATATTTATTCATGTCACTTAGGTTGGTGGAATGATGAAGAAGAACCATTTAAGTATCAGGCAGATATGCTTGTAGATAAACTTGATAACAGCAAAATCAATTTCTTAATGGGGGATTTTAATAATAATGCTTTTATCAGAAATGAAGGGTATGATTATTTAATTAATAAGGGATTAAATGATATGTTCCTAGCATTTGAAAATCATGATTTAGGTATTACTGCAAAAGGGAAAATAGATGGTTGGGACGAAAATAGAGAAAATCTTAGATTAGATTTAGTTTTAAGTAATAAGAAAATAAAAGTTAATAATGCTCAAGTAATTTTTAACGGAAAAAATAAAGAAATTATTTCTGATCATTATGGGGTTGAAATAATATTAGATTTGTAAATATGTCTTAATTCATTAATAAAAAATACTGTTTCGCAACAAGTGCGAAACAGTATTTTTGTATTTATATTAAATTTAATTTCATATAATTTTTGATAAATGTTATTGTTTTGCATTCTGGGAAATATTCTTTTATTTTAAGTGCTATATTTTTTAGATATTCTGCTTTTAAAACAAAAGCATCACCATTTACTAAGAATATTCTATCTAAGCTTCCATAAATGCTTTTTGCTTCTTTTAAATCTTCTTCTATTTGTTCTAATTTTTCTGTTTTAAAGCATACATCTTTATACATTGAACAGTAAGTACATTTGTTGTGTGCACATCCTACAGTAACTTGCAATAAAAGTGTATCAGCTTCAACTGGTGGTCTATAAATTGGTCCTTAGTAATGCATATTAAATTCTCCTTAACATTTATTTGACGACTAGTATTTGCTATATACAGAAGATAAACAAATACTAATAAATATTTGATAGTTTATAAGAATTTATATAAAGTTTAACTCTATATAATATTTTTAGTTTTATCTATAAATTAAAAAATATTTGCTATATCGGTATTTACCGATGTGATAAATATTAGTACTTATTTTTAAAATTGTCAAGAATCTATATTAATTTATCTATTCTATAAGTACTGTTTATGGTATTCTAGATTTCTATAGGATAACTATAAATTAAACTATTTTTTAGAGTTTTAGTGTAAAATTATATTTAACAAAAGCTTGTTTAAAAATATCAAATAAAAATAAATAAAATGAGAGGGAGTTAAAATGGATAAAATAAAGATTTTTAAGGCTTTAGGGAATAAAACACGATTAAATATACTATTATGGTTAAAAGATCCTGAAAATAAATTTGATCCACAACATTTATCAATTGCTGATGACTTTAAAGGTGGTGTTTGTGTGAGTTCTATAAGAAAAACAGCAGGACTAAGTCAGTCAACTATTTCTGAGTTTTTATCAATATTACAAGAAGCAAAGCTTGTAGAATCAAAGTCTATTGGTCAATATACTTATTTCAGAAGAAATGAAGAAACTATAAATGAAATAAAAAAATGGATGAAAACTGAATTTTAATACAAAAGGGGATTTATAAAGAATCCTCTTTTTAATCTTACAAAAATGAATTAAACATGCAAGAAAAATAAATACAAAGTAGTTCTGTAATAATATATCATTAATTTATATTTAATAAATCTGTAATAAGTTACTATTATGTAAATGGTATAATGGTGGCTAGGTAATTTTTATTTAAAATCATATAAAAATATATGAAAGGAGGAAATTTGTTTGGAATTTGTAATGAGTATAGACAATGGAGTAATAAATGTTATGCAGAGTACTATACATAACTCTTTGTTTGACAAGATAATGCCTTTTATAACATCTATAGGAGGATTATGGATATGGGTTTTAATAGCTATAGTATTGATATGTACTAAAAAATATAGAAAACAAGGTATAGTATTAATCGTTGCTATTGGAGCTTGTATAGTGGTTGGTAGCTTTTGTATAAAACCATTAGTTAAAAGAATAAGGCCATGCTATGTCTATGATTATTTAAATATGATTGTAGAAATGCCTACAGGTTATTCATTCCCATCTGGACATTCAATGCGTAGTTTTGCAGCTGCTACAGTATTATTCATGACTAATAAAAAGTTTGGAATTCCTGCATTTATATTAGCATTTTTAACTGCATTTTCTAGAGTTTATTTATATGCCCACTATTTCACAGATGTTTTTGCAGGCGCAATTCTTGGTATAGTGTGTGCAATAATTGTGTACAAGGTATTAATTAATAATAAGAAAGTAAATAATTTCTTAGGAGATAAATTTTCGTTTATATGGAATTAATGTTTTTTAAAGCTAGTTAGAATTATTGTACTTATTATTTTAAACCTTTATTGAGGTAAGTTATTATTTATGTTAGAATGAGAACGAATTAGTAAAATAATTCTAAATGGAGAGATGTCCGAGAGGTTGAAGGAGCACGCCTGGAAAGCGTGTATAGGAGCAATTCTATCAGGGGTTCAAATCCCCTTCTCTCCGCCAAAAATACAATTGACAAATATTTGAGTTATAAGATTATATTATTAGTACTATAAAGTATATGTTTTATAGTACTATTTTTATATATGAATGACACTATATTCATGATGTTTAATAGCACTTATTTAAGTGATTATTTGCTGTATTATATACTATTTTAATATAAGTTT
The DNA here is from genome assembly GCF_012843905.1 of Clostridium sp. SM-530-WT-3G. Classification (GTDB taxonomy): domain Bacteria; phylum Bacillota; class Clostridia; order Clostridiales; family Clostridiaceae; genus Clostridium. Next base: position 10,648 of record NZ_JABAGC010000040.1, read on the forward strand.
TATGGTGAATATATGTAAGTAATATGTTAAAATTATTCTTGCTTGTTTTATGTTAAGTTAGAATAGAAGTTAAATAAGAAAAAATAGTAGTTTTTTATAAAAAATTTAAAAATTATAATCTTGAATTTAAATATTTTATATGGTATCATTAACAAGTATCTAAACAATACAATTTAAAATGTATTGTATTAATAAATAATATGTGATTTGCATATAGTATATATAGACTAAGTATACTTAAGTAAAGCGCAGGCATTAATATGGTCTGAGGTCCAACTTAGGGGACTAGACTTATTCTTAAAAATTTAAGAATGGTTTTGAGGTTCAATTCCTCTTCATTCCACCATTGCCACGCTAGATGGGGAGTTAGCGGTGCCCTGTAACCTGCAATCCGCTATAGCAGGGTTGAATTCCTAGCTTAGGTATTAGTAATTTATAGTCTGACTTTTGTAAGTGGTGTTGATGACTGGGTCCCACGCAACGGAGGCCCATGAACCTTGTCAGGTCCGGAAGGAAGCAGCAATAAGTGGTCACCTTCGTGTGCCGTGGATCAATCTGGTCTGAGCTAACTGCAGAAGTAACGTATAGAGAGCTAGTAACGAAGCTAGGTGCGTGGTTTATTACATAAATTCTTCTGAGATTTAAGAAGAATATTTGACAGAATTAAAATAGGTTATTCTTCAATAGGATTAACAATATAGGACACAATCAATAGGATAAGAAAATGAGGGTATTTCGTTACTGAAAACCCTCATTTTCTTATTTTATTATACTTTTAATACATCCGATAACTTCAATTTCACATTCAACAATATCATCAGGCTAAATACACATGCTAATTATTTTCTTAATAAATCAATGAACTGATAAGTTATATTACTTTTTTCATCTATAATTTTTTCAGATTCATAAGTAACAGTATAATTATCTAAATTTATTTCTGGGAAAAATGTATCGCCTTCAAATGAATTATATATTCTAGTAAGATAAATTTTCTGACAGTATGGTAGAAGTTCTTTATATATCTCAGCTCCACCAATTATAAATACCTCTTCATCAGAATTTTCATATTCATTTATGAATTTATTTAAATCATGTATTATAGAAACTTTTTCAGAATCTATATTAAAATCTTTATTTCTAGTAATTATTATATGTTCTCTATTAGGAAGAATACCTGGAAGTGATTCAAATGTTTTTCGTCCCATAAGCATTTTATGTCCAGATGTTATGGATTTAAATCTTTTTAAATCTTCTGAAATATGCCAAATAAGCTTATTATCTTTACCAATTACATTGTCATTTGCTATTGCTACTATTAATGATAACATGGATAAAATCCCCCTTAAATTTATTTTTTAAATACTAAACAGATACAGGCATTTTTATTGTTTCATGGTGCTTGTAATCTATAAGTTTAATATCTTCTTCTGTAAAATCATAAAAATCCTTTATTTCTGGATTAATCCAAAGCTTTGGAGCTTCATATGCTTCATCTTTTCTTGTAAGCTGAAGTTTCATTCCTTCAACTTGGTTTTCGTAAATGTGAGCATTATTTATAACATGTGTAAATAATCCTGGTTTTAATCCAGTAACTTGTGCTAATAAGTGTGTTAACACAGCATATTGGCTTGAATTGAATGGTACGCCAAGTGGAATATCTCCGGATCTTTGGATAAGCATACAATTCAATCTTCCATCTGTAACGTCCCACATGCTTAAGAAACAACATGGTGCTAAGTTCATTTCAGGAAGGTCTTCCCAATTCCAGATGTTTATCATCATTCTTCTATCTTGAGGATTTTCTTTTAATGACTTTATAAGGTTATCTATTTGGTGATATTTCTTTACTTGGTATCCATAAGCTTTGCCTATAGAGCCATCTTCATCTGCCCATTCATCCCATATATGACCTTCTAAATCATTAATGTTATTACTTTGTTTTTGCATTATCCAAAGTATTTCTCTTACAGCAGTCTTAAATGCTACACGTTTTGTAGTTAGAATAGGAAATTCTTTTTCTAAATTAAACTGCATTATTTGATGTGGTAGTTTATATGTTGAGACACCAGTTCTGTTTGTATCAAAATAACCGTTTTCTAATATATCTTTAGCTATAGCTAAATACTTATCGTCATATGTACTCATAATAATATCATCTCCCTTTTAAGTTTTAATGATTGATAAAATTAGTTTTATCCATTATATCTTATATTAAACTATCTCGGAATTCAATTTCAGTTCCTTCTGGAGCTTTAACCTTAAATAATAAACCATCTTCAACCTTATATATTTCAGAACCATTTTTAACTTTAAAGTGTGTATACCCTAAAGATTTTATTCTATTGTATTCATCTTCAACACTGTCTGTATAAAAACACATATGTACAATTCCTTCAGTTGTAGTATTGTATTTAGAAAATGGTACATTATTCTTTGGAGTCTGAAGTTCTATCATAAAATCTCCAAGTTTAAGCCATGTATTATAATCACGATTATGAAAATTTTTAGTTTCTTTGTGTATTTCAAAACCGAGAATATTAGTATAAAAATCTAATGAAGATTTATAGTCATTTGTTTGTATGCATACATGGTGTATAAATTTTTTATTCATGCTGTAAAAATCCTTTCTCTTATATGATTAAAAAATTATAATTAATCCAATAATTATTCACTATAGTGTATCTTAATTTATGAAATTCATGCAAATAATATTTTTGTATTTAGTATACATTTGATAAAAACTGAATTAATAATGAATGTATTACAAAGACTAATTATTAGATATTTTAAATTAAAGTATCAATAGTGTATAATAAGGGTATACTTAGAGAAATAGCGAGGTGAGGGCCTTTGGGTTATACAGCACTATATAGAGAGTGGAGACCAAAGACTTTTGATGATGTAGTTGGTCAAGAACATATAACTACCACATTAAAAAATGAAATATTAAATGATAGAATAGCACATGCATATCTTTTTTGCGGGACTAGAGGAACAGGTAAGACATCTACTGCAAAGGTAATGGCAAAGGCTTTAAACTGCCTTAATCCACATGATGGAGAACCATGTAATGAATGTGAAATGTGCAGAAAAATAAATGAGGGCTTAGCTATCGATGTAACTGAGCTGGATGCAGCATCTAATAATGGTATAGATAAAATTAGAGATATAATAGATGATACAAAATATCCACCACAAGAAGCAAAATATAAAGTATATATAATGGATGAAGTTCATATGCTTTCAGTTGGTGCAGTAAATGCCTTCTTAAAAACTTTAGAGGAACCTCCTAAAAATGTAATATTTATTTTAGCGACTACGGATCCTCAAAAGTTACCTATAACAATATTATCTAGATGTCAGAGATTTGATTTTAAGAGAATAAATCAAAAAGAAATCTCTGCAAGACTTAGAAGAATTACAGATGCACAGAATGTAGAGTGTGAAGAAAAGAGTTTAGACCTTATAGCAAGAGTATGTGATGGTGCTATGAGAGATGCCCTTAGTATATTAGATCAGGCTATTGCTATGGGAGATAATAAAATAAATTATACTGATTTAGTAAGTATATTAGGCCTTGTTACTAATGAATATCTTTTTGATATTACAGATGCAATAATAGAAAGAAATGTAGAAAAAGCTATGGTTATAGTAGATAAGCTTGTTTATTCGGGTAAAGATATGCAGCTGTTTATAAAAGACCTTATAGCTCATTTTAGAAATCTTCTTATGGCCAAAGTTACAACAAATCCTGAAGAGGTTCTTGATATGTCTCTTGAGAATATAACTTTAATAAAAAAACAGGGATGTAAAATAAGAGTTGAAGAAATAATGAGGGCTATAAGAATACTTCAAGAAGCTGAAGCTAATTCAAAAATGAGTAAGCAGAGCAGGCTCTATTTAGAACTTTCCATAATAAAAATGTGTAAGATTGAATATGATACTTCTAATGAAGTTATTCTTGCTAGAATGAATAAACTTGAAGAATCCTTGAAAAATGGAACAATACAAGTTTCAGCTATTCAGGCTAATACAGCTAATAATCAAGGAAAAGCTTCTGAAAGCAGTAGAGAAAATTCAAATAATTTAGTAAAATCAACAGTTAATAAATCAGAACATGTTGAAACACAAGTGGTTAATAATGAAGCAAATCCTAATTCGTTATTAACTATAGATGATGTAGGAAGAGCTTGGACTGAAATACTTCAAGCCTTTAAAGATAAGAGAGCCATGATAATACATGCTTCACTTATGACTGGAAAACCATATAGTTTAAAAAATGGAGTTCTTACAATAGAATTTAATCAATTGTATTCTCAAAGTAAGCCAAGGCTTGAAAAAGCTGAATATAGAGAAATTGTAAATGATATATTCAGTAAAATATTAAAGGAAAAAATAATAGTAAATTATATTGTTACACAAGATAAAGAAGATATACAAGATAAAGAGCAGCTATTAAAAGACAAAATGAGTGGTTTACCTTTTGAAATATATGACGAATAAAGAAATAAGCTCATTGTCAATTATAGAAAGTTGTTTTATAATTAAAAATAATGTTTACAAAAAGAGGAGGATTTTTTTATGGCAAGAGGTGGATTCCCAGGAGGTTTCGGGGGCGGAAACATGAATAATTTAATGAAACAGGCTCAAAAGCTTCAAAAACAAATGGAAGATATGCAAAAAGAACTTGAATCAAAAGAATTTGAAGCTTCTGTAGGTGGTGGAGCAGTAGTTGTAAAAGTTACTGGTAAAAAGGAAGTTACAGCTATCAACATAAAGCCTGAAGTGGTAGATCCAGATGATGTTGAAATGTTAGAAGATTTAGTTCTTACAGCTGTTAATGAAGCTATGAAGAAAGCAGATGACGAAACTTCAAGCAAAATGGGTAAATTAACTGGTGGAATGGGTGGATTATTCTAAGATATTAGGATAACCATTATTCAGCATACAGGATTGTTGGATTATCCTTCAAAACTGTATGCTTTTTTATTAAGAAAACACACTCTTCACGTTCGTTCAGAGATATAAATTCTACTAGCCAAAAACAAGTTTTGGAGTATCACTTATGGTAAAAATATTTTATTGACGTAAGTTTGTTGTACGTGATAAAATACCCAAAATATAAGAATTCTCAACTATATTTATTTAACAAAAAGGAGATATGTGATTTATGATGGACTTTTATCCAGTTGCTATAGAAAAATTAATTGAACAGTTTGCAAAGTTGCCAAGCATTGGTCAAAAAACTGCTCAAAGACTTACATTACATATTTTAAATCTTCCGGAAGATGAAGTAAAAGAGTTTGCTAATGCATTAGTTCAAGCAAGAGGAACAATAAAATATTGTTCAGTATGTGGAAATTTTACAGATAAAGATCCATGTGCATTATGTTCAAATCCTAATAGAGATAAAGGAACTATATGCGTAGTTGAACAGCCAAAGGATGTAATGACTATGGAAAAGGTAAAGGAATTTAATGGAGTATATCATGTACTTCATGGAAATATATCACCAATGCAGGGAAGGGGTCCTCAAGATATTAGAATAAGAGAACTTGTTGCAAGAATGAATGAAGATGTAAAAGAAGTAATACTTGCAACTAATCCCAACATTGAAGGTGAAGCCACTGCTATGTATATATCAAAAATATTAAAACCATTGGATGTAAAAGTAACAAGAATAGCAGCAGGAATACCAGTAGGTGGAGATCTTGAATATGCTGATGAAGTAACTTTATCTAAAGCGTTAGAAGGAAGAACAGAACTATAAAAAATGAGGGAGCCCAAAGTTATGGGTTCCCTGAAAAAGGTGTTACATAGATGGGAGTTAGAAGTTTTTGTTTGACATGAGTGAAAAGCTTCTTATGATAATAGTCTATGCATTTAATATAAAAGTGTTACAATAAATTCTTCTGATATTATTAAAACTATGTATAATATTTCCAATATGTGGATAGAAATATACTAAGAAGTTTTATGGAGGGATTTATGTGAATAGAGAAAATATTCGTGAATACCTATTAGACAAGACTGATGATTCGAAGTATTATAGAAAGCTATTAGATGATATGGAAATAGCTAAAGCTGAAATAGATGTGGCTCGTAGTATGTTTAATAATGTTGAAGATGATGCTCTTATAGAAGTTGCAATATATTCAGAAAATGTTGCAAGAAAACGATATGATTATCTATTATCAATAGCTAGAGCAAAAGGAATAAATGTAGGGTATGACTATATTGTAGAAAAAAATTTACAGATAGCTGAATAAAGAATATTATACAGATAGGGGAAGGTAATATGGATACAGGATATTTGTTGTATGGACTAATAGGAATAGTAGTATTGTTTATAGTAATTAAGCTACTTAAATGGCCTATAAAAATTTTAATAAATGGAATTGCTGGGGTTATAACATTATATATAGTAAACTTTATTATAGCTAATTTAAGCGTTATAGGAATTAATACTAGTTTTTCTGTACCCATTAATGCAATAACGGCTTTAATTGCAGGTTTTCTTGGAATACCGGGAGTTATAGCTATTATATTAATTTTATTATTTTTATAGATTTAAATTATACTCAATAATATAAATTGTCAAATTTAGTTTATATTATTGAGTATTTTTGTTGTTAAATAGGGACAAATAAGGTAATATTTTAATTATAAAATAATGTTAAGATTTATAATTATTTACATTTTAAAGGAGAAGAATACGTGAGAAATAAGGTGGTTAAAAAAACAGCAGTTATTGGAGCTATTACACTTGCATTAACTGGTATGAGTGGAATTAAAGCTTCAGCTGAATGGAAACAAAATGAAGATAATAATACTTGGAGTTGGATTGAAGATGATTCAAAGGCTACTGGATGGAAATTAATAAATGGAACATGGTATTATTTTAATGATAATGGAGTTATGCATACTGGATGGCTTAAATATAATAATAAAAAGTACAAGCTTAGCGATAGTGGAATTATGATTACAGGATGGAATCTTGATAATGGTAAATGGTATTACTTTAATGATGATGGAACCATGCATATTGGCTGGCTTAAGGATAATAATGAATGGTATAAGCTAGATGAAGATGGGACAATGATTACAGGATGGATTTCTGATAATGATAAGTGGTATTATGCAAAGCCTTCAGGTAATTTAGAAACAGACAGTATTACTATTGATGGCAAAACATATAATTTCTTAAGTGATGGAACTATGATTGAAAATATTGAGTCTGTTGATTTCAGCAACGATAATGTGTTAGCAATTGATACGTCTATACCTGAAAAGGATGAATGTTATAAGGATAAAGAAGTTAATGAGGATAACAAAGGTGAAACTGATGAAAAGATAGAAGAGCCTAAGGAAGAAGCACATGAAGTTATAAATAGTAACTTTATTGAAAGAACAAGTGAACCTGATTTAGATGATAAGCATTATTATTCCAATGATAATATTTTTTATAGTGTAAAATTATCTCCACCATTTAAGAAAAACGACGGAACTCCTATAAAGGGTAACTGTACATGGTACGCGTGGGGACGTGCATGGGAAATTACAGGTAAAAGACCAGTAGATGCAGGATTAACAGGAAATGCATATGAATGGTGGCAGGCTAATAAAACTAAGAAGAAATATAAATATGGAACAGAACCTAGAGTAGGTGCAATTGCAGTATGGAATTCAAGTCTTCCTGGATCAGGTGGATTTGGACATGTTGCTGTAGTTGAAAAGATTGAAAATGGGAAAGTATATATATCAGAATCTATGTGGCATGGAGATTGCTTTGCGTATAAGCCAATATATTCAACACAATATTTATATGGTTACATATATCTAGATGAACCAAATTATTAAAATTTATTAGGCTATATTTGACATTATCTACATTTGAGTTAATATGTAATATATCAGGTTTCAATGATGAAGGAGTAGTGATATTTATATGGCAGCAGGTAATGGAGTAAATTGTAGTGATTGTATAGAATTAAAAAAAGGCAGATGTGATGGAAAAGATTTAACTTGCCTTTGTTACAAGTGTCCTAGAAAACTTGCACAATGTATGTGTGTTAAGTATTGCAGAGAAACTGAATCTGTATTATTCTTTGATGAAGAATATGATAATATTGATTAATTATTTAGCTAGAAATTTATTTCTAGCTTTTTTTATAATATTTTTAGAAAAATATTATTATACACAAATTAAGTGTATTAAAATTACTTATATAAGAATAAGATTTAGTGTTAAGTGGACTTTAAAATACAATAATATTCATAATAAAATATTAAATTATTATAAGTAAAAAACAAATAATTTGTTCGATTTTGAAATAAATAAAAAATAATAGTTGAAAAAGATTAATTTATAAAAAAAGCTCTCATAAGATAACATATCTATAAAAAATGAGAGGATTTTTATTAAAATGATATTTATAAACTTCTAAAATATGGTATAATAATAAGAAAATATAAAAAATTGGGGGCAAATTTATGGAAAGAGTATATAACTTTGCAGCGGGGCCAGCTGTATTACCAGAAGTGGTCTTGAAAGAAGCTGCAGATGAAATGTTAAATTATAAGGGGACTGGAATGTCAGTAATGGAAATGAGCCATCGTTCTAAGGCATTCGAAGAAATAATTGAAGAGGCTGAAAAAGATTTAAGAGAATTAATGAATATTCCAGATAATTATAAAGTTTTATTTCTTCAAGGTGGTGGATCAACACAATTTGCAATGATTCCAATGAACTTAATGAAGAATAAAGTAGCAGATTATATAATTACAGGGCAATGGGCAAAAAAAGCAGCAGCTGAAGCTGAAAAATACGGTAAAGTAAATAAAATAGCTTCATCAGCTGATAAGACATTTTCTTATATTCCAGATTTGAAAAATTTACAAATTAGTGATGATGCCGATTATGTATACATCTGTCACAATAATACAATTTACGGAACTACATATCATGAGCTTCCAGATACTAAGGGGAAAGTATTGGTAGCAGATATGTCATCTGATATTTTATCACAGCCAATAGATGTTACTAAATATGGATTAATATTTGCAGGAGTTCAAAAAAATATTGGACCAGCAGGAACAGTAATTGTAATAATTCGTGAGGATTTAATTACTGAGGATGTACTTGAAGGTACACCAACAATGCTTACTTATAAAACACATGCAGATGCAAAATCTTTATATAATACACCACCTGCATATGGCATTTATATTTGCGGAAAAGTATTCAAGCATCTAAAAAATATAGGTGGACTTGAAGTAATGAAAAAGAGAAATGAAGAAAAGGCTAAAATTCTTTATGATTTCTTAGATGAAAGTGAATTATTTAAAGGAACAGTTGTTAAAGAAGACCGTTCACTTATGAATGTTCCATTTGTAACAGGGGATAAGGATTTAGATGCTAAATTTGTAGCAGAAGCAAAGAAGTGTGGAATTGAAAATATTAAGGGGCATAGAACTGTTGGTGGAATGAGAGCCAGCATATATAATGCAATGCCAATTGAAGGCGTTAAATATTTAGTTGAATTTATGAAGAAATTCGAAGCAGAAAATAAATAATAAGTTACAACGTAGTAAAGATAAAAAAACTTTACTAGCCGTATGCTAATAAAGTTTTTTATTAGTTAAATTATTATATTGTAAAATATAGAGTTATTTATTTGAGCATAAGCAATATTAAGGGGGATTAAATAAGATGATTAGAGTTTTAACTAACGATGGTCTTCAAGAAGCATCAATAGATGCATTAAAAGCTTTAGGAGTAGAAGTAGTTAATGATCATATAGGACAAGATGAATTAGGAGAAAAACTAAAGGATTTTGATGCTATTGTTATAAGATCAGCAACAAAGCTTACAGCAGATGTTTTTAATGCTGAAAAAGGTGGTAAATTAAAATTAGCAATAAGAGCTGGTGTTGGAGTTGATAACATTGATATTCCAGCTGGAAACAGTGTTGGAGTAACAGTTAAAAATACACCATCTGCAAGTTCAAATTCAGTAGCTGAATTAGCACTTGCACATATGTTATCAGTTGCTAGATTTATTGGAATATCTAATGCAACAATGAGAAATGGTGAATGGAATAAAAAGAAATACCAAGGTACTGAAATAAGTGGTAAGGTACTTGGAATAGTTGGTATGGGAAGAATAGGACAATCTTTAGCACAAAAAGCTTCTGCTTTAGGAATGAAGGTTGTTTATACAGATTTATTTGGTAAAAATGATTCATTAAACTATGAATTTATGGAATTAAATGATTTATTAAAGGTTTCAGATTTTATTTCACTTCATGTTCCTTACGACAAAAATGCGGGTTCACTAATTGGCAGAAAAGAACTTGCATTAATGAAGAAAACTGCTTATTTAATTGATTGTGCAAGGGGAAAAGTAGTAGAAGAGGATGCTTTACTTGAAGCACTAGATAATGATGTTATAGCAGGAGCAGGACTTGATGTTTATGAAGAAGAACCAACAAAGAATACAACTTTAGTTAATCATCCAAAGGTTAGTGTAACTCCTCATATTGGAGCATCAACAACAGAAGCTCAGACTAGAATAGGAGAAGAAGTTGTTTCAACAATAAAAGAATTCTTTAAATTAAAATATTAGTTTAATAATATTTCAGACTATATATCAGCTCAGAGAGTATTCATGCTCTACTGAGCTTTATAAAAATAGAAAACTACATTAAATTTAGTGAATGTTTGTATCAGTAAATCTACATATTAAATATAGTAATATAAGAAGCGTGAACTAAATTTATTCAAAATTGAATTTGTTTGGAGGGTTTTAAAGTGGCGACAATAAGACCATTTAAGGGTATAAGACCAGTTAAAGAATTAGCTTCAAAAATAGCTGCTCTTCCTTATGATGTTATGAACAGTGATGAAGCTAGAAAAATGGTAGAAGGTAATCCGTATTCTTTTCTTCATGTAGATAGAGCTGAAGTAGATTTGGATCCATCAATTGATATTCATGATAAGAGAGTTTACGATAAAGCTAGAGAAAACTTAAATAAAATGATTGATAATGGTGAATATATTCAGGATGAAATGCCATGCTTATATATATATAGACAGATAATGAATGGAAGATCTCAGACTGGAATAGTATTCTGTGCATCAATAGACGATTATTTAAATAATGTAATAAAAAAGCATGAATTTACAAGAGCTGATAAGGAACAGGATAGAATCAATCATGTTGATTATTGTGATGCGAATACAGGACCTATATTCTTAACTTACAAAGAAGATCAGATTGCATCAGAAATAATAGAAGCTTGGATAGAAAATGAAAGTAAAAGAAAGCCGATTTATAATTTTACTGCTGAAGATGGAATAACTCATATAGTATGGGTTATTGATAATGATATTATTATAAGTGAATTAATAGATTTATTTAAGGAAGTAGATTATCTTTATATAGCAGATGGACATCATAGATCTGCATCAGCAGTTAAAGTAGGATTAAAGAGGAGAAAAGAACATCCAGATTACACTGGAGATGAAGAATTTAATTATTTCTTGGCTGTTGCTTTTCCTGATAATGATTTAATGGTAATGGATTATAATAGAGTTGTTAAAGATTTAAATGGAATGTCAAAGGAAGAATTTTTAGAAAAGTTAGAAAAAGACTTTATAGTAACTAAATCAGATAATAATGCACCAGTTAAGCCGGAGAGGAAGCATACTTTTGGTATGGATATTGAAAATGAATGGTATATTCTTGAAGCTAAGGAAGGTTCATTCGATACTGAAGATCCAATAAATCAGCTCGATGTTGCAATTCTTCAAAATAATGTACTTACACCTATTTTAGGAATTGAAGATGTAAGAACATCTGATAGAATTGATTTTATAGGTGGAATAAGAGGAATAAAGGAACTTGAAAAGAGAGTGAATTCAGATATGAAAATTGCTTTCTCAATGTATCCAACAGAAGTACATGATATTATGGAGGTTGCTGATATTGGAGAAGTAATGCCACCTAAATCAACTTGGTTTGAACCTAAACTTAGAAGTGGATTATTTATTCATAAGTTAAAATAATTAATCAAATAAAAAGTGGTTTAAATATGAACATTTAAACCACTTTTTATTTGATTGTTACATCATTTCAAGCATTCTTTTTAAGATTTTAGTTGAATTCTTAACTGCGATTGGTGTGAATTTTTCATAATCCATATGTTCACCATTATTAGCATTATCAGAAATTGATCTTATAACTACAAATGGAATATTGTTTAAATAACATACTTGAGCTATACTTGCACCTTCCATTTCACATGAAATAGCTTCAAATTCTTTTTCAAGCCATTGGATTTTTTCAAGATCTGCAACGAATTGGTCACCAGAAACTATTCTTCCAGTAAAGCTATTTATTTCAGAAATTTCTTCACATGCTTTTTTTGCAACAGTGATTAATTCTTGATCACATTTAAAATCAAAAGTATCAAGTCTTGGAATTTGTCCTATTTTATCTCCGAAAGCTGTAGTATCCATGTCGTGTTGAACAAGATTTTCTGCTACAACAACATCTCCAGGGTATATATCCTTACCTATTCCTCCAGCAACTCCAACATTAATGATTTTATCAACATTGTATTCAGAAATTAAAATTTGAGTGCATACAGCAGAATTAACTTTACCGATTCCGCATACTACAGCTACAACATCTTTTCCGTAAAGTTTTCCTTTGTGAAAAGTCATGTTAGCTTTAGTTCTTTTTTCTTCAAGAGAAATATCTTTTAATAATATTTCTAATTCTTCTGCCATGGCAGCGATTATTCCTATAGTCATAATCTAATCCTCCTATATTAAATATTTTATTGTATATTAAATTGCTTAAAGCAACAATATAATGCATAAACTATATTTACACAATATAAATTCACCTTATATTATAAACATTAAAATACTATTTTAATAGGAATTTATATTTTTATAATTTATAAACGTGGTATTCTTATAAAAAAACTATGAATTTATGATATAATAGCATAGATTAGTGCAAGTATATAATAATATAGTTAAAATATGCATTGAGCAAGGAGTAAATAAAATGGAAGTACAAGATTCTTTAATAAGAACTGGGCTCTTAATAGGAGCAGATGGTTTAGAAAAATTAAAAAACAGTAAAGTAATTGTTTTTGGAGTAGGAGGAGTTGGAAGTTTTACAGTAGAAGCTCTTGCAAGAGCTGGAGTTGGGCAAATAACTCTTGTTGATAATGATACTGTAGATATAACAAATTTAAATAGACAAATTCATGCAACATATGAAACTGTAGGTAAAGCTAAAGTTGATCTTATGAAGGAAAGAATATCATCTATTAATAAATACTGTAATGTTATAACACATAGAGTATTTATTAATAATGATAATATAGAAGAATTTGTTCCTAAGGATGTAGATTATGTAGTTGACGCTATAGATACAGTAACTGCAAAATTAGCATTAGCCGAATATTGCTACAAAAACAATATAAGAATAATGAGTTCTATGGGGACTGGTAATAAATTAGATCCAACTAAGTTTAAGGTTACTGATGTGTTTAAGACAAAAGTATGTCCTTTAGCTAAAGTTATGAGACATGAATTAAGAAAAAGAGGTGTGGAAAAGTTAAAGGTTGTATATTCAGAAGAAGTTCCATTAAAACCTTTATCACCTGCTGATCTTGGATTTGTTGCAAAAGGACCAGTAGAAGATGATGAAAATACACAATTAAAGCCTAAAAGACAGACACCAGGAAGTATATCATTTGTACCTCCAGTTGCAGGAATGATAATAGCAAGCCAGGTTATAAGAGACATATTAGGTATAAAATAAGTCACAATCTGTTAAAATTCTAGTAAAAAACAATTATTATTACAAACAAAAATCCACAATATATTGATGAGATTAAAAATAATCCACAATATATTGTGGATTTTGTGTATAACTTTATAATTTATATAATATCTGTGGATATCTATATTATTATAATAATAAGAGTCCTTAAAAACCATGAAGTATTAATTATATATAAGGTATATTTTATATGTGCATTTTAAATAGTATAATAGTATAAGTAACGTAAGACAAAGATAGATATGCATTTTAAAAGTGCAATAATAATTTTTGAGAAAGATAAAATAAATATCTATAATTCAGGAGAGTATTATATGGAATCAAAATTATGTATAAAAATAGAATCTAATAAATCAAATTTTAATGAATATATTGTGAAAGACATTAATGATATTATAATAGGAAGATTTATTATAGTTGAATTAAATATTGAAAGCAGGAAATGTGATGTAAAGCTAAACTTCTATAGAGGAAATAAGCATGATTTACTACGTGATACTCTAAAGCTTTTATTAAGGACTATATTTAAAGATGGAAAGATTCATAAGGTTAATATAATAGTATATGAAGATATTAATTTTGAAGCATTTCTAGAACAAGGCTTCGTACTTGAAGGAGTATTTAGCCAAAACGAATATTCAAAAGGTCATTATATAGATGAAATTTCTTTTGGAATAACTCGTGATGATTATAATAGTTGTGAAAGATTTTCGTTAGTTGAACTATATGGGGAGAATATTACTTTAAGAAATTTTACACCAGGAGATGCAGAAAAGCTTCTTGATTATTATATAAGAAATAAAAAACATTTAGCTCCATTTGAACCTATTAGAGATAGTAGTTTCTTTACACTTGAAAATCAAATAAGTTTATTGAATGAAAGTTATAAACAATTATTAAATGGAACAAGTATAGATATGGGAATCTTTAAGGATGATAGATTGATAGGAAAATTAAAGCTGTCTAATATTGTGTATGGTTCTCTTAAAAGTGGAATTTTGGGCTATTCAATAGATGAAAAAGAGCAAGGACATGGATATATGAGAGAAAGTGTGAATTTATTCTTGGAGTATGCTTTTGAAGAATGTAATCTTCATAGAATAGAAGCATCTGCTATGGTTGATAATGAAAAATCAAGAAATGTTCTTAGCAAATGTGGATTTAAACTTGTAGGAATTAATGAGAAATATTTAATTATTAATGGTGCATGGAGAGATCACGCTACATATTATATAACTAAAGAGGATTTTTATAATAAATAAAAATTTTTAAGTTCTTGTCTTTTTGCCATTTTGAAATATTTGGTATATATTTATCTTAGAATTGTAGATGTAAACTGATTTTTAGAAATTATGTATTTATTTTGTATGAGGAGTGAGAGGATGAGTACAATACTAAATAAAGATGCAGTATTATTAAAAGTATTTAATAATAACATAATATTAGTAGGTTCAGATAAAAGTGAGAAAATTTTATTTGCAAAAGGTATTGGTTTTGGAAAAAAACAAGGATGTGTAATTCCAAAGGGAACAGAGATTGATAAAGTATTTACAATAGAAAATGAGCAGAATATATCAGATTTTAAAAATCTTGTTGAACTAGTAGATAAAGAATTTTTTGCAGTATGTGAAGAGGCTATTTGTGAAGTTTCGAGTAAAATTAATTCAGAACTAAATGAACGAATACATATAGGACTTGTAGATCATTTATTTTTTGCAGTTAAGAGACTTAAGAATAATGAAGAAATTGAAAATCCATTTTTAATAGAAACACAGACATTATATGCAAAAGAATTTGAATTAAGTAAAATAGTTGCAGAGAAAATTGAAAAATATGAAGGGATTAAGATTCCAGACGGTGAAATTGGATTTATAACATTACATATACATACTGCTTTAAATGATGGAAAGATATCTAATACAATGAAAAATACTTATTTAAGTACAAGCATAGTTGAGTATGTAGAAAAGGAACTAGGAAAGAAGATAGATAAAACATCTTTAGATTATGCAAGATTCTGTACACATATAAAATTTGCAATTCAAAGAATAACTAATAAAGTGTCAAATAAAAATGATCTAATAAAGGTTATTAAGAAAACATATAAAGAATCATATAAAATTTCACAAGGAATTTCTGAGATAATATCTGATGAATTGGGTATAGAAGTTACAGAAGATGAAACAGCATTTTTGGCAATTCATGTAGAAAGATTTAGGATTAATACAAAGTAATATTGGAAATTTACATTTAGGATATTATGGTTTATATTTAATTTGTAAAATTTTGTATTATAAAAAGCAAGCCTTTAGAAAAAACTAAAGTGCTTGCTTTTAATTAGATTGTATATTCTAAAACTGTTGTTTCACCAGCAACTGTTGCAACATTTTCAACAGGAGTGATTGATTTTAATATATCTGGGTTTGTAATTAATACTGGAGTAGTTAATGGAAGTCCCTTTGACTTTATGAACTCTCTATCTATTTTAATTATTGGATCTCCAGCTTTAACTTTTGTACCTGCTTCAGCTAATTGTTCGAAACCTTCACCGTTTAAAGTAACAGTTTCAATTCCAATATGAACTAATAATTCAACTCCATTTTCTAAAGTCATTGCGAAAGCATGCTTCGTGTTAAATACTAATGTTAATTCCCCGTCAGCAGGAGCAACTACAACATCAGCTTCTGGCATCATTGCTAATCCATCACCAGCCATTTTTTGAGCAAAAACAGGATCTGGAGTTTCAGATAGCGGTAAAGATTTACCAGTAATAGGCGCCACTAATTTAAAAGTCTTTGTTGTTTGTGTTGCCTCAGATTTTGAAACTTCAGTAATATTTGAAGCAACTTTTGTTTCTTCAGTCGTGTCTTTTTTGAATAAATTCTTTAAAAATCCAAACATAATATGTATCCTGAATAATTCAGGATAAGTCACATCCTTCCTTGTAATAATATTTATATTTTTAGTTAGTTTTATATAAAATATAACAATAAAAAATAGAAAGTAACGAAAAAAGGCATAAGTTCCCTACTTGAATTATGTAGTAAACTTATGCCTGATTTAACAGTAACACGTTAGTTCATATTATATATATGTAATTGTTATCTGTCAATAACTTGAAGTGAAAATTATACCAAAAATATTATGAGATGTTTATCGTGTTTTCTGAACTTACAGGAGTAGAGTAAGTTACTCCCATATTTATTAAGCACTCGCAGAGAAAGTAAGTGTAAAATTTAAACTTTCATTTGACGAAAACATAGCCTTGTGTGTCTATAATAGTAAAGTAGAGGTAATAAGTGAAAAACAGAATAATGTGTGAATAAGTGTATATAAATTTAAATTTTAAAAAGTTTGCTATTATGAGTATATGTTAAGATGAAACACGTCGCTGAGAGCGATAGTAACTGGAAAACAGACTTAATAAATACTTTAGAGAAAAGATTTAAAAAGTTTTGAAAAAAGTTATTGACAGGTTCGAAATCAAGTGATAAACTAAATAGGTCGCTTGATAGCGATATAATAGTAACAACGAAAGTTGTAAAAGAAAAATGGTCTTTGAAAATTGAACAGAATATATAAATACATTTAAGTAAACCAGCAATTCTTTATTTTGAGTAAGCTAAGATTAAACTTTTTATTGAGAGTTTGATCCTGG
>NZ_JABAGC010000041.1 GCF_012843905.1 Clostridium sp. SM-530-WT-3G
ATTAGTCTAGAGTCTACTATTTCCAAATTAGGACTAGTAGCTTAAATTTTTCCTATTTACTGCACAAGTCTAGTTATATTATTTATTAATTTTTTGATTTATTATATTATTTGGAAATTAACAAATTAATATTAAAAAAAATTTTTATAATAGTAATGATTATTGAAAGATAATAATTCATAAAAAAAAATGTACTGGATTTATGGTGATTGATAAAAATAAAACAAAGTTTTACGTTTGCAATAAAAAAGTGATAAAAAATATAAATTGATAATTTGACATTTTTAAAAGCTTATTAAAAGAATAGTTATAAAAATCTTGTATAATATTCGACAAGATGATATTATATTCGACAAAGTGATATTATAACTTTAGTTTTTGTACGAAAAAATAAAATAGCATTAGGCAGTTAAGTTTATAATTTATTGTTATAAACTTTTCAATAAATACTAGGGGGAAAATAAATGTCAAATAAAAAAGAACACAAACCTTTTATATCGCATGATACAGTATTGCCAGAGCTTACTGTAACATCAATTATATTGGGTGTTGTTTTAGCTGTTGTATTTGGGGCGGCTAATGCATATCTTGGTTTAAAAGTTGGGATGACAATATCTGCTTCAATACCAGCAGCAGTTATGTCTATGGGCATTATAAGAGTTATATTAAGAAGAGACTCAATCTTAGAAAATAATTTAGTACAAACTATCGGTTCAGCAGGTGAATCTGTAGCAGCAGGTGCTATATTTACAATACCTGCAATTTTTATATGGATGAAAGAATGGGGAAGACCTAATCCTTCATTAATTGAAATTTCTATAATATGTTTCTGTGGTGGTGTCTTAGGGGTATTGTTTATGATTCCTTTAAGAAAAGCACTTATTGTTAAGGAACATGGAGTTTTACCATATCCAGAAGGAACTGCATGCGCAGAAGTTTTACTTGCTGGTGAAGAGGGTGGAACTAAGGCTTTTGGAGTTTTTACAGGACTTGGAATCGCTGCGATATATAAATTATTAGCAGAAGGATTTAAAATATTTCCTAATGAGGTTCATTATGAAATATCAAAATATAAAGGGTCTGGAGTGGGAGTAGATGTACTGCCAGCATTACTTGGAGTAGGATATATTTGTGGTGCTAAAATATCAGGATATATGCTTTCAGGAGGTATTTTAGGATGGTTTGTAATACTGCCTTTAATATCTTTATTTGGTGGAGATATGATTATGTATCCAGGAGTAGATCCAATATCAACAATGGACTCATTTTCATTATGGACAAATTATTTAAAATATATTGGTGCAGGTGCTGTTGCTGCTGGAGGAATAATAAGTTTAATAAAATCTCTTCCTCTAATACTTACAACTTTTGCGGCATCAATTAAGGACTTATCAAAGAGAGGTGAAGAAATATCTCTAAATAGAACAGATAAAGATTTACCTATGAAAGTAATACTATTATCGATATTTGCATTAATTCTTATTATATGGCTTGTTCCAACAATTCCAGTATCATTTGGTGGAGCTGTACTTATAGCTATTTTTGGATTCTTCTTTGCTACAGTATCTTCTAGAATAGTTGGATTAGTAGGAAGTAGTAATAATCCGGTATCTGGAATGACAATTGCTACATTACTTATTACAACAATAGTATTCAAAATGACTGGTGTAATTGGACAGGAAGGTATGCTTTCATCAATTGCAGTAGGATCAGTTATATGTGTAATTGCAGCTATAGCAGGAGATACATCTCAAGATTTAAAAACAGGATACATAGTTGGATCTACTCCATATAGACAACAGATTGGTGAAGTTATAGGAGTTGTTGCTTCATCAATAACTATTGGAGGAATATTATATTTATTAAATGCTGCTTGGGGATTCGGTTCAGCAGAATTAACAGCTCCACAAGCAACATTAATGAAGATGGTAGTTCAAGGTGTTATGGAAGGAAACTTACCATGGAATTTAGTATTTGCAGGAGCTGGAATAGCTATTGCAATTGAAATACTAGGAATTCCAGTATTACCATTTACAATTGGATTATATTTACCGATTCATTTGAGTGCTGGAATAATGGCTGGAGGCCTTGTAAGACTATACTTTGAAAAGAAAAAGAAAATTAGTGAAGAAAAGAGAAAAGATTCAATCGAAAGAGGAATATTATATACTTCAGGATTAATTGCAGGAGAAGGTTTAGTAGGGATACTACTAGCTGTATTTGCAATAGTTAAAATTGGTGATAAATCAATTGCAGAGTTGATTGATTTTTCAGGGAAAATACAATTGGGTAACATAGGCGCTTTAGTAGCATTTATCATATTAATAATTACATTATTTAAATTTTCAATATGGTATAAGAATAAGCAAGAACAATAAAATAGGGCTATAATTATAAGGAATAAGAGGCTGCCGCATAATACAATGTTAATTTTAATGTTGAATGGCAGCTTCTTGTGCTATTATGAATAAGTTTAATGTATGGATGTGAAAGTTATATGAAAAATAATAAAGATAAAAATTATTTAGATTATATACCAGTAAGAAATAGTGAATATGATTGGAGTATAGTTGAAGATGGAATTGTTGAAATAAGTGTTGTTAACAAGGGATTCTTTAATTTAATAACACAAAAATTTTTTAAAGCACCAAAGATAAGTAAAATAAAATTAGATGAATACGGAAGTATTGTGTGGAAGGCTATGGATGATAAAAGGGATATTGGAGATATAGCTGAAGAAGTTAGAAGTAGCTTTGAGGATGAAGAAAAAGTATTTTATAGTAGATTGATAAAGTTTTTTCAGATATTAAAAGAAAATAAATTCATAAGTTATAAAGAGAGCTGATACTATTAATTAAATCAGCTCTCTTTTACATTATTTAAAGATATCATTAAGACAAATATTTATTGCATTTTATTTACTACGACAAAATAATTATAAAAGTAGATAGTTTAATAAGAATATGATTTAATAAAAAGTGAAGAAAATCAAATATGAATATATAGAAAAACAAGGAGATTTACTATGAAAGGGATAGGAATATTCGATATACTTGGACCAATTATGATAGGGCCATCTAGTTCACATACAGCAGGTGCTGCAAGACTTGGAAAAATAGCAAGAAGCATAGCAGGAGGAGATATTGCTGAAGTTACTTTTTTACTTCATGGATCTTTTGCTAAAACTTATAAAGGGCATGGAACTGATAGAGCCTTAGTTGCAGGAATACTTGGAATGGAACCAAGTGATGAAAGATTGAGAAATTCTATGGATATAGCTAGAGAAAAGGGAATTAAATTTTTATTTAAAGAAGCAGATTTAGGAGATGTTCATCCTAATACAGTTAAATTTGTAATGAGAACTGAAGATGACAACTACTGTGAGGTTATGGGATCATCAATTGGTGGTGGAAACATAAAAGTATGTGAAGTAAATGATAATGAAGTAGATTTTACAGGCATGTATGAAACATTAATTGTGAGTCAAAAGGATGCTCCAGGAGTTATTCATGATGTTACCCATATACTTTATAGTGAAAATATAAATGTAGCATTTATGAAAGTATTTAGAGACGGAAAAGGACAAGAGGCTACAATGATTTTTGAAATGGACAATAAAGTAAGTGAGGAAACAATAAAAAAGATAGAAAATTTAGAACTTGTACATAAGGTTATTTCTATAAGTCCAGCAAAAGAAGAATAGATAGGAGATGATATAAATGATTGCTAGAACAGGTGAAGAATTATTAGAAATATGTGCTAAAGAAAATATTTCATTAAGTGAATATGCTATAAGATGTGAAGTCGAAGAAAAAGGACTTACAAAAGAAGAAGTAATTGAAAAAATGAGAAAAAATCTTCATGTAATGATGAATGCAGCTAATGAAGGACGTGAAAAAGAAGTATATTCTGTAAGTGGTCTTATTGGAGGCGATGGGTATAAAATAAACAATTATGCTAATAATAAAAAGACTTTAACAGGAAGAGCAACAAATATAGCTATGGCTATGGCGCTTTCATCATCAGAAGTAAATGCATCTATGGGAAAAATAGTTGCATGTCCTACGGCTGGTTCATGTGGTATTTTACCAGCAGTAATTTTATCAGCAGGTGAACAACTTGAATTAAATGAAGATGAGCTTATACAAGGACTTCTTGCAGCAGGAGCAGTAGGAATGATAATAGGGATGAATGCTACACTTTCAGGTGCTGAAGGTGGATGTCAAGCAGAATGTGGTTCAGCTTCAGCAATGGGTGCAGCAGCCGTTGTTGAAATGATGGGAGGAACTCCTAAAATGAGTCTTGATGCAGGATCTATTATCCTTCAAAATGTATTAGGATTAGTATGTGACCCTGTAGCTGGATTAGTTGAAATACCATGTGCTAAAAGAAATGCTCAAGGAGCTATAACTGCACTGTGTACTGCAGATATGGTTATGGCAGGTGTTGAAGCAAAAATTCCATTTGATGATGCAGTAAGTGCAATGTATAAGGTAGGAAAGAGTATTCCATCAGAACTTAGAGAAACAGCTCTAGGTGGAATAGCGATTACAAAAACAGGATTAGAACTTAATGAAAAGGTGTTTGGAAAAGATAAGGAATGATACTGATATGTACGAAAGAAATAATATAATTGAGCAGATGAAAAAAAATGAATTATTTAGTCATCTCAGTAATGAACAAATAAGTAATATAATATCTAAAGTTAAATATACAGTTAAAACATATGACAAGGATGAAATAATTGCAGTAGAAGATGAAGAATGTGATAGTTTAGGATTGGTGCTTAATGGTATTGTAGAAATTCAAAGGATATATGCATCAGGAAAGTATATTGTTTTGAAAAGAATGGCATCTGGTGAGGTTTTTGGAGAAGCTATCATTTTTTCAAAAATTAATAATTATCCAGCAACAATTATAGCGATGAGTAAAGCAAGTGTAGCATTTATAAAAAAAGAAGAGATATTAAAGCTATTTGTTATTGATGATATTATATTAAAAAATTTTATTTCATTATTAAGCGATAAAATCTTTGTTTTAAATAATAAAATAAAAAATATATCATTTAAAACAGTAAAACAAAAGGTAGTTAATTATATTTTAGATCAGATGAATCAGCAAAAAAGCGATAAGATAGTGCTTAAATCAAGTAAAGAACAGATTTCATCATATATTGGTATTCCAAGGCCATCTTTATCGAGAGAATTAATGAAGCTTAGAGATGAAGGAATTATTGATTTTGATAAAAATACAATAACTGTATGTGATGTAGAAGCTTTAGAAGAAGAGCTTATAGATTAAATGTATGTAACGAATGTTACAGATATTTTTTCATATTTATATATAATAAATTCTGTATATAAAAGTAAAACTAATATCAAGATTAATAGTTGAAAATATATAAATATAATTTAACGATAGGAGATAAGACAATGAGTTTATTTTTAGGAAAAATACATTATTGGTTATTTAATAAAATATTATGGTTTGAAGGTCTTGAAAAAGAAATGATAAATCTAGCTAAAGATTTAGGATTAGATGTACAAAAGATACAATCTGAAATTGAAACTAGATATGAACCAATGCTTCCAGAAAAGCCTTTAGAAGAATTAATAGATCAAGGAAATATTCATGGATGGCTTCAAAATGCTATAAATAATGCTGAAGGAAGAATGGCTGCATGGACAAAAGTTATACTTTCAGAAAATCCAGAAAATATAACTAAAATAGAAAATATTTATATAGAACAAGGAATAAAGGCTGCTAAGGAAGTAATAGAAACTTGTGGACAAATAAATAGTGCAAAAGAAATATATATGAAGATAAATGATTATATATTAGATGGTATGCCATGTGACAGAGTAGACGAAGTTATTGATGCAAATGAAGAATGTACTACATGGAGAAAAACAATATGTGTACATAAAGATATATGGGAAAGAGAAGGAGTAAGTGTTGAACAATTCTATAAATTAAGAGATTTATGGATTGAAGCATTTGTAAATAAAATCAATTCTAATTTCCAATATGTGAAAAATGCAGATGGAACTTTATCTATAAAAGTTGTCGAATAGTTAAAAAAAATATTTTAGTATGTAACATATGTTACATACTATTTTTTTGTTTAATAATAAAATGTACTCATGGCTGATACGTGAGAGTTAATAAAGTGATCAGCAAATAAAAAATATTATTACACACTAGACATTATTATAGATTAAGTTATATATTATGGAGGTATTTTTGATGGAAAATAAAATGTTTTGTTATCAATGTCAAGAAACGGCTGGATGCAAAGGTTGTACTCAATTTGGTGTTTGTGGAAAAAGCCCAGATTTAGCTAGAATGCAAGATTTATTAATATATGTAACTAAAGGTATTTCAGAAGTTGCAACAAGATTAAGAGCTGAAGGAAAAACTGTTCCTGCTCATGTTAATCACTACATTACTATAAATATGTTTACTACAATTACAAATGCTAACTTTGATGATGAAGTATTCTATGCAAGAGTTAAAGAAACTTTAGCAATGAAGAATGAATTAATGGCTCAATTATCAAATAAGGAAAATTTATCAGATGCTGCATTATGGAATGCTACTTCAAATAATGAAATTGATGAAAAAATGGGATTCTTAGATAAGATTAAGAATGCTTTCTCATCAAACAAAGAAGTAGAAATAACAAGAGAAGCTTTAGATGCTAAATCTAAATCAGATGTAGTTGGTGTTTTAGCTACTAAAGATGAAGATATAAGAAGCTTAAGAGAACTTATTACATATGGATTAAAAGGTATGTCAGCTTACCTTAAGCATGCAAATGAATTAAACTATGATGATGAAGCTATAAGTGCATTCATGCAAAGTACTTTAGCTAAACTTTTAGATGATAGTTTAAGCGTTGATGATTTAGTTGCTTTAACTTTAGAAACTGGTAAGGTTGGAGTAGATGGTATGGCATTATTAGATAAAGCTAATACAGAATCTTACGGAAATCCAGAATTAAGTAAAGTAAATATTGGAGTAGGTAAGAACCCAGGAATCATAATCTCAGGACATGATTTAAGAGACTTAGAACAACTATTAGAACAAACCGAAGGAACTGGTATAGATGTTTATACTCACTCAGAAATGTTACCAGCTCACTATTATCCAAAATTAAAGAAATACTCACACTTAGTAGGTAACTACGGAAATGCTTGGTGGAAACAAAAAGAAGAATTTGAAAGCTTCAATGGACCAATCATTATGACTACTAACTGTATAGTACCTCCAACTAAGAAAGAAACATACTTAGAAAGAATGTTTACAACTGGTGCAGCAGGATATCCAGGATGCAAGCATATTGAAAGAGATGAAAATGGACATAAAGATTTCTCTGAAGTAATCGAAATGGCTAAGAAATGTAAAGCTCCAACAGAAATCGAAACTGGAGAAATAACTGGTGGATTTGCTCATGCTCAAGTATTTGCATTAGCTGATAAAGTTGTAGATGCAATTAAATCTGGAGCTATAAAGAAATTCTTCGTAATGGCAGGATGTGACGGAAGAGCTAAATCAAGAAACTACTATACTGATTTTGCAAAAGCACTTCCAAAAGATACAGTAATATTAACTGCAGGATGCGCTAAGTACAAATACAACAAGTTAGATTTAGGAGATATCGGTGGAATTCCAAGAGTTCTTGATGCAGGACAATGTAATGACTCATACTCATTAGCATTAATAGCATTAAAATTAAAAGAAGTATTTGAATTAGAAGATATAAATGAATTACCAATCGCATTCAACATTGCATGGTATGAACAAAAAGCTGTAATAGTATTATTATCATTGTTATATCTTGGAGTTAAGAACATACATTTAGGACCAACACTTCCAGCATTCCTTTCACCAAATGTTGCTAAAGTATTAGTTGAAAACTTCGGTATTGGTGGAATCACTAATGTTGAAGATGACATGAAAATGTTCTTAGAAATGTAATTTTAAGATTAAAAACAATTAATAAAAATATAACACCCTAAATAAATTTTTAACCTGTAAATTATTATAAATATAAAAATGCATCATCACTATTTTGTGAGGATGCATTTTTTGTTGTTATAAAGTAATAGAAAGCTATTTTACAGAATATATCTATACAAAAGATATAAACTCAAAGGTTATAAATTTGTTATGAGTGGAGGAGTATATTATGGATTTTGCTAAATATCATTCACAAATTATCAAGGATATTGATCACTATATTACAAGAACTAAAATAGGTAATGTATTAAAAGCTGAGCAAAAAGAAGTAACTATAGAAAATAAAAAAATTAATGTATTGAGTATGATCATTCAATTGAAAAAAAATGAGTTATTAAGAATTGATGGTAAGAATAATGAATATAACTTTACTATTTCTTTAAATGGAAACGATGTATATTCCGCACCTAAGTGTAATTTTAGGGACAATACATTTAGAGAAGCAGTTAAAGATTCAGATGAGTATATGAACTTTATTAATTGTTTTGAAAATATAAATAAGATTTTTAAAAAGAAGAGAAAAAAATAAATTTAAAGAAAAGTGTGTTATAAATTAAACTGGTATCTATAAACAAACTACTTTTTTAACTGTTATGCTTATAGGTGCCAGTTCATTTTTTAAAAATATTTTTTAATCTAAGAATATACTATGATTAAATACATTTAAATCTACTCCATCAGCATTTACTCCAGGAACAGTTCCTGTAGATGAATATTGATGTCCAGCTCTGTTTGTCCAAATTGCATTCGAAGGAAGTACAAATGGATTCTTGTTATAGTTTGCTTCCCATAATGTATATTGAGATAAGCTTGGATCTAAATTTGGAATAAAGTTACTATAAGTATATACAACAACATCCATATCACTTAATTTTTTAAATTCGTTAATAAATCTAATAGTATAGTCTGAAGCAGTTTCAGGGCTTGATTCTACATCAACACAAGGTTTTAAGTCATTAGGTTTGTCCTTTATGCAGTTATAGAATAGTCTAGCTTGTTCTTCAGGAGAACTTGAACCAGTTAAATAGTGATAATATCCTACCTTTAAACCAGCTTTTTTTGCATTTATAGAATTTTCAGAAGCATATGGATCTATAAAGTAATTAGATTCAGAAGCTTTCATATATACTGCTTTAATTCCAGATTGCTTAACAGCATTAAAATCAACATAACCATCATAATTACTTATATCAATACCGTTAAATACTGGTTCAGAAATTCCATGTGTTTTACTTTTAAAATTACATTCAGATGTATCTATAGAAACATTTTGATTTTCAAAATATTTATCAATATCTGGTACAGTATCATTATCAACTAAAACAAGTTTTCCTGATTCATCTAGTTTATTATTATCTACAATAGTATTTGTAACTTTTGCACCCGTGCTGTCTAAGTAGAAAATATTATTTCCTATTCCTAACCATCCAGTTTTCATAATTCCTTTTTTACTAAAATAATAATCTTTATTATTTATAGTTGTCCATCCTGTAGCCATAACACCATTATCTAATAAATAATATTTATTGTTATTATCAATAAGCCATCCAGTTTTCATGATTCCATCGGGATTAAAGTAATACCAATTGTTATCTATTAGTTGCCATCCAGTAGTTAAATCTCCGCTACTTGTAAAATAATATGTAACATTATTAATTTTAGTAAGACCTGTAGCCATAGTACCATCATCTGTTAAATAGTATCTTTTGTTATTGTAAGTTATCCATTGATTACTTACACGACTTCTATCTGTATCAGAAAAATACCATTTACCATCTAAAGGTATCCAGCCAGTTTTTAGAATTCCAGTCGAATCAAAATAGTAATTTTTATTGTCTATTTCTTGCCAACCAGTTACTTTTTTCATATCTGAATCAAAATAGTATTTTAATCCGTTAATAGTATTCCAACCTTTATTTAAAGTTGTTTCTTTAGAGTTATTTTCATCAGAAGTACCTTTGTCTTTAGAGCTTGCAGAATTTTTTTCTGCTTTTCCTTCAGCATGTGAAGATGAAGAGGCCTGTACGAATTCAGTAGCATGAGCTTTTAATGGTGACGTTACTGATAATACTGCTACAATAGTTACAATTAATTTTTTTATATTTTTCATAACATTGCTCCTTATTATATTTAAATTTTTGTAAAATCAGTAGTTAAAATAATTTACACAAATAGTATTTTAGCACAGTATAGATTAATATCTTTACAAGTGAGAAAAGTTTAAGAAAAATTTCATTTTTTATGTGTATTAATTTTAGTAATTCTTTATTTAAAGTATTTAGAGGTAGAGATTTATTATAATTTATCACAAGTATGTAGAAAGATTAGAAATTTGTGGATAATATAAATTAATATGAATATTTTTATGAGTAACATTTATTAATAGATAAAAATATAATAGTTTCAAAACATATTATATTAGGAGTATGATTAAAATGCCAAGAAGATGCAAAACAATATTTGTAGATAGAAGCATTAAAAAGAAAAAAGAAACTATTCTAATTGAAGTTCCTAAAGATACTGAAATAGGAGAATATATCAATGGATTTAAAGTTATAAAGCCAGTGAAGAGATTTGGAAAGTATTATGTGAAATGTGAAAATAATTAAAATCCATAAAAATACATCTTGACCTTTTTTGTACAAAGGTATATTGTATTAATTGTAGTATTTATATATAAAATAAGTTATTTTGTATATTTGTTTAAGTAAAAAAATCAAAATTACTAGGGGAGCCCTGTTAGGGCTGAGATTGGAATACAAATTCCTAAACCCTTAAAACCTGATTTGGTTAGAACCAACGTAGGGAAGTACAGAGATGATATATGATTTAGTATTATATAGCGAAATGTAGTCCATACGGGCTACATTTTTTCCTTTTCTACGGTTTTTATCAATAAGAAAGGAGATTTAAAATGAAGAGTAAGGCTCAAAAAATTACTTTTAGTGGTGTGCTTATTGCACTATCTGTAGTATTTGGAACTTTTTCAATTCCAATAGGTGTGGCTAAAATTTCACCGATTCAGCATTTTGTAAATGTTGTAGGAGCAGTAACATTAGGGCCAGCTTATGCATTAATTAATGCTTTTGCTACATCACTAATAAGAAATATGTTGGGTACGGGAAGTATTCTTGCTTTTCCAGGAAGTATGATTGGTGCATTTTTAGCAGGAATTATGTATAAGAAATTTAAAGTTTTAATTTCTGCTGTAATTGGTGAAATTATAGGGACTGGAATATTGGGGGCAATAATAGCTTATCCAATATCAGTACTTGTTATGGGAAAAGAAGGTGCTATATTTATGTTTGTAGTTCCATTCATAATGAGTTGTAGTGTAGGAGCAGTTATAGCTTACTGTTTTTTAAAGATACCAGTGATAAAACAAGGTTTAGTAACAGAAGAATTAAAAATAAATAATTAATTAAACAGAGAAGTAGGGGGAAAATATGTTTAGAGCATTGACTATTGCAGGGTCTGATAGCTGTGGAGGTGCAGGTATTCAAGCTGATTTAAAGTCATTTCAGGCAAATGGAGTTTATGGAATGAGCGCTATAACTGCAGTTACAGTACAAAATACTATGGGTGTATTTGGAATCCAAGATATGAGTCCAGAAATAATAGAGGGACAACTTAATGCAATTTTTGAAGATATAAGAGTAGATGCTGTGAAAATTGGTATGGTATCTAAAATTGAATCAATTAAAGCTATTTCAAGAGCCTTAAGGAAAGTACGTAATCTTCCAAAGATTGTTTTAGATCCAGTTATGATTTCTACAAGTGGATATAATTTATTATCAAAAGATGCAAAAGATACATTGATAAAAGAACTATTTCCATTAGCAGAGTTAATAACTCCTAATTTACCAGAAGCAGAAGAAATTTTAGATTGTAAGATTGAAACAGTTGAAGAAATGAAAGATGCTGCTAAAAAACTTATGGAGATTGGTACTAAAGCTGTATTAGTTAAAGGTGGACATCTAAAAGATGATGCTACTGATTTATTATATGATGGTAAAGAATTTGTATTATTGCCACAAGAAAAAATAGATACTGTTAATACACATGGAACAGGATGTACATTATCATCAGCAATAGCTGCTAACCTTGCTAAAGGCATGGATATGAAGGATGCAGTTATTGAAGGTAAAAAGTATATAACGAATGCAATAAAACACGGATTTAAACTTGGAAAAGGAGTAGGTCCTACTAATCATTTTTATGAATTATATAAAGCTTCAGGAAGGTATGAAGAATTAACTGGAGAAAAAGAAAATGAATGATTAAAGTTAACTTTAAATGAGCATATATTCAAATGGGGCTTGTTAGGTAGACAATAAAGAATTTATGCAATTTAACAATAAAAAATAATAAATAAGAAAATAGTTCTGATATTACAGTTAATTGTTAATTGTAAATTGAACTAATTGGGGGATAAAAAATGAATTATAAAACTCAAATGGAAGCGGCTAAAAAAGGTATTGTAACAGAACAAATGAAGGTTGTTGCTGAAAAGGAAAATATGCAGGTAGAAAAATTAATGAAGCTTATAGCTAAAGGTAAAGTTGTAATTCCTGCAAATATTAATCATAAATCAATAAGTCCAGAAGGCATTGGTGATGGATTAAAGACTAAGATTAATGTTAATCTAGGTATTTCAGGAGATTCAGTTGATTATTGCAGAGAGATGGAAAAGGTTAAGCTTGCTATAGAATATGGTGCTGAAGCTATAATGGATTTAAGTAACTATGGTAAAACACAAGAGTTTAGAGAAAAACTTATTGAATATTCACCAGCTATGATTGGTACAGTGCCAATGTATGATGCAATTGGGTATTTAGAAAAGGATTTATTAGAAATTAAGGCTGAAGATTTTTTAGAAGTAGTAAGAGCTCATGCAAAGCAAGGTGTTGACTTTGTTACAATTCATGCTGGAATAAATAGAAGAACAGTTGAATTATTTAAAGAAGATAAGAGAAAAATGAACATAGTATCAAGAGGTGGATCGTTACTTTTTGCATGGATGGAGATGACAGGAAATGAAAATCCATTCTATGAATATTATGATGAATTACTTGATATATTAAGAGAATATGATGTTACTATAAGTCTTGGTGATGCTATGAGACCAGGTTGTCTTGATGATTCTACAGATGCAGGACAAATTACAGAACTTATTGAACTTGGATTATTAACTAAAAGAGCATGGGAAAAAGATGTACAGGTTATGATTGAAGGTCCGGGACATATGGCAATGAATGAAATTGCAGCTAATATGGAAATTGAAAAGAGACTTTGTCATGGAGCTCCATTCTATGTACTTGGACCTTTAGTTACAGATATAGCACCAGGATATGATCACATAACATCAGCAATTGGTGGAGCTATTGCTGCAACTCATGGAGCTAACTTCCTTTGCTATGTTACACCAGCTGAACATTTGAGATTACCTGATATAAATGATGTTAAGGAAGGGATAATAGCATCTAAGATAGCAGCTCATGCAGCTGATATTGCAAATGGAATTCCTGGTGCAAGAGATAGAGATAATGCAATGGCAGATGCACGTCATAAATTAGATTGGGAAGAGATGTTCAAGATAGCCATAGATGGAAAGAAGGCTAAAGAATATTTTGAAAGTATACCACCAGAAGAAAAGCATAGTTGTTCAATGTGTGGAAAGATGTGTGCAGTAAGAACTACTAATATGATACTTGATGGTAAAAAAGTAGAATTAAAATAATTGTTGGAAAGTATAGAATCGTTAATAAAAAAAAGATAATCAAGATAAAGAGAGTAAGAAGTTTACTCTCTTTATAATCATATTTGATATTTGGAGATGTAATCTATGAATAGGTTAGAAAAGGAAATATTAAATCTAGAAAATAATCTTTTGTTATCATCAATAAGAAAATGTCCTGAAAAAATTTGTGATATATTAGATGAAAATTTTGTAGAATACACAAGTTCGGGCCAAGAATATCACTATAAGAAAGGAGATACATTTCAAAATAAGGAAGATGAAAATGAGTTAAATTGGACTATTAGTGATTTTAAAATAAAACAGTTATCTGAAGGATGTATTTTAGCTACTTATAAAGTAATAAAGAATGATGAAACAAACGAAAGCAAAAAATATACATTACGAAGTTCTATATGGAAGTATATTGATAATAAGTGGAAAATGGTGTTTCATCAAGGGACATTATGTGGAAAATTTAAATAGAGGTATTAAAAGTAATGAGTAAGAAAATTAAATTAGAAGTAATTGAGCTATTGAGAAAACTAAAAGAAAAAAAGCCATTAGTACATAGTATAACTAATTATGTTACTGTAAATGATTGTGCAAATATATTACTTGCTATAGGGGCATCTCCTATTATGGCAGATGATATTAGAGAGGCTGCAGATATTACATCTATTTCATCGGCTCTAGTAATAAATATTGGAACTTTAAATGAAAGAACAATAGAATCGATGATTGCTTCAGGTAAAAAAGCTAATGAATTAAATATACCTGTTGTGTTTGATCCTGTTGGAGCAGGGGCATCTTCTTTTAGAAATGAAACTACAAAGAGAATATTAGATGAAGTTAAGATTAATGTCCTTCGTGGAAACATGTCTGAAATTAAATTTATTGCAGGATTAAGTTCTGAGACTAAGGGTGTAGATGCATCAGAATCAGATATTAAAGATGGAAATGAAGAAGGAATAATGGCTGCCAAAGCCTTAGCTAGAAAGTATGGATGTATAACTGCAATAACTGGAGTTACAGATATTGTTTCGGATGGAGAAAAGACTACTATTCTTAAAAATGGAACTAAAATGCTTTCAAAAGTTACAGGTACAGGTTGTATGACTACTGCACTAGTAGGAGGATTTTTAGGAGCATGTGAATGTTCTGAAGAATATTTTACAGCAGCAATTTCAGGAATTTTATCTATGAGTATTTGTGGAGAAATAGCAGAAGAAAAAGCCAGTAATATAGGAATAGGAAGTTTTCACATGGCTGTAATGGATGCTATAAGCAATTTAGATGATGAGATAATTTTAACTAGAGCAAAAATTAAATAAGAAAGAGGTGTAATAATGAAAACAGAAATAGATTATAGTATCTATCTTGTAACAGATAGAGATTTGATGAGTACTGAAACATTAGAAGAAGCAGTAGAGGAAGCAATTAAAGGTGGATGTACATTAATTCAGTTAAGAGAAAAAAATTGTTCATCATTAGATTTTTATAATACTGCAGTAAATGTAAAGAAAATAACAGATAAGTATAATGTGCCTTTATTGATTAATGATAGGTTAGATATTGCTTTAGTGGTGGATGCAGCTGGAGTTCATGTTGGACAAAGTGATCTTCCTTGTTCGGTAGTTAGAAAGATAATGGGGGAAGATAAAATAATAGGAGTTTCAGCAGGAAATTTAGATGATGCACTAAGAGCACAGGAAGATGGAGCAGATTATTTAGGTGTTGGGGCAATGTATGCAACTGGAAC
Organism: Clostridium sp. SM-530-WT-3G; assembly: GCF_012843905.1. Lineage (GTDB taxonomy): Bacteria > Bacillota > Clostridia > Clostridiales > Clostridiaceae > Clostridium. The sequence goes on from NZ_JABAGC010000041.1 coordinate 15,522, forward strand.
TAAAAAGGATGCTAAACCAACAAGTATGGATGAACTTAAAAAGATTAGAGAAAATATATCTATTCCTATAGTTGTTATTGGTGGAATTAATAAAGATAGAATAGAAGACTTTAAGGGAATAGGAATAGATGGATTAGCTATAGTATCGGCCATTATAGCTGAAAATGATATAAGAAAAGCCACAGAAGAAATCAGAGAAGAGTTTATAAAAATAAATAAATAATTAAACACCAGTATTTGATTTGTATTCAAAGAAAAATAAATAAAATCTGTTTGATTATAATATTATTAAGTTAGTACAAGATTTTGAAATATATTAAAATTTTGTACTGACTATTTTAATGGATTCTTTTAGCAGTCCAATAATTATCTAAGTATTCTAAAGTTTATTGCTATTATCTATAATTTTGACTTTGAATAGTGGATAAATTATTATATATAATGGAAAAATTAATATATATTATTTTAGAAGAAAGGATGATTATAATATGAAAAATAAGAAAGTTATAGTATCTCTTATTGTTATTGTTTTAGGAATAGCTGCACTATTAGGATATAGAAATGTAGTAAATAGAAAAATGAATGAAGCAAATGGTACAAAAGAATATACTTTTATAGTTAGAGATACTGATAATACTTTCAATAATGAATATAAGTTTGAAACAGATGAAAGTTCCCTTGGAAAAGACCTTGATAATAGAGGAATTATAGAAACTGATGATAGTGGTACTACAAGATTTGTAACTGCAGTTGATGGTAAAAAAGCTGATAGTTCAAAACAAGAATGGTGGAATTTAAAGGTTAACGGTGAAAATTCGGTTACTGGAGTAGATGATACTATTATAAATAATGGCGACAAAATTGAATTTGTCTTAACAACTGGCTGGTAAATATGAAACAAAAAATGAAGCTTTCTGTGAAAGAACTTATTTTATTTGGCATGTTGGGAGGGATAGTATCCCTTTCTCAGATAGCATTAAGCTTTATTCCTAATGTGGAAACTGTAACACTATTTATAATTATTTTTTCATTAATTTATAGAGAAAAAGCGTTATTCATTGTATTTGTCTTTGTAGGTGTAATGGGAATAGTGTATGGCTTTGGTCTATGGTGGTGGGGATACCTTATCATTTGGCCTTTTCTATGTATTCTCACTATAAAATTAAGAAAAATATTGTTAAAGAGCTTTCTTATAATGTCAATTTATTCTGGAATATTTGGATTGCTGTTTGGAACATTTTTTGCAATTCCTTATGCTGTTTTTGGAGGTATTAATGCTGGAATAGCATATTGGGTTAGTGGTATTCCTTATGATATTATTCATGGAGTAGGAAATTATTTTATAATGCTTGTTCTTGGAGAATATTTATTTAATCTTATAAATAAGTTAAATGAAAAATATATTATTAATTCAGGATTATATAAAAGTGCTTATAAAGAAAAACGATGATGTTTATAATAAAATCATCGTCTTTTTTTATGCAAAATAATATGATTATTAGAAATGGTTTTAGAAAATATATAGTAACATGTGATATTAGATTTAGTTTTAATAAAATTTATTTTGGTCTATAATATTAATAATATATATTTTTATAAAACGAAATTAATAAGAAAGTTGTATTATATAAGAAAGGTATTTAGCAGTGGACAATAAGGAAAAAATATTTTATGCTTTAAAAAAATATTATGGATTTGATACATTAAGGAGAGGACAGTATGAAATTATAAATAGTATTTTAAGTGGTCATGATACTTTCTGCCTTATGCCTACAGGGGGAGGAAAATCACTATGCTATCAGATTCCAGCAATATTAATGCAGGGAATAACTATAGTAATATCACCATTAATATCCCTTATGAAAGATCAAGTAGATAATTTAACGAGTGTAGGAATAAAGGGTGCATATATAAACAGTACTCAGACATTAGATACAATTAAAGAAATACTATTAGAAGCATCTATGGGAGAATTCAAAATAATCTATGTATCACCAGAACGTCTTGAATCTAAAATTTTTATAGATATGGTACGAGATTTAAATATTTCTCAGATAGCAATAGATGAAGCTCACTGTGTGTCACAATGGGGGCATGATTTTAGAAGAAGCTATCTTTCAATAAAAAAGTTTTATGAAATATTAAAGAGTAATCCCGTAATATCGGCATTTACAGCTACGGCAACACAGGAAGTAAGAGCTGATTCGATAAAGCTTTTAGGATTGAGACATCCATACATATATAAAGGTGATATAAATAGAGAAAACCTAAGACTTACAGTATTAAAAGAAGTAGATAAACTCGAAGAATTAAAAGATATTTTAAGAGAAAATGAAGGGGAGTCTGGAATAGTATATTGTGCCTCTAGAAAAGAAGTAGATAGTCTTTATTATTATCTAAAAGATTTAGGATATAATGTAGGAAAATATCATGGTGGTCTTAAAGATGAGGAAAAAGAAAGGTTTCAAGATGATTTTCTGTATGAGAGAATAGATATTATAGTTGCTACTAATGCATTTGGAATGGGAATAGATAAATCAAATATAAGATATGTAGTTCATTTTACACTGCCTCAAAATATAGAAAGCTATTATCAGGAAATAGGAAGAGGTGGAAGAGATGGGGAGCTTTGCAAGTGCTATTTATTTTATAGTGAAAGTGATATAAGCAGAGTAGAATACATAATAAATAAAAGTTCATCTATGAATAGAAGAGAAGTACAACTTAGAAAGCTTCAATCTATGATTGATTACTGTAATCTACATGAGTGCTATAGAAAATTTATATTAAATTACTTTGGTAATGATAGAAAGCTTAATTACTGTAATAATTGTAGTAATTGCTTAAATGATGATGAACTTAAGGATTTTACAAGAGAAACTCAAATGATTTTATCTACAGTATTTAGAACAAGAGAAAAGTATGGAATTTCAGTTTTAGTAGATATACTTAGAGGTTTTAAAGGGCCTAAGATAATACAAAATAGATTAGATACAGTTACTACATATGGTATTATGAAGGAGTATGCTGGAAGCTTTATACGAGATTTAATAAGAAGTCTTCTAGATGAAGGATATGTTGATTTAAAAGAAGGAACATATTCTATGCTTAAGCTAAATACACGTTCAATGAAGGTTTTAAAAGGAAAAGAAACTGTTGTATTTAAGATATTAAATACTGAAGAGCCTATTTTAGATCCAGTTTTATTTGAAAAATTAAAACAGTGGAGAAAAGAAAAAGCTTATAAGGAAAGAATAAAACCATATATTATATTCTCTGATACAAGCCTTATTTCCATTTGTAATTCAAAGCCTAAAACATTAGATGAATTATTGGAAATTAGAGGAGTAGGAACTAAAAAAATCGAAAATTATGGAGAAGAAATATTAAATTTAATTAATAGTTAATACAATAAGAAAAGACAATTAAGATAGAATTATAATTTCATTCTTAATTGTCTTATATTTTATTGATTTTACTATTTTGCCCATTGAGTGAGAGAACCTTTAGAAAGAAAATCTAATATTTCACTTTCATTAAGAAAAACATTGCCTATTAATCCGTGTATTCGGTACATTTCTTTTAATTTATGAAAATCTGAGCCAGCAGTATAAAATAAGCCGTGTGACTTTGCTATATTTATAAAATATTCAGTATCAGCATTAGTGTTACTTGAGTATTTGGCCTCTATACCATCAAAATCTAATTTTATTATTTCATTAAAATCTTTTCTGGGAAGCAATACTGGGTGAGCCAAAACAACAGTAGCACCAAAGAATCTAAGTATTTCAATTCCATTTTCAATGCATAATGCCTTTCTTCTATAGTAGCAGTTTAGGTATCCATGAAGAAGCTTTTTTATTTCGCTAATTTTATGTGATTTTACGTTTTTTAATATTTTTTGTAATAACTCATTTTTGTAACTATCATCTTTGAAATAACCGAGAATATGGACACGTGTATTATTGTATTTAGTTGAAAGCTCTACACCAGGTATTACTTTCACACCGGTTTTTTTTCCGTAGGATATGGCTTCATCTATTCCAGCAGTAGTATTGTGGTCTGTTATAGAGATTATGTCTATATGTTGTTTCTTTGCCAAAGTAATTATTTCACTTGGAGTACAATTTCCATCGGAAGCTGTGGAATGTATATGAAAATCCCCCTTATTTAACATTAAGAATAACTCCTTAGAAAATATTTATGTTTAAATAAATTATAAACTCTGTAATATTATATGAGATAAAAGCAAACAAGTTACGAATTGAGAATTTAATATATTGATAATATTTTTATGAAATATTATCCACTAAATAAAAATAATATAACAAAATTAATAATTTAATAATCTATAAATAATAAAAAACATGCTTTAAAGCTACTTATTTCAGGGGGTAGGGGGATGTACTACAGTAATATGGATAAATAGGCTAGGATTTGAGAGGTATAAAGAGTTAACTTGAAATATCGTAATGAGAGCTTGGTTAAGTTGTGTCAAAAAGTGTCGAATATGTGCTAACATAGGTGCATAGGCTTTTCAAATTATTTGAATTTTTGAAAAAGAATTTTATAAAAAGGATTAATTGAGAAAAGTCAAAAAAAGGTAACAAAGGAGAAAAACTAATGAAGAATGCTTTTTTAAGAAAAATAATAAGTGCAGGAGTTGTAATGTCAACGCTAGGTACTTTAGCACCATTAGGAGTATCGGCACAATGGAAGCAATCTAATGATAATACTTGGAGTTATTTAGATTGCAATAGAGCAGTAACAGGATGGAAAAATATATCAGGAAATTGGTACTGCTTTGATTCAAATGGAAAAATGAAAATTGGATGGATATACGATAACGGAACATGGTACTATAATACAAATTCAGGAGCAATGCAAACAGGATGGGTAAATGTTAATGGAACATGGTATTACATGGATGCAAATGGTTCTATGAAAACTGGATGGATATATTCTAATGGATTATGGTATTATGCTGATAGTACAGGAGCAATGCAAACTGGTGTAGTTAAGGTAAATGGTAAGACATATTATCTAAATAACTCAGGAGCAATGCAAGTTGGAAATGTGAAAATTGGAAATGAAACATATACTTTTGCAAGAAACGGGCAAGCTATAGGTAATATACCAACTGCTAATAAGGAATTTGATTCTAATAATAAATTAATAAAGACTAATAATACATCAACTAATTCAAATAGTAATTCTAACAGTACTACTAATAATATTTCTGTAAGCACAGGTGGAAGCAAAACTACAACTGAAAATACTAAAGAAGATACAAAAATTACAAATAACACAAGTACAACAACAAGTACATCAAATAGTACTGGAAGTAATACAAATAATAATGCTAGTGTGGCTGTAAGTGGTCTTCCAGCAATATCTCAAAAATACTCTGTTACAATTCAAGATAGTGCAGAACAAACTATTTTAAAATTAATGAATCAAAAGAGAGTAGAAGCAGGACTTCAACCATTAACAATGGATAATACATTATTAAGTGTTGCTAGATATAAAAGTGACCATATGATACAAAATAACTACTTTGATCATACTAATCCAGATGGAACAAAATGGACTACTTGGCTTAAAGCTTTAGGATACAATTATACAGCTACAGCAGAAAATATAGCTTATAATAGTTATGATCCAGTTGAATTATTCAACCAATGGTGGAATTCGTCAGGACATAGACAAAATATGATGAATCCTTCATATACTAAAGTAGGTGTAGGTGTTTTATATGGTAACGGAAAGTACATGGGAACACAGGAATTCTCAAACTAGTATATAATTAAAACTGTATAAACTATAACATAATTAAAAGAACCCTTATAAATTAAAGAAAGTTTATAAGGGTTCTTTTATTATATAAACGAACTCATTTTGTTTTATAAATAATTGTAGCAATTACATCTATATTTTTTATTAATTTAAAATCATATATCAGAGTAAAAATTCCTCATTTTAAAATAATTAAGTTTATTATAGTATTTGCTGTATTGTATATATTTAATTTTAGAGATATTTTTAATTAATAATGGAATGTAAATTATGATAAAATAATATTATAAATATTATTACAAATAGAAAAAGAATACTGGTGAAGGGGATAAACGATAATGATTAAATTAATTGCATCAGATATGGATGGAACACTGCTTAATAATAAACATGAAATTGATGATGAAACAGTAAAGGCTATAAGAAAAGCTGAAGATTGTGGTATTATCTTTGCAATATCAACAGGAAGAGAGTATGAGAATGTTGAACCTTTTTTAAAGAAGCATAATATAAGATGTCAGTGTGTTCTTATGAATGGAGCAGAATATAGAGATGAAGATGGCAATCTTATAGAAGAGATTAATATAGAAAATAGCAAGTGTAGAGAAATAATAAACATATTACATAATAATAAAGTATCTGCAAGAATATTTACTAATAAAGGGATTTATACTAGTGATACTAAAGAAGAAGCTTTAAGGGAAATGACATATAGAACATTAGCATTTAACCCACAAATGTCTGTAGAAGAGGCAAGAGAAGAGGCCAAAAAACAGCCTTATTTTACTCAGCTTAAATACATAAATAATATGGAAGAATTCTTAAACAGCAATATTAAAATAAGAAAATTTGTAGCATTCCATAAAAACATAGAATTAATCAATGAAATAAAAGAAACAATTGGTAAAATAGATGGATTGGCTGTATCATCTTCATTTATAGATAATATAGAAATTACAGATCATTCAGCACAGAAGGGATTAATATTAGCTAAAGTTTCGGAGGAAATGGGCATAGAGAAAGATGAAGTTATGGTACTTGGAGATAGCTTTAATGATTATTCTATGTTCACTGAATTTACTGAAAGTGTAGCTATGGGAAATGCTATTTCAGAAATAAAGGAAATAGCAAAATACATTACAGATACAAATGATAATTTAGGTGTTGCTAAAGCAATATATAGAGTTATTGAAGAACAGAGTAATTAGAGAATATAAATTAAGGGGCTGTTACACTAATTATGTAGTGTGCAGCTCCTTGGTTTAGATAAAAATTATTTATTTACAGAAAATTTGTAAATTGTTTTTTGATTATATTGTTCACCAGCTTTTAAAATAGGTGAAGCAAAATTTTTATGATTTATGCAGTCAGGAAAATGTTGAGTTTCAAGACAAAAAGCATTTCTAAAATTGTAAGTAGCTTTATCTTTTCCGATATCAGAACCATCTAGGAAGTTTGAACTATAGAATTGGACTCCTGGTTGAGTAGTATACATATCAAGTACTATTCCAGTAGATTCAGAAACTGCATGTGCAGCTTTTTGAGTTAAATCGCCTTTTGTATTTAAGACCCAATTATGGTCAAAACCATTTCCAAAAGCAAGTTGTTCATAATCTGCATTTATATCTTGTCCTATCTCTTTAAGAACAGTGAAATCCATAGGAGTATTTTTTACTGATCTTATTTCACCAGTAGGTATAGATAATTTATCGTTTACTGTGAAATAATCTGCATTAAGCATTAATTTTTGGTTTAATACGTTTCCAGAAGAGTGGCCATTTAGATTAAAGTAAGTATGATTAGTTAAGTTTACTATTGTATCAGAATCGCATACAGCAGAATAATTTATTTCTAATTCATTTTCTTCTGTAAGTGTGTAAGTTACAGTAACATTTAAGTTTCCAGGATATCCTTCTTCACCATCTTTGCTTAAATATGATAATTTTAAAGTATTAGGGTGTTCAGCATCAATTTTAGCATCCCATATTACTTTATCAAATCCTTTATTACCTCCATGTAAATGGTTAGGTCCATTATTACATGCTAAAGTATAAGTTTGTCCTTTTAAAGTAAATTTTCCATCCTTAATTCTATTTCCAAAACGGCCAATTATAGCACCAAAGAACTTATCACCTTTTAGATAATCTTCTATATTATCATATCCTAATACAACATCTACGAAATTATTATCTTTATCAGGAACAACACATGAAGTTACTGTGCCTCCGTAGTTAATTATTGATACTTTCATTCCTTTAGAGTTTTCTAAAGTATAAATATATATATTGTGTTCGTTTTCAATTGTGCCAAAAAGTTTTTTAGTAATGCTCATTTTAATACCTCCATAAATCTTATTGCTTATTATTTAAAAATCCTTGTACTTACAAGGATATTATAATACTTTTATGTATAGTCATACAACTTAAATATTCGTAATATTGTAAACCTTTATTTAATTAATGAATTAATATTAATTTATGACTAGATACTTATCAATGTATTTAATAGAAGAACAGCATAAATTTATAATTTTTTCTTATAAATTTATGCTGTCTTTTTGATTAATAATTTATAGATTATATTATTATATTTCAAAAAAATTCTAATTTATGAAAAAACTATTGATATAATCATTTTGGAGATATATAATTTAATCATCAAGTGCATACAACTTAAAAATATATAGTGAAATCTGTTGATATGTATATTTTATTTTAAGAAAGTAGTTGGAAAGTATGAAGGAAGCTGAAACAAAACATGAAATTATAGAAAAACATTATATCAGACTTATAGAAGAAAATAAGGTTTCAGCAGGTGACCAATTACCTTCTGAAAATGAGATAGCATCTATCTTTAATGTAAGCCGTCATACAGTAAGACAGGCACTTAATTATTTGGTGCAAGAAGGATGGATATATAAAGAAAGAGGAAAAGGAAGTTTTTATTCCAATAAAAAGAAGAATCAAGCTAAGAAAAATGTTGCTGTTATGACAACATATATATCAGATTATATTTTTCCCAAAATTATATCTGGAATAGAAGAAGAGCTTAGGAAAAAAGGATATAATTTATTATTGTTTTCTAGTAATAATGATATTGAAAGTGAAAAAAAGTTTTTTGAAAACATTATAAATCAAGATATTGCAGGATTAATTGTTGAACCAGCACAAAGCAGCATTAACAATCTGCATCATGAAAGTATTAAGAAGTTAGAAAAAAATAATATAAAATATATTGCTATCAATGCAAATTGTGATGAAGAAAATTCAGCTTATATTGTTGTAGATGATGAAGAAGGTGGGTATAAATTAACCCATTATCTACTAGAATTAGGTCATAGAAATATAGCTGCATTTTTTAAAGTGGATGATATTCAAGGTGAAAAGAGAAGAACTGGTTATATAAAAGCTATAAAAGAATATAATATAAATTTTGAAAAATCTATTGTAGGAGAATATATAACAGATAATCAGGAAATGTATGTGGATCAATTTACTAAGAAGATTGCAAGAATGAAAAATAGGCCTACAGCTATTCTTTGTTATAATGATAAAATTGCATTGAGAGTAATTGATAATTTAAGAAAAGAAAATATTACAGTACCTGAGGATATGTCTATAGTCAGTTTTGATGATTCATATTTAGCTGTATCATCTAATATAAAGCTTACAACTATAAAGCACCCTAAACAGGAAATGGGAATCAGAGCAGCAAAGTGTATAGTAGATATGATTGAAGGAAGAATTGATAAACCTCAATTTGTATATCCAGCTGAACTGATAGTAAGAGATTCATGTAAAAGAATTTAACTAAAGAAAAATAATAATACAATGTACAACTAAGGATTAGATAAATAATTATATGATTTAAATATGTAGTCATTAAATTATAAAAAGTCTAATTTTTAATTGTGCATTGTATTTTTTTATATATACATGTACGTACATAAGAATGTACAAAATATAAATTTTATTTGAAAACTAATTAAACAATAGGAGAATTTGCAAACAGAATAGGAAAGACTATTCAAACTCTTAGGAACTGGGACAAGAAAAATATATTAAAG
>NZ_JABAGC010000042.1 GCF_012843905.1 Clostridium sp. SM-530-WT-3G
GTGCGGTAACGTATTTAGCTGACTGATACTAATAGGTCGAGGGCTTGACCAAATAAAAGTTGCAAATACATTAATAATTGTATGCAATTTTGAAAGAACAATAATCTTTCAAAGGAAACTCACTCAACAGAGTTGAGGAGTACAAGATTTCAGCCAAATCATAGATTTGGGAAATCAAAGTATCTCGTGATGATGGCATAGAGGTAACACTCCTTCCCATTCCGAACAGGACAGTTAAGGTCTATTACGCCGATGGTACTGCATGGGAGACCGTGTGGAAGAGTAGGAAGTTGCGAGGTAAGATGGCTCGATAGCTCAGTCGGTAGAGCAGAGGACTGAAAATCCTCGTGTCACTGGTTCGATTCCAGTTCGAGCCACCATATATGGCGCTATAGCCAAGTGGTAAGGCAGAGGTCTGCAAAACCTTTATTCCCCAGTTCAAATCTGGGTGGCGCCTCCAATAAGAACTTGAATAATAATTCAAGTTCTTTTTTGTATAAAATATTTCTTAATATTAAGAATAATAGAATTAGAAATTTATATAAAAATAAAAAGATATGTTTTAATTAAACATATCTTTTTTGTATAAAACAAATGCTACAATAGCACATATTCCAAGGGTCATTCCCATTACTATGTAAAATGAATGTTCATTTTGAGAAAATGGAAGATAACTTATATTCATTCCGTAAATACCACTCATAATTGTTGGAATAGCCATAAGTATGGTTACTGAAGCTAAGACTTTCATAACTATATTTAAGTTGTTGGATATTACGGAAGCGAAGAAATCCATAGTACTTGCTAAGATATTACTATAAATTTCAGTCATTTCTATAGCTTGTTTATTTTCTATAATAACATCTTCTAAAACATCTTTATCTTCTTCATATTTCTGCATTAATTCTAATTTTAACATTTTTTCTAACGTTATTTCATTGGCTTTTAAAGAAGTTGAAAAATACACGAGAGATTTTTCTAATGAATGAAGCTGAATAAGTTCCCTATTCTTCATTGATTTATGAAGTCTTTTTTCTATCATTAAACTTTTTTTATCAATTTGCCTTAAATATAATAAATAGTATGTTGATATTCTATTTAAAATTTGTAATGTAAATCTTGATTTTTTAAATGTATAGAATGACTTAACTTTTTCATTGGCGAAGTCTGTCAGTACTTTACTATTTTTAAGACATACTGTTATAAGTTGCTTTTCCGTATGTATTATTGCTAGTGGATAAGTATCATAAGTTAGTGAATTATCTTCCATTTCAGTAAAAGGAATATCTACGATAACTAATAAACAATCATCTTCCATATCAATACGGGAAGTTTCTTCATCATCAAGAGCAGATTTAAGAAAATCTAAAGATACTCCAGTTTTTTTTGAAATAAGTATTAATTCTTCATCTGAGGGGGCAACTATATTAATCCAAGAACCATTTTCTATAGTATCAATTGTTTTCAAATTTGAATTTAATTCACTTTCACTCTTATATATTTGAATCAATTTGAACACCTCCTTAATAAGTCCAATTATAATTATACTATTATTGAGGTTTTTGTAAACAAATTATAAATATATAAAATCAAGCCTACATTATAACATATGTGTAGGCTTAATTAATTATAGATTATTTATTTTATAGCATTATAGAATTCAATTTTTATTTCATTAAGTAACTTTTCGTTCTCCATTAAATCAATTGCAGTAGAACATAATGCTTTTGCTGCAATATGACATTGGCTTAGTCCAAATTCTGATATTGTTGCTTTAGCAAATTCTTTACTTCCATATTTTATAGAACTGTTATTTTCAATTATAGAAATATAGGGATGTATGCATGGAACCTTATGACTTACATCTCCAAGACTTAAACCAGCATAAATATCTTTAGGAGGATTTATATTTATAATGCCATGTTCTTTTAAGTTATGACTAAATAATCTATTTAAAGTACGGTTTGTTATTAATTCTTTATTTGGACATTCATATAAGAAGAACTTGCTTGAAATTCCTGTTAGATCACATACTGTTAAGATAATTTTTCTTATTGTACTATCACCATATTCAGCAAGTTTTGTATTACCAGCTCTTATATAAAATTTGATTTCAGCTTCTGATGGTAATAACAGAGGTGTATATCCTCCATTAGATATAACTGAATTTATATCTAAATTCTCAGGGAATCCTTTTTTTAAAGAATTTAATATATTAAAAGATAGTAGAGCAGCATCTAATGAATTGTATGTATTTTTATTTAAAAAGCTTAAGCCGTTCGTACCAAAAAATTTTACGCCTACTGGAATTATAGCTGAAGATGATCCACTTTCACATGTTGAAGTATCAGGATGGGCAACCATTACAACGTCTATATCATCAAATATTTCTTGCTTTACCATAGTACTTTTTGTTCCACCTAAATATTCTCCAGGACATCCTATTATAATAACAGAACCATTAAGATTACCTTTATCTATTAAATTTCCTAAACCAATTGCAGCCTCAACAGATATAGATGTAACCATATTGTGACCAGTAATATGGCCATAATCTTCTATTGCATCGTATTCACATAGATAACATATCTTTGGATGACCATTGCCTTTCTGAGCAATAAAGGAGTTTTCTATTCCAAGAATATTTTTTTCTATATTAAAATTATATTTTTCTAGAAGATTACAGATATATTTTGAAGATTTATACTCATTATAGCTTATTTCAGGATTTTCATATAAATAAGTACATAATTCCTTTATATCTTGTTCACATGTAGATAAAAATGAAATGGTTTCTTGTTTCATAAGTTACACTGCCTCCTTTAAAGACTCTATATTTTATTATTGTAACCTGATTATTAAAAAATTATTTTTACGAAAGATTGAATTAACAATTATCTATTGGTCAATAATCTTTAATGTAGTCAAGTTAATAATAAAATAGAATACTTTTAGTTGAGATTTAAGGGGGAATTATTATGGAAAATTTAAATAAATCATGTTTTTTCTGTGGAGATACTAATTGTGATGGTATAATAATAAATGGAGAAATGATTTGTAGACAATGTGAAGAAAAGATTGTAAATACAAATACTTCTGATAAGAATTATGATATGTACAAAGATAAAATTAAAATAATATTATTTGATGAGAATATGTAAGTAATTAAAGATAAGTTTTTTGTATATATTGATATAAATATTATATGAAATAGTGAGGTATGTATGAAAAAAGGTTTATTTGTAGTTTTTGAAGGTGGAGAAGGAACTGGAAAAACTACTGCTATAGATTCAATATACGAATGGATAAAAGAACAAGGAATTGAATGTGTAAAAACAAGAGAACCTGGTGGAATAAAGATAGCAGAAGAAATAAGACAAGTTATTCTTAATAAAGATAACACTGCCATGGATGGTAGAACAGAAGCGTTATTGTATGCAGCTGCTAGAAGACAGCATCTTATTGAGAAGGTTATACCTGCATTAGAAAGAGGAGCTGTTGTGCTTTGTGATAGATTTGTAGATTCATCATTAGCTTATCAAGGTTATGCTAGAAATTTAGGAATAGAGGAAGTTATGAGTATAAATAAATTTGCTATAGATGAATATATGCCAGATATATCTATATTATTTGATCTTGACCCTAGAGTAGGTCTTGAAAGAATAAGTATAAATAAGAATAGAGAAGTAAATAGATTAGATTTAGAGAAAATTGATTTTCATGAAAAAGTAAGAGAAGGTTATAATACTGTTTATAATGCTAATAAAGACAGAATAGTTAAAATAAATGCAGAAAAGTCTAAAGAAGAGGTTTTAGTTGATATAGAAAACATATTAGCACCTATATTAGAAAAAAAATATAGTAATTAATAATAAAGATTTTATATTCAAATACAAATAGTGTTTATATAAGAAAATATAATTTAAATATTTGATTAAATAAATATAAAAAAAGTGAAAGTATTTGTACATGGAGTTAACTTAGTTATAAAAATATAGTATCTAAGGAGAGATATATATTGAATATGATACTTGGACATAAAAATATACGTGATGGAATAGACAAGAGAGAGAAGAATAATTCATTTTCTCATGCAAATCTTATTATTGGATGTGATGGAATAGGAAAAAGTGTATTGGCTAAATATATAGCTAATAAAATTATAAAACCAAGAGATGGAGTAGAGAGTGTTGATATCGTAAGATATTATCCTAAAGCATCGTCTTTTGGTGTAGATGATGTTAGAAATATAATAGAAGAAGTTAATAAAAAACCATATGAAGGGGATAAGAAAATACTAATTTTATATAAATGTGATAAAATGACTGTTCAAGCTCAGAATGCTCTTTTAAAGACTATTGAAGAACCACCAGATGGTGTATATTTAATTTTGTTAAGTGATTCTTTAGAAAATATACTTGATACTATTCAATCAAGATGTCAGGTGTATAAGTTAACACCATTATCTAAAGAGGAAATACTTGAATACATAGATTTAAAGTATCCAGAAATTAGTGAGCAGGATAAGCAGGCAGTAATTGCATATTGTATAGGAATTCCAGGGAAGATAGATAGATTCTTAGGAGATGAAGGATTAAGGAACTTAAGAGCAATATGCACTGATTTGTTTGAAGACATAATAAATAGGAGCAGTAATATAGTAATTAAATATCAGGAATTATTAAAAAACTTACAGGATGAAAAAACAGAATTTTTAGATATACTTATATTATTTATAAGAGATATTATGATATTTAAGGAACTAAATAAAATTGATTTAATTATAAATGTAGATAAGGCTGACAAAATAAAACAAATATCAAGGGGTATAACTTATAAAAAGCTGAATAGTATGTTAGAATACATAGAAGAAGCAAGAACAAATTTTAACAGTAACACAAATTATTCAATGACTATAAGTGTGCTACTTATGGGATTTGCGGAGGTATAGTTAATGATAAAGGTTATAGGAGTAAGATTTAAGAAAGCAGGTAAGATATATTATTTTAGCCCTGCAGATTTAAATATAGAAAAAGGTAATTATGTAATAGTTGAAACAGCAAGAGGAATAGAATTCGGTGAATGTGTCGTTGGAATAAAAGAAATAAAGGAAGAAGAAATTGTATCAACGCTAAAAAGTGTTATAAGAATTGCTGATGAAAAAGATATTAACAAGCATAAGGAAAATAAGGATAAAGAGAAAAAAGCTTTAGATATATGCTTAAAAAAGATACAAGAACATAAACTTGATATGAAGTTAATTGATGTAGAGTATACATTCGATAATAATAAAGTTATATTTTATTTTACAGCAGATGGAAGAGTTGACTTTAGAGAATTAGTAAAGGATCTTGCTACAATATTTAAAACAAGAATAGAATTAAGACAAATAGGTGTAAGAGATGAAGCAAAAATGATAGGGGGCCTTGGGCCATGTGGAAGACCAATGTGTTGTTCAACATTCCTTGGAGACTTTGCATCAGTGTCAATTAAGATGGCTAAAGAGCAAAACCTTTCATTAAATCCAACTAAGATATCAGGTATATGCGGAAGACTTATGTGTTGCTTAAATTATGAACAAAACACATATGAAGATATAAGAAAAAGATTGCCTAAAGTTGGAGCAATTGTTAAGACAGAAGAAGGAACTGGTCCTGTTGTTGGCAATTCAATAGTTAAAGAATTAGTTAAGGTAAAACTTAAAAAAGGCGATGAAGAAGTAGTTGAAGAATTTAAAATTACTGATATTGAGCTTGTATCAGGTGAGTATGAAGACAGCATAGAAGATACTAATATAAAGTTAATTGCTGAATCAGAAGAAGATAAAAAGCTTATAAAAAATCTTATTAATGAAAAATAGGAGGCTTTCTAATGAAGTCAGTAATAAAAATCATTAATATGAAGTCACAAAGAGATGCATCTGCTATACAAGATGCTGTAATTAACAGCGAAGGTATTATAGCAATACAAACTTCTATAAAGAAGAATGAGATAACTGTTATATATAATGATATGTACATCAGTTTAGAAAAAATAATAGATATAATAGAAGATTTAGGGTATATTACAATTTGATGATTGTTTGGTAATATATAATCCAAAAATAAAAAGATATGTATTATAAAGTGCTTTAAAAACATTAGGATACATGTTAAAATGTAAGAGGTTAATACTACAATTTATTAGGAGGTGTGTTAAATGGCTTTTGTTATTAATGATTCATGTGTTAGTTGTGGAGCATGTGCTGGAGAATGTCCAGTTGGCGCTATAAGCCAAGGAGATACTCAATTCGTTATAGATGCAGATTCTTGTATCGAATGTGGAAACTGTGCAAATGTTTGCCCAGTTGGAGCTCCTAACCAAGAATAATAATAAAAAGAGATTGTCGTAATTGACGATCTCTTTTCTTATATAGAAGGTGGCTTTAATAATATAGTTTTCATTAATGAATCATCACTTATATTATTGATATTTAATAAATTAGAGTTTATTTTTTCAATTACAGGCATGTGAATCAAGAAGTTTTTGCAGTCATCTAAATTCATTTTAAGAGTATTAGTTTTATAGTGCATAGGTATTATCAGCTTTGGCTGTATAAATGAGCATAAATCATATGCTTCATTGCCATTTAAGGTGAAATGCCCTCCAATTGGAATAAATAAAACGTCTATATTTTTTAGCTTATCTAAAATGTAATCAGGTGGAATGTGTCCTAAATCACCAAGATGGCATATATAAACATTATCGAATTTTAATAAAAATATTATATTTGAACCTCTCTTAAGACCATTACAATTATCATGAAAAGTTTTTATTCCAACAATATTTAAATAGTTTAAATTAAAAGCTCCAATTGAATTGATTATTTTAGTTTTATAATTTAAAATATTCAAATATGAATTAGTTAAGTGTGAGTGACTCATGGTTACAATATCGCATTTGGGAAAATCAGTTTTATAGCCTAATGAATTATCAAAAGGGTCCATAAGTATTCTTTTACCATTAGATGTTTTTATAAGGAAACAAGAATGTCCATACCAAATAATTTGCATTAAAAAATAACCTCCAGATAGAATAATTAATAATGAGTAATATATAAATATTAAAAAAAGATATAATAATATTGATTAGTGATTCTAAAGTATATTTTTACACATAAATATAAAAATACTCGTATATTTAAGAAAATAAAGAAACTGTTTGAAATACAAAAAAATAGTAGTATAATATTATAAAGTCAAAGTAAGTCAAAAACAAATATTTAGATTAGAGTTTAAGTGGGTGAGGTTATGGCAAGACTTTCAGATGTAATAGAAGATTTTATTAAACAGATGTTTATTGATAATGAAGAAAATGTGATTTTTATACAAAGAAATGAACTGGCAGATCATTTTGGATGTGCTCCTTCACAAATAAATTATGTACTTACAACAAGATTTACCTATGAAAAAGGTTATCTTATAGAGAGTAAAAGAGGTGGAGGCGGCCACATAGCTATAAAACAGATTGATCATGATAGTTCTAGCAAAAGAGAAGAACTTATAAGTGAAAGTATCGGAAATACAATAACATATCATAATGCAAGTGCATTATTAGATCATTTACAAGAATCAGAAATTATTAATCCAAGAGAATGTGAAATAATGAAGATGGCTGTGAATGACAGGAGTCTGGTTTCATCTAATGATAAGAATAAAGTGAGAGCAGATATTTTAAAAGGCATGATTATGATAATTTTATCTTAAGGATGGGGATATTTATGTTATGTGAAAAATGTAAAAAAAACGAAGCAAAAATTAATTTAGTTAAAGTAGTTAATGGAGAAAAACAGCAAATATGGTTATGTGAAGAGTGTGCAAAGAATATATCAAGCATACCATTCCTTAAACCAATCGGTGAAGGAGCAGGTTTTCCATTTCAGGAAATGATAAATGGATTAATATCAAGTGTTGAAGATATAGCAAAAAAAGAAGAAAAACTTGTTTGTAGCAAATGTGGAATGACATTTGAAGAAGCTAAAAAAACAAATAGTCTAGGATGTCAGGAATGTTACAGAATATTTAGAAATATAATTAATGATAAAATTAAAGACTCTCAAGCTGGAGCTAAGCATGTAGGTAGAATTCCTAAGATTGGTGGAAAAGAACTACTTCAACGTAATAAATTGAAGAGTTTAAAACAACAATTGCAGATATTGATTAAAGAAGAAGAATATGAAAAAGCAGCTATAGTGAGGGATGAAATAAAAGAAATAGAACTTTGTATTATTGAGAGTAACATAAAAGATAATGAAACAGGGATAGAAGGGGAAAAGTATAATGAAAAATTGGATTTTTAATGAGGTAAATAATGATGATATTGTCTTAAATAGCAGGGTGAGGCTTGCTAGAAATATTCAAGAAATGCAGTTCCCTGAAAAAATGAATTTTATAGAAAGCAGAAAAAATGGGAAAATGGTTTATAATGCTTTAAAATCTCAACTTCAGGAGAATGATATAGTTCTTTATGATATGTGGAATGAAGATCAAGATACATTTAATAAATACGTTGAAGAGTATTTAATTAGTAGTGAGCTTGTTAAAAATGCAAATAAAGGGTCTTTTATATTAAATAAAGATGAAACAGTAAGTATTATGATTAATGAAAATGATCATATAAAAATACAATGTATAAATTCTGGATTTAATTTAAATGAAACATTGAAATATGCAATAGCAATAGATGATAAGATAGAAAATACTATTAGTTATGCGTTTGATGAACAGCTAGGATATCTTACTTCCAATATAAGTGATGTAGGAACTGGATTAAAAGCATCAGTAATGATACATCTTCCAGCTCTTACTATGAATAAAGAAATAAAAACTATTATAAAAGATTTTAAGAATGCAGGAATAGATATTAATGGAGTATATGTAGAGAATGATAATATAGTAGGAAATTTGTATGTAATATCTAATACGATTACTCTTGGACTTACAGAAGAGGAGATTATAAATAGGCTAAAAGAAGCAGTTATTAATATAATAAAGGAAGAAAAGAAATATAGAGAAGTTCTTATTAGCAAATGTAGATATGAAATAGAAGATAAAATATTTAGAGCGCTTGGAGTGCTAAAATCAGCAATTCTTTTAGACCATAAAGAAATGTTAGAATGTTTATCTATGGTAAGGCTTGGAACTGAGTTATCATTATTAGATATAGATAAGCGTAAACTAAATAAATTATTAGTAAGTTCTAGTGATATTAGTATTCAAAATAAATTTGATATACCATTGAGTAAACAAGAAATTAAGCATCAAAGGGCAAGACATGTGCAGGAAATATTATCTTAAGTAGGATTGTGAGGGTTAGAAGAAATGGAATATAATAAATTGACAGAACGTGCACAGGTAGTAATACTTGAAGCAGAAAATGAGTCTGAAAAATTTAAACATGGATATGTGGGAACTGAACACATGCTTCTTGGATTATTAAAAGAAGATGGATATTCTGCTGGATTATTAAAAAAGTATGGAATTGAAATTGACAATATAAGAGAAATGCTAAAGAGATATCTAGGATATGGGGATGTTATAAAGACAGGAGATGATGTCCTATTAACACCTAGAACTAAGCGATTATTAGATGAGAGTTTTACAGAGGCTAAGAAAATGAATCATAGATTTGTAAGCCCTGAACATATATTATTAGCATTGATAAGTCAAGAAGAAGGAATGGCTTATACTATTTTAAAAAGCTTGAAGTTTAATTTTTCAAGTGTAGAAGAGGAGCTTAGGGCTTTCTTAACTGGAAATTATGAAGATAAATCAAGTGATTCAGATGATAAGATTAATACAAAGAAAAAGAATACACCTATGCTTGATAAGTATGGTAGAGATTTAACTGAACAAGCAAGAGAAGGTAAACTTGACCCTGTAATAGGAAGAAATTCTGAAAATCAAAGATTATTAGAAATTTTATGCAGGAGAACAAAGAATAATCCATGTTTAATTGGAGAACCTGGTGTAGGAAAAACAGCAGTTGTAGAAGGATTGGCTCAAAAAATTATTGAAGGAAATATTCCAGGAATATTAAAAAATAAAAGGATAGTTTCTTTAGATCTTACTTCAATGGTTGCAGGTGCAAAGTATAGAGGAGAATTTGAAGATAGATTAAAGAAAGCTATGGAAGAAATTCAAGAAGATAAAAATGTTATTGTATTTATTGATGAAATTCATACTATAATTGGAGCTGGTGGAGCTGAAGGTGCTATAGATGCATCTAATATATTAAAACCTGCATTAGCTAGAGGTGAGATTCAATGTATTGGTGCTACAACTATAGATGAGTATAGAAAGCATATAGAAAAAGATGCTGCATTAGAAAGAAGATTTCAACCAGTTACAGTAGGAGAACCTACTAAAGAAGAAACTTTACAAATATTGAAAGGGCTTAGAGATAAATATGAAGCTCATCATAGAGTAAAGATAACTGATGAGGCATTAGAAGCAGCTGTAAATTTATCTGATAGATATATAAATGATAGATTTATGCCAGATAAAGCTATAGATTTGATAGATGAAGGTGCAGCAAAAGTAAGAATAGAAAGCTTGACTACGCCACCAGATTTAAAAGAACTAGAAGATAAGATTGCTTCTTTGGATAAGGAAAAAGAAGATGCAATAATGATTCAAGATTTTGAAAAAGCTGCGTATTTAAGAGATAAAGAAAAAGAAGTAAAGAACCATCTTGAAGACATGAAGAAAGATTGGTCAAATAGAACATCAGATAAAACTTTGATATTAGATGAAGAAAAAATAGCAAGTGTAGTTTCATTATGGACTAATATTCCAATTGAAAAATTAACTGAATCTGAAAGTGAAAGATTACTTAATTTGGAAAATATACTTCATAAAAGAGTAATTGGACAAAATGAAGCAGTAAAATCAATAGCTAGAGCAGTAAGAAGAGCAAGAGTTGGTATAAAAGATCCAAGAAGACCTATTGGAAGCTTTATATTCCTTGGACCAACAGGTGTAGGAAAAACTGAACTTTCAAAAGCATTGGCAGAAGCTATGTTTGGTAATGAAAATAGTATAATAAGGGTTGATATGTCTGAATATATGGAAAGTCATTCTGTAGCAAAATTAATTGGAGCACCTCCAGGATATATAGGCCATGATGATGGAGGACAATTAACAGAGGCAGTAAGAAGAAAACCATATTCAATTGTTCTTTTGGATGAAATAGAAAAAGCTCATCCAGATATATTTAATATACTTCTTCAGATTATGGAAGATGGAAGACTTACTGATGGAAAAGGAAAAGTTGTAAACTTTAAGAATACAATAATAATAATGACATCTAATGTTGGAGCACATGAAATCAAGAAGCAAAGCTCTATTGGATTTACTTCTAAAGTTAATGAAGAGTCTGAATATGAAAAAATGAAGGATAATGTATTAAAAGAACTTAAAAAGAAATTTAAACCTGAATTTTTAAATAGAATAGATGATACTATAGTATTCCATAAGCTTACAGATGAAGATTTAGATAAGATAATGGATTTAATGCTTAAATCAGTAAAAGAAAGATTAGAAAATAGAGAAATTTATTTAAACTTTGAAGATGATAGTAAGAAGTTCTTATTAAATAAAGGCATTGATATTAATAATGGAGCAAGACCATTAAGAAGAATAATTATTAAAGAAGTTGAAGATAGATTAAGTGAAGAAATTTTACAAGGAAATATTCAAATTGGGGATAAAGTAAAAGTAAGCGAACTAGAAAATAAGCTTGTATTTAGTAGATTAAGTTAATTAGAAAGGATTGAAGGTGATTTTATATATTTCACTTTCACTCCTTTTTATGTTATTTATTAAATATAATAATTAATGGAATATTTATATTAAATAGAAATGATTCTACACAAAAATAAATAATAGTGATAAAATCAGAAAAAACATCATTATTTAGGAGAAAAGAAGATATGAGTAAAGAAATTAAAGAATTAGATTTAATAATAATTGGTGGAGGCCCTGCTGGATTAACTGCAGCAATATATGCAGGAAGAGCTAACTTAAATACATTACTATTAGAAAATAATACATTAGGAGGACAGGTCAGAAACAGCTATATTGTTGAAAATTATCCTGGATTTAAATCTATACAAGGAAGTGAATTAGCTGATTTATTTCAAAGTCAAGCAGAGGAATTTGGTGCTGTTATAGATGAATTTGATTTAATACAAAAAGTATATTTATCTGATGATGAAAAAATTATTGAAACTGAATCGTATATATATAAACCTAAAGCTGTAATAATAGCTACAGGTGCTCAACCAAAGAAGTTACCTATTCCGCAAGAAAGTAAGTTTAATGGACGTGGTATTCATTATTGTGCTGTATGTGATGGTGCAATGTATAATGGTAAAAAAATAGGTGTAGTTGGTGGGGGGAATTCTGCATTAGAAGAAGCAGTATTCTTAACTAAATTTGCAGAGAAAGTATACTTAATAAGACGTTATGACTACTTTAATGCAGAAAAAATGCTTATGGAAGAAGTTCTTAACAATCCTAAGATTGAAATATTATTTAATAAGCATTTAGTAGAGGCTAAGGGAAATGAATTCTTAGAATCTGTGGTGATAGAAGATACAAAAACAGGTGAAAAGAGTGAATTAGAATTATCAGCTATCTTTGGATATGTAGGAACTGAGCCTAAGACAGATGAATTAAAGGAATTTATAAATTTAACTGAAAATGGTTATATAATTACAAATGAAGACATGGAAACTAATGTGAAAGGTGTCTATGCAGCTGGAGATGTAAGAAATAAGAAGTATAGACAGATTACAACTGCTGTTTCAGATGGAACTATATCACTTTTAAATGCTGAAAAATTTATAACAGAATATAAAAAAAATTAATTATATAAATTATAAAGAGCTGAACTTAAATATATATGTAATATGTAACTTAAGTTCAGCTCTTTATTAGTATAAAATTATTTTATGGATTATTTACCTAAAGCTTTTAATATAGCAGGTTTATCAAATCCTACTATTATATTCCCGTCAATATCTAAAACTGGAACTCCCATTTGACGAGATTTTTTAATCATTTCTTCTCTTGCTTCCATATCATCTTGAACATTTAATTCTGTATATTCAAGGTTTTGAGATTGTAAAAATTTCTTAGCTTTGTCACACCAAGGACAAGAATCTGTAGTATAAACTTTAATCATAAATACTTATCAATCGTGCTATATGATTTTATATAGTATTGATTGATTCCTCCTCTCGTTTTTAACATTTAATTATCAGTTAAAAAGCTTTCTTGGATAATTCCGAAAATATTTTTTAACTGATAATTATTATTAAGTAAATTATAGAATATATTTTACCTTTTATCAATATGTTAATTTATATATTATTTTATAATTTGAGAGTTATCAAGATTTGAATTTAAAATTAGATTATTAAATTGACCTTGACTGCATGTGTCAGATGATAAATTAGTTAAATTGTGTTGAGTTAAATCATGTAATATGTTTGATTTTGGATCAGGGATATTATCAATATAAGACTTATCTACCATAAATTATCGCTCCTATAAGTTTATTTATGGATAGTTTTTGCAATAATTGCTTTATTTATGCTAAAAATTTAAATATATTTTCAGCAATAAATTACAGCTTAATTAAAAAAGAATGATTATGATATAATTAATATAGGCAATACTTTGAATATAAAAACGGATTATTACTAAGGGAGATAGTTAATGAAGAGAAAAACATTATATAGATGTTCTAATTGTGGATTTGAGAGTATAAAATGGTTAGGAAAATGTCCTGATTGTAACAGCTGGAATACATTAGAGGAAGAAGTTGTAGATGTAGTGAAAACTAAATCTGCAAAAGTCAGAGAAGCTTCTAGGAAACCAGTAAGAAAGCTTATGGATGTTGTATCAAATAAAAGTGATAGGATAACTACTGGAATAAATGAATTTGATAGAGTTATGGGTGGAGGAATAGTTAAGGATTCTATAACTATTATTACTGCTAGACCTGGTGCTGGTAAATCTACTTTATTACTTCAAATTTCTAATGCAGTTGCCAAGAAGGGACTTAAGGTTATATATGCTTCTGGTGAGGAAAGTGATAGTCAAATTAAAAATAGAGCAGATAGAATTTTAGATAAAATAAATGAAAATATTTGGGTTATTCAAGAAACTAGTATGGATAACGTATTGGATTCGGTAGAGGAAATAGATCCAGATTTACTTATAATAGATAGTATTCAGACATTTACTATGGAGGCATTTCTTCCAGCAAGAGCTGGTTCGCCTACTCAGACTATGGAATGTGCTAATGCTTTGCTTCAAGTAGCAAAGAATGAAAAGAGACCAAGAGCTGTTATTATTGTGGGCCAGATGACTAAAAATGATGAGCTTGCTGGTCTTAGAGCATTAGAACATTTAGTTGATACAGTATTAATAATAGAAGATGATAATGATGAAGAATTAAGAGTTCTTGTAAGTTCGAAAAATAGATTTGGTGGAATTGAAAATGGATTTTTTCAAATGTGTGAAGAGGGAATATTATCTATAGATAATCCATCAGAGTTTTTTATGACAAAAAGAGAAGAGGGTGAAATAGTATCTGGAAGTGCTCTTACTGTTATAAAGGAGGGTACAAGAGCTATAATAACAGAAATAGAAAGTCTTGTATCAAAGAGCTTTACACCATATCCAACTCGTATAGGTGAAACTTTAGGAAAAGATAAGCTAAATACACTTATATCAATATTAGAACAAAGAGGTGGAATTGGCTTATACGATAAAAATGTTATAATTAAAACTACTGGAGGAATAAAGATAAGAGAGCAAGGAATTAATCTTGCAGTAATTATGAGTATTGTTTCCTCAGTAAAGCAGCAGGGAATAGAATCAACAATTGCTTTTATTGCAGATGTGGGACTTACAGGAGAACTTAAAAAAGTTCCATCACTAGAAAGTAGAATAAAAGAACTTGCTAGAATGGGATTTAAACGTGTATACGTTGCAAAAGAATCTTTTGTAAAAAAACCAAATATAAAAGGAATAGAAATAATAGAATTAAAAACACTAAATGATGTAATAAGAAATGTTTATAACAGATAGTAAAATATTGGTATTATATTATTTTGTTAATACTATAAATTAAGAATAATCAAATTTACTAAATATCATTGAGAGATTAAGTCTATTATAGTATTATAGTTTTTGGAGTTTACATTTTAAGAATATTAATGCAGATGAAGATTTGCATGTTTAATTATATAAAAATTACTATAATTAATTTTGAGAAGAGGGATGAGTGTATGAGATTAGAAAAGGGTATAGGAATAAAAGATGTCTTAAAGATAATGTGCCCAGGCACTCAACTAAGAGAAGGTATAGATAATATATTAAGAGCAAAAACTGGAGGATTAATAGTAATCGGAGATGACGAGGATGTAATGGAAATTGTCGACGGTGGATTTTACATAAATTCTGAATATACACCATCTTATGTTTATGAACTAGCTAAAATGGATGGAGCTATAGTAATAACAGAGGATTTAAAAAGAATAGTATGTGCAAATACTCAATTAATCCCAGACTCTTCAATACCAACTTATGAAACTGGTACAAGACATAGAACTGCTCATAGAGTGGCAAAGCAGACAAATAATCTAGTGATAGCTATATCTCAAAGAAGAAATATCATAACTATGTATAAAGGTGATATTAAATATGTTTTAAGAGAAAGTAGTGTTATTCTTGGAAAAGCCAATCAGGCAATACAGACTTTAGAAAAATATGTAGCAGTCTTAGAACGTAATATAAATAACTTAAACTTATTAGAATTTCAAGATTTAACGACTCTATTTGATGTGTCTAGTGCGGTTCAGAGGACTGAAATGGTTATGAGAATTGTAGAAGAAATTAATATGTATATTCTTGAATTAGGGAATGAAGGAAGACTTATTTCAATGCAGATGAATGAGCTTATAAAACATATTGAAAGAGATGGAATTTTACTAATAAGAGATTATTGTAAAGAAGGTTTGGATTATAATGAAGCTTATGAACATATACAAAAGCTTAATTCAACTGAGTTATTAGACTTAGATGCAATAGCAAGAACATTAGGCTTTGCAGGTATACCACTTATGGATACATTAATTTCTCCGAGAGGATATAGAATATTAAGTAAAGTTCCTAGAATACCAGCAAATGTAATAGAAAATTTAATAAAAGAATTTAAAGAGTTAAGTTATATAGTAGAAGCTGATATAGATGAACTTGACAAGGTTGATGGTATAGGAGAAGCAAGAGCGACAGCTATAAAGAACGGATTAAAGAGAATAAAAGAACAAGTGTTACTTAAAAAAGAAATTTAACAAGTAAAAAGGATGGTTAATTAATATGCCATCCTCTTTTGTTTTATCTTAAATTAAATTTGCCTAAAGTTTGGTTTTTATTATATTCCTGTAATAAAATATCATATAAATTTATATTTAATTGATTACATAAGGAAGTTAAGTAAAATAAATTAGTTCCTATTTCTTCTTCAATTACTTCGCGGCAGTCGTCGCAAAGTTTACCAGTAATATGAGGATTCAAATGTTTTTTTATATCATTTTCATTTGAATAATTCTCTTTAAGAGTTTTTTGCTTAGATGCATTTATTTGAATACATCCACAATTAGTGACCGCTTTTGCAACGGATCTATTTATTCTAGAAGAGGATTCAGTATATTTTGTAAGAACATCTAATATACTTCTGTGTCGTATTAAGCAGTTATCCACACTATCTTGAAAATTATCAAATATAATATCCTTCATATTGTTCAGCTCCTTATCTTAAAAGATAATTTTTTATAAACATAAATTAGTAAATAAACAAAATAATTTAATCATTTTAAATATGTGTATATATTACACAAAAAAGAGTCAAATTCATAGGGGGACAATTTAATTAAACTTAATAATTTATTCATTTTAGATGAAACCAATGTATGTTATAATTAACAATATAGTGTAGTTCAATTGAAAAGGATTAAAATAAATGGAATATGTAAATAATTTAAGGGGAGGTGAAGTGTGTGTTAAAGAAGATTGTAAGAGGAATTTTTTCAGCAATTGGATTAATTGTTGGATATGTTATAGCACAATTACTACTTTTAATACCACAGATAGAAAATTTAAATTGTTTTAATACAACTTTTTCAAGAATTATATTTATTATTATAATATCTATTATTTTCGCACTTATTTTATATATTATTTCCCCAACAATATATAAGGCTATTTCAAATATAGTTGATTATATTGAAAAGAGCATGCAAAAGATGTCAATAACAGAAATAATTTATGGGGGAGCTGGAGCTATACTAGGGCTTATATTAATGACATTTATAGCTAAACCTATAAATGGAATCCATACTATATTTGGACCATTACTATTTACTTTACTAAATATTGTTGTGGCGATAATTGGTTGGGAAGTTTTTACCAAGAAAAAGGAAGATATAACAGGCTTGATTTTAAATATGAAAAAGCAACTTGTTAAAGAAAAGAAATTAAAAGATGTGCAAAAAGATGGAAAGGAAGAAAGAGGATTTACAGGTATACCAAAGGTTTTAGATACATCAGTAATTATAGATGGAAGAATTTTTGATATATGTGAAACTGGCTTCATTGAAGGACCACTTGTAATTCCTAACTTTGTATTAGATGAACTACGACATATATCAGACTCATCTGATGCCCTTAAGAGAAATAGGGGAAGAAGAGGACTAGATATATTAAATAAAATACAAAAAGAACTTACTATAGAAACTAAAATTGTAGATGATGATTTTCCTAAAATAGCAGAGGTAGATGCAAAATTATTAAAACTTGCGCAGAAATTAAATGGTAAGGTAATTACTAATGATTACAATCTAAATAAAGTTGCAGAATTTCAGGGGGTACCTGTTCTGAATATAAATGAATTGTCAAATGCTATAAAAACTGTTGTTTTACCAGGTGAAGAAATGGTTGTTGATATAGTAAAAGATGGTAAAGAGTCAAGCCAAGGAGTAGCATATCTAGATGATGGTACTATGATTGTAGTTGAAGGTGGAAAGAAATTTATCGGAACAACTAAAGCAGTAATAGTAACATCAGTATTACAGACTGCTGCAGGAAGAATGATTTTTGCAAAACCAAAAGATAATTAAAATAAGGAGCTTTTCTGTATGGTTAGTGTAATTGTATTAGCTGGAGGAAGAGGCAAGAGAATGGGTTCTGCTACAAGCAAGCAATATATTGATTTGAATGGCAGACCCATTCTTTATTATACTTTGAAAAAATTTATAGATAATAAATTTATAGATAAGATAATACTCGTTATTCCAGAAGATGAAATTGAATATTGTAAAAAAGAAGTTTTAGAAAAATATGATTTAAGAGTAGATGAAGTGGCATTTGGAGGAAAAGAACGACAGGATTCTGTATATAATGGATTAAAGAAGGCTGAAGGGTCTGATATTGTTTTAATACATGATGGTGCAAGGCCTTTTATATCTGATGAGATAATAGATAAAGGTATAAAGTATGCTGAAATATATAAAGCAGCAGCACCAGGGGTCATGCCGAAAGATACAATTAAAATTAAAGATAATAAGAATTTTTCCATAGATACTCCTCTTAGAAGCAGTCTTGTTGCAGTTCAGACGCCTCAAGTATTTGATTATAATATGATATGTGAATGTCATGAAAAAGTTAAAGAACAGAATATTCAAGTTACTGATGATACTATGGTTGCAGAGCTTTTTGGAAATAAAGTATATCTTTATGATGGAGAATATACAAATATAAAGATAACAACGCCTGAAGATTTGATATTGGCTCAATATTTAGTAAAGAATTAGAATAAGTTAGTTATATTGACAGTCAAATTTTAAAAAGTTATAATTAATTAAAATAAAATGAAGATTTTAGGCGATGATGAAGAATAGTAGAAGTCGACTTTAAGAGAAAAAGTCCCTAGGCTGTAAGACTTTTAACAGACTTTGAACCAGCTTTGGAGCTATAGAAAAACTATCGGTTTAATACCGTTATCATTATTAAGAGAACAAATTTAGGTGGTACCGCGATATAACTCGCCCTAATGTATATTAGGGGCGAGTTTTTTGTTTTTATATTTAATAATAAAATTTTTAGTAAAGATAATATTTATGATCAGAAGTATATATCATAAATAATTTATAAATACACATTTAGGAGGAATTAGAATCATGAAAATGTCTAATATGTTAATATCAACATTGAGAGAAGTACCAGCAGAAGCTGAAATAGATAGTCACAAATTAATGCTAAGATCGGGTATGATGAGAAAAATGGCAGCAGGAATATATAACTATATGCCACTTGGACTTAAAGTACTTAAAAAAGTAGAAGACATAGTAAGAGAAGAAATGGATGCTGCAGGAGCTCAAGAATTTTTAGCATCAGCTATGATACCAGCAGAATTATGGATGGAATCAGGAAGATGGGATGCATATGGAGCTGAAATGTTTAGACTAAAAGATAGAGGAAATAGAGATTTCTGTTTAGGGCCTACTCACGAAGAAGTATTTACTGATATTGCTAGAAATGAAATTAAATCATATAAGCAGTTACCATTAAATTTATATCAAATTCAAACAAAATATAGAGATGAACGTAGACCAAGATTTGGAATTATGAGATCAAGAGAATTCATAATGAAAGATGCATACAGTTTTGATAGAAATCAAGAAGGCTTAGATATAGCATTCAATAAAATGCACGATGCATATGTAAAAATCTTTAACAGATGTGGATTAGATGCAAAGCCTGTTCAAGCAGATTCTGGTGCTATTGGTGGAGCTAATTCAGCAGAATTTATGGTTAAATCAGAAGTTGGTGAAGATGATGTTGTATTCTGCGATTGCTGTAACTATGCAGCTAATATAGAAAAGGCTGCATGTACTCCAGAAAAAGAAGAAAAGCAAGATTTCTTAGAATTAAGAGAAGTTGAAACACCAAATGCAAAAACAATAGAAGAAGTTGCTGCTTTCTTTGGGAAAGATGCTAAGAAACTTGCAAAGACTATATTATTCAATGCAGATGGAAAAATTGTTGCTGTAATGGTTAGAGGCGATAGAGAAATTAATGAAGTTAAAGTTACTAATGCAATTGGTGAAGTAAACAGTCTAGAACTTGCAAGTAATGAAGAAGTTCAAAATGCTACAAATGCAGTAGTAGGATTTGCAGGGCCAATAGGAATAAAAGTGGATATACTATTAGTAGATGAAGAAGTTGCTAATATGTATAATTTTATAGTAGGAGCAAATAAGACTGGATACCACATAGATAATGTTAACTATGGAAGAGACTTTGAAGGAACAGTTGGAGATTTCAGAAACGTTACAGCTGGTGAAAAATGTCCAGATTGTGGTGGTACAGTTACAATAGCTAGAGGAACAGAAGTAGGTCATATATTCAAACTTGGAACTAAATACTCAGAAGCTATGAATGCTAACTTTATAGATGAAGATGGAAAAGAAAAGCCATTTGTAATGGGATGTTATGGTATAGGAGTTACAAGAACAATGGCGTCTATAATAGAACAACATCACGATGAAAATGGTATAATATGGCCATTAGCAGTTGCTCCATATCATGTATCTGTAATTCCTGTAAATGTTAAAGATGAAGAACAAGTAAGAGTTGCAAATGAATTATATGATGAATTAATTTCTATGGGAGTTGAAGCACTTCTAGATGATAGAAATGAAAGAGCAGGAGTTAAGTTTAAAGACTCTGAATTAATGGGAATACCAATGAGAGTTACTGTGGGTAAGAAAATTGGTGATGGAGAAGTAGAATTCAAACTTAGAGATGGCGAAATGGAAGTAGTTAAAATAAGTGATGTATGTAATATAGTTAAGGGTGAATTCGAAAAAAATAACGTAAAATTAAAATAGTGGAGGTAAAGTGATGAAGCTATATAACAGTTTAACTAGAAAAAAAGAAGAATTTGTACCAATTGTTCCTGGTGAAGTTAAAATGTATGCATGTGGTCCAACTGTATATAATTATTTTCACATTGGTAATGGTAGAACTTTTATAGTATTCGACACAATAAGAAGATACTTAGAGTATAGAGGGTATAAGGTTAAATTTGTTCAAAATTTTACAGATATAGATGATAAAATGATAAATAAGGCTAACCAAGAAGGTATAACAGTAAAAGAACTTGGAGATAGATTCATTGATGAATATTATCAAGATGCTGATGGTCTACAAATAGAAAGAGCTACTGTAAATCCAAGAGCAACAGAACATATGAAGGATATAATAAAGTTTGTAGAAGACTTGATAGAGGCTGGATATGCTTATGAAATAGATGGAGATGTATATTTCAGCACTAAAAAATTCAAGGATTATGGTAAATTATGTGGTCAAAACCTTGAAGACTTACAAGCTGGTGCTAGAATATCTGTTGACGAAAGAAAGAAAGACCCTATGGATTTTGCAGTATGGAAAAAGCAAAAACCAGGTGAACCAGCATGGGAAAGTCCTTGGGGATTAGGAAGACCAGGATGGCATATTGAATGCTCATGCATGGCAAGAGATTTATTAGGTGATACTATTGATATTCATGGTGGCGGAATGGATTTAAAATTCCCACATCACGAAAATGAAATAGCTCAAAGTGAAGCTGTGACAGGAAAGAAATTCGCTAATTATTGGGTTCATGCAGCATTTGTAAATGTTGATAATAAGAAAATGTCTAAATCAGAGAATAACTTTATAACTGCAAGAGATGCATTAAAGAAATATGATGCAGATGTTATAAGATTTTTAATGTTATCAGGACATTATAGAACACAAATTAATTTCAGCCAAGAATTATTAGATTCAGCAAAATCATCTGTTGAAAGATTATATAATTGTATAAATAATCTTGAAAATTTAGCTAATGAAGTTAAGAAAGAAAAAATGGATTCTGAAGAAGAAGCATATTTAAATTCATTAGGAAAATATAGAGAAAAATATATTGAAAAAATGGATGATGATTTTAATACTGCAGATGCTATATCAGTATTATTTGATTTAACTAAAGATATAAACAATAATATAAATATAAATTCTTCAAAGGAATTATGTGAAAAAGCAGAAGCATTAATTAGAGAACTTGGTGGTCCACTTGGAATTCTTCAAAAGAAAGAAGACAAAACACTTGAAGCAGAAATTCAAGAACTTATAGATAAGAGACAAGAAGCAAGAAAGAATAGAGATTTTGCTTTAGCAGATAAAATAAGAGATGACTTAAAGGCTAGAAATATAGTTCTAGAAGATACACCTCAAGGTGTTAGATGGAAAAAGGTTGATTAATTATAAAATAAGGGTTGCATAATTGCAACCCTTATTTAAAGGAGAATTATAATGTTAGATGATTTAAGAATAAGAGAATTTACAGAAACAGAAGCTAAGTTATTAAATCCGCTTCAATTAGCGCTGATTGGTGATGGGGTTTATGAAATTTTTATAAGAAACTATATATTAAGCAATAATACATCACTAAATGCTAATAAAATGCATATAAAAGCTATTGGTTATGTTAAAGCAAAAAGCCAATCTATTATAATGCATGAATTAGAGGAGTTGTTGAATGAAGACGAAATGTCTGTATTTAAAAGAGGAAGAAATGCAAAATCTCCAACAGTACCAAAGAATGCAGATGTAAGAGATTATAGAATGGCAACTGGATTTGAAGCTTTAGTTGGATATTTATACCTATCAGGGAATAAAGAAAGATTACAATTTGTGTTAAATAAAAGCATTGAGGTTATAAAGTAAAAGCATAATTGAAAGGAGGACCTATAATGCAAGGAAAAAAGATGAAACCAAATACTAAAGAAAATAAGGTTAAGAAAAATAATGGTCCAAAACAATCAGGAAAAACTAGAAATAGTAGAAATGAAGCCATAATAGAAGAAAGAGAAGATATTGTAATTGGAAGAAATGCTGTAATAGAAGCATTAAAAAATGATAGCAGAACTATAGAAACTCTTTATATATCTAATAATAAACTTGAAGGATCCATAAATACTATAGTTGGTATGGCTAAAGAAAAGAAAATATTAATTAAAGAAGTTGATAAAAGAAAATTGGATGGAATGTGTGATGGTGAAGCACATCAAGGTGTAATAGCCAAAGTAACACCATTTAAGTATTCAGAAGTATCAGATATATTAGATTTAGCAAAGGAAAGAGGAGAAGCACCTTTTATAGTTATACTTGATGAAGTTGAAGATCCTCACAACCTAGGATCTATAGCAAGAACTGCTGAACTTTTTGGTGTACACGGAATTATAATTCCAAAGAGAAGAAGTGCATCAGTAACGGCAACTGTTTATAAGTCTTCAGTAGGAGCAATAGAACATGTTAAGGTAGCTAAAGTTACAAATTTAAATGCTACAATAGACGCTTTAAAAGAAGAAGGAATATGGGTATATGGAGCTGATATAAGGGCAGAAGAATATAGTTACCAAGTGGATTATAGCGGACCTTGTGCACTTATTATCGGAAATGAAGGAAGAGGGATTTCAAAACTTACAGTTCAAAAATGTGATAAACTTATAAAAATACCTATGGTAGGAAAAATAAATTCATTAAATGCATCTGTAGCTGGCGGAATAATGATGTATGAAGTTTTAAAGGGTCGCTTAAAGTAAAGGGGTAGACAAGGTGAAGACTATTTTTGTTGATGGTTATAATGTAGTAAATAGTTGGCCAGATTTAAAACAAAAAAAGGACTTTAGTTTTGAAGCTGCGCGTCAATCTCTTATTGATAAGTTACATAATTATGCAGTATTCAATGAGTGTAAAATAATTCTTGTTTTTGATGCACATAAAGTACATGGAAGCATTGAAAAGAAAGAAGAAATAAGTAAGAACATATCAGTGGTTTTTACAAAAGATGGAGAAACAGCAGATAGTTATATTGAGAGAAAAGTAAATACCCTTGGAAGAAAGCATGAAATTGTAGTTGTTACATCTGATAATTTAGAACAGCAGACTGTATTTCAAAGAGGTGCTGTAAGGATGTCATCATTAGAATTTTATAATGAAGTAACTGAAGTTGAAAAGAAAATAAAAATTAAGACAGATGTGAATAAAAGAAGTCATAAGAATAGTATTGCGGATAATATAGATGAAGGTATAGTAGAAATTTTAGAGGCACTTAGACGTGGTAAGTAGTGGAAGTTGACTTATACTTTTTTACTGGGGTATAATTGTTTACATGATAATGCAGTTTAAAATAAGAAGAGAGTTGAGAGTGTATAGTTGGATGCGTATTTAGAATTTAAAGATAAACAAGATGAAGAAATAGTTATGGAAGCTAAAGCTGACAATAACAGAGCGCAGGAATACTTAATTTCAAAATACGAAAATTTCGTAAAAGCTAAAGCTAAATCATACTTTTTAATAGGGGCAGATAAAGAAGATATTTATCAAGAAGGAATGATAGGTCTATATAAAGCTATACGTGATTATAAACCTGAAAGGTCAACATCATTTAAAGCTTTCGCAGAACTATGTATAACAAGACAAATCATAACTGCAATAAAAACTGCTACTAGACAGAAACATATACCTTTAAATACTTATGTATCTTTAAACAAACCGATATATGAAGAAGAGTCTGAAAAGACATTGTTAGATGTTTTGACAGGATTAAAAGTTTCTGACCCAGAAGAGTTAATAATAAGCAAAGAGCAGATGCAATATATTGAAGAAAAGATTTCAAAAGTTTTATCAGGATTGGAACTTGAAGTTCTTAATTCGTATCTTGATGGTAAGTCATATCAGGAGATTGCATGTGATTTAGAAAGACATTCAAAATCAATAGATAATGCGCTTCAGAGAGTTAAGAGAAAATTGGAGAAATGCCTTAATATAAAGTGACAAATTATATTGACAAACAAAAAAAATAATAGTAAACTTTATAATTGGTATATCAAGGAACAGAAAGATTCTGAACGCTCACATAGCTCAGTTGGTAGAGCGTCACCTTGGTAAGGTGGAGGTCGTCGGTTCAATCCCGATTGTGAGCTCCAAATAAAATAATAAAAAAACACTAGGCAAGGTTTATTACAAAATTAAAGGAGGAATTTTCAATGGCAAAAGAAAAATTTGAAAGAAGTAAGCCACATGTTAACATTGGAACAATCGGTCACGTTGACCACGGTAAGACAACTTTAACAGC
>NZ_JABAGC010000043.1 GCF_012843905.1 Clostridium sp. SM-530-WT-3G
AATCTATATAGCATAAGTAAATTCAAGCATTTAAGTCATATATAGAAATTAGTTCAATTTGTTATTGCAATTTATCAATAATTTAATCTTTGCATTTTCATCAAAACCTGGCAAACATCTCATGGCATGACGATCGTTAAATAGCTTTCCTCCAAATTCTAAATATAACTTATCGTATCTGTCTACTCTTTCTAATATGTACTTTGATTGTTCTTCTAAATATTTTTCATGATCAAAACCTATTTTCATTACTTTACCTCTTTTTAAATTTTTATAATATATTTATTTATTATTCCATAAAAATTAATAATTGTAAATTATTTTTTCTAAGTATGATTTCTGATTATGAAATTTATCGTATTATATTAAATAAGCTTTAATTTTTTTTTATATATTATATAATAGTAAAAGAATAAATTATAGGGGAGGTTCCAATAATGAATAATGTACTCACATTAGAAAATATGAAAAAGCTTCAAGAAGAACTTGAATATAGAATGACAGTTAAAAGAGCTGAAATAGCAAAGGAAAAATTAATTGCTGCAGCTCACGGTGACCGTTCTGAAAATGCAGAATATAAAGAAGCATGTGCAAATTATAGAGAAAATGATAATAGAATTCAATATTTAATGACTATGCTTTCTACAGCTACTGTACTTGATGATTCAAATGATGATAAATCAGTATTAAATGTAAATAGCCAAGCAAAAGTTAAATTTGATGACGATGATGAGGAAACTATAATAACACTTGTTACAACAATGGACTTAGATCCTGAAAATATGAAAATAAGTATTGAATCTGATTTAGGTAAAGCCCTTCTTGGCAAAAAAGCTGGAGAAGTAGTTGAAATAGATGCTCCAGGTGGTAAATATACTGTAGAAATTTTAGAATTACTATAATTTATCATTATTAAATTAAGTAAGGACTGAATTATACTCTTTTAAATAAGGAGTATAATTCAGTCCTTTACTATTTTTCTAAAAATTATTTATTATATTTTTTAGCTATCTTAGGCATAATTAATCCTAATCCAATTAATACGAATGGTGTAACTATATTTAATACAAGCTTAAATGTATCTTCTGAATACATTCCACCTATACAAGCAAATGCTGTAAATGCAAAACACCATGCTCCAATAATAATTCCTAATGTTCTATTTTTAACAAAGAAATATTCTCTTCCAAACTTTTCTCCAGTCTTCTTAAGAGCAATATAGGCTACGAACACCCATAAGTATCTAAGTGGCATACATACTGCATTTAATTTTACAAGCCATTTTACAATATCATCAACACTTCCTATACCAAAAGCAGGTACTGTTATAAGAATTGATACTATTACAAATATAAGCTTATAACCATTGATATATGCTCCATTTTTGTTTTTCTTTAATAATGCATCTGGTATATAATTTCTATCAGCATTAGCAAGTAGCATTCTAAGTGGAGCATCTATAGAAATTATAAGAACTGCAAGTTGTCCTATCATATTTGTTATAGCATAAAGAATAACAAATAAATTTCCTAAATGATAATATTCACCAAGTTTTTGGAATGCATAATAAGCACCATTAGTCATTAAATCGCTAGGTATGTTATTTGAATCAAACATCATTCCAAGAGAAATAGTTCCAAGTATTGCACATACTGCTACCATTATTGCTAAAGTAATCATACCCTTTGAAAATCCCTTTTCTGGATCTTTCATTTCATTTACATATGGTGATATCTTTTCACACCCTCCAACTGCAAACACTAATATTGAAAGACTAGTGAAAAATTTAACATCAAAAGTTGGAATAAATGTATCTAGAGACCAGTCTATTGAATTTAAGCTTGCATTAGTTATTGCTGGTGCAGCTATCATTAATATAATGAATAAAATAGACATTATAAACATTGATGTTCCAGCAAGTGCTGATAATTTCTTAAGTGGATTTAATCCCTTTGAAGCAATTATAATCCCTATTATAAATATAACAAGGCATGAAACTTGTAAAAGCATTGGACTCATTTTACTTATTCTAGCATCCTGAAATATAGCCCAGCTCGTAGCTATCATGAAATTAGATGGTTTTTGTGAAATATAAGGCATATGAACAATCCAATATGTCCATCCTGCATAATAAGCAAGCCTTGGACCAATCGTTTCATGAATCCACGAACTAACTCCTCCACCATGTTCTTTAAAAGCAGAACCTAATTCTCCTACCATTAAGGCATAAGGTACAAAATAGATTGCAAAAATAATTAACCAAGATACAATTGCTTTTAATCCATTGTACTCAGAAAATCCATTTATAACATTTCCAAAGCCCCAAACGCCTGAAAATGCCATAAATGCAAGTGTGTACCACATAATTTTCTTATCGTTATTTTGTGACATATTTTACCCTCTCCATATAAATTATTTAATTTTTATACTAAAATAATAACTTATTTTCAATGATTTGTACACTTTTTTATCAATTATAACATTTTACTCCTGTTTTTTTCGTTTTATTAACAATTTTTATGTTTTTTTACAATTAAATTAACATTTTTATATATAATGCAGCAATTTATTAATGCATTCTTAATCTATATGCACATTTATATAACAATTTTATTTCTGTAATTATCTAAATCAATAATATTAATAAACTTTAAATAGATTTTTTAATTATAAATTCTAGTTACTTTTCTTTTATATATGTTTATATCTAGTCAGTACAAATATCACTTATTCTTTAATTGTTTTAATACAGAATATAAACATTTTTTCTTAAATTGGTAGCATTTTAAGAAATTTAAAATAATCTAATATGAGAAGCAATTTTATCTATAGGAGTAAAAATGATTAAAGAAGCTATAGAGTGCATTGATTGTGGAACTGAATTTTGTCCTTGTAAACTTGCAGAAACTGGAGAATGTCTAATTTGCTCACAATGTCAGGGTGAAAACTTCTGCGACTGCTTAAATTGGAAAGGTGTTTGCATTTATCAAGAATTGCATAACAATAATAATAAGGCAAAAGAAGGTCGTAAATCTTATAACTGTTTGGTAAAGAAAGTTATAAATTACAATGATACTGTCATAATGATTAGTTTTAATGTTCCTCATAAGCTTGCTATAGATTTATGTAAGCCAGGCAGCTATATATTTATACAAACTGACGAGAATAAATACTTTGATGTTCCTATTTCAATTATGCACAGTGATATTAATAAGGATATGCTTACAGTAGCTATAGAAATACGTGGCATAAAGACTTCAAAACTTTTAGAAACAAAGGAAAATGAAAACATATGTATAAGAGGTCCTTATTGGAATGGTGTATTTGGGCTTAGAAATATAAATGCTCAAATAAATAAAAAATCATTAATTTTAGGAAGAGGAATTGGTCTTGCTCCTATGATGCCTGTAACAAGAAAACTAGTTTCTCAAAATAATGAAATCAAAATTGTTATTGATAATGGTAATTTTTCTTTTAATTTTGCAAAGGATTTTCTAGATAAGTACTCACTTCCTTATAGTGAGCATAGTCTTTTAGAAAAGGGACAACTTTCTGATCATGCAAAGGTTATTATAAAAGATGCTTTAAAAGATGGTGTAAATCATATCCATTTAGCTGGTGCTGATATTCTGACTTACGATGTTATTGATTTTTTGAATCAAATAAATAGAAATGATGTACCCCTTTCATGTTGTAATAATTTTAAAATGTGTTGTGGAGAAGGCATCTGTGGAGCATGTACTGCAAGATTTTCTGGTCATAGAGTTAAAAGATTTTGCAAAGAACAGCTAGACCCAAGAGCTATTTTTGAAGGGAGGAGATTTATATGAAGGTTATTATTATTGGTGGAGGCTGGGCTGGATGCGCTGTTCTCTGCAAATTACTGTAATTAAGTTTATTTATAATTTTTTTATGTGTACATTCTCCTCTATTAGCATCTTTTCCTGTAAAGCAATTGGTTAATGAGCATCTTCCAGAGTAAGACATACACATTTCACTAAATAATTCATTTTACTATATAAAAAATATTAATACAAAACTATATATTATTAATTAAAATTGACCAAATATGAGCATTATCATTCAAAAGCAACAACCCAAATAAAAAATCATTAAAATTTAACAATTATTTTTAAAAATTTTTCAAAAAATAAGTCAATACAATAAAAATTTAATTTAAAAATAAATGGATTTGACTAAAAATGAAAAAGTTTAATTTTTTCTTTTGACAAAGGATTTAAATTAGTGTATTATATTTTCTATCGGCTAGTGTAAACAATAACAACTTAGCAAACTTTATTGAAAACGAATAAATAACAATTTTTAACTAACGACATTGAAGGGATGATATATAAATGAAGAAAGCGACAAATTATGCAAAGAGGTTATTTTTATTTTTTATGGGTATGACAGTTATCCAATTTGGAGTAGCATTATTCTTAAAAACTAAAATAGGATCAGATCCTATGACTGTATTTACTGAAGGTCTTGCAAGTACTCTAAATAAAACACCATTAAAAGATTTAGCTATTACTAAGATGATAGCAGGAACTAATACTGTAACTCCTGGAGTTGCTAATATGATAATCTTAGTTACATTAACTGCTATTATTTTATTCGTAGATAGAAAACGTATTAACATTGGAACAATAATATGTGTTGTAGGTGTAGGACCAATCATTGATTTAGGTGTAAAAGTTATTTCATACTTCCCAGTAGAACAATACAATTTATTTGTTAAGATGCTATTAGTACTTTTTGGATGCTTCATAATTGCACTTGGATTTTCAATATTATCTGCAAGTAATTTAGGAGTAGCACCAAATGATATAGTACCATTTATTATTCAAGATAAAACAAAAGCTCAATACAGAACTATAAGAATAACAATGGATGCAGTGTTACTAATAGGTGGATTCTTACTAGGTGGAGTTGTAGGTTTAGGAACAGTAATATCTATGATTGCTATAGGAACATTTATTCAAATTCTTTTACCATTTGGACAAAAGGTTGCAAACTTATTAATTAAAGAAGAGAAAAAAGACGAAGCTGATTGTGAAGTTGAAACTATAACAGCTTAGGATTAAATATAAAAAAAGATATCTCAAAGAAAATTTGAGATATCTTTTTTATTTATTCAATTGGCATTTACCATCATTACCTAAATAATACCCATCTATAGTACAATTAGTAGCCATTCTACCAGTGTTCAAAAAATAGTGCCATTCGCCATTAATTTTCTTCCATCCAAAATCCATTTCTCCATTATCATAATACTTCCATCCCGTATCATCAGAACCACGCCAACCATTCTCAGGCTGCCAACCTGTATACTCCCATAGATTGTTATGAACTGGCGACCTGTATCGTTTCCAAGACCAACGTCCAACCTCTATTGGATATGTTTCAAACTGATAGCTCATTTTAGAAAAAGTTTCACCTTCTACTCCACCTTGTTTTTTATACATATCCCATGTATTAGTGTCTACATAAAAAGTAATTCCATAATTGCTATAAGCATATAAATCATTTTCTATACCAGCTAATTTAAAAACTTCACCTTCAAAACCCATACAATCAAAATCTTTAGAATGAATAATATTAATCTTAGACTCATCAAACTTCATATAATCAAAATCCTCATCTTGAAAAAAATTAAATGCTTCTTCTTTTGTAACATTATACTCAGCAAATGCACTAACGCTATATACAGATGTTGCAATAAGTATTAAAGCTATTATTTTCTTGAACATATTATCCCTCCTCTAATACTTATTATTTTACCATTATTTTACATATAAATTCTATGTTTTAATCCTTAGTTATCATTAATATTTAAATGACTTAATATATACTAAATATCTAATCATATTGATCTTCTTTTATATCTTTGATTAGATATATTCTTAAAAGTACTATTTAATTATTCTTATAATTTTCATACAGTCTCAATAAACTCAAATTAAAGAATTATGTATTTATTTAAATAATTATATAGAAATTATGTAAATATTTTATTTGACTAGTTGTAAAATGAAATTGAACTAATAAAAAATCCATAGTAGATTATCTGTCTTATGATTTATCGCTAAACAAAATTCAACACTGAGGCATATCTGCCTGTTCATCTTTTAGTTTTCAACCAAGGATTTTAAATACTTAAAATGACTTGCTATACACTAATCATCTAATCTTCTTGTTTATCTTCTATCTCCTTAAGTTCATTATTAGGAAATATTCTTTCATCATCTTTATGATTTTCATACAGTCTTAGTAAACTTAAAGTTACTATCCTTGAAACTTCCTTTGTAACTTCATAATGTAAGTTGTAATGCATGAAATCACCTCAAACCATCATATGCTTGTATTACCAATTTTGTTAATACGATAATTTTGATACTTTTCACTAATAAATTTTTTAAATAAATAATAAATAATAATAGATGCTGTGAAGGAAGTGTTAAATTGAATTTTAAGCATAATCCTATGAATACTATTTTATGCTTTTTTAGAAACGAAACATATGAGGTGATACTATGAAAAAAGTTGCCATATACAGCAGGAAGAGTAAGGAAACTGATACTGGTGAATCTATAAAGAATCAAATTCAAATGTGTAAAGATTATTTTTATAGGAAAAATGATGCTTTCATATTTGAAGTATTTCAAGATGAAGGTTTTAGTGGTGGCAACATAAACAGACCTGAATTTCAAAGGATGATGCTTCTTGCTAAAAAGAGAGAATTTGATATTATTGCATGTTATAAAATTGATAGAATTGGCAGAAATATAATAGACTTTATGAATACTTTTGATGAACTCGAAAAAAACAATATTGATTTAGTTTCTGTTACTGAAGGCTTTGACCCTTCTACCCCTGCTGGAAGAATGATGATGACAATGATTGCTGGCTTTGCAGAAATGGAGAGAATGAATATATCTCAAAGAGTTAAGGATAATATGTCTTCCCTTGCTAAAATAGGAAGATGGTCTGGGGGAACCCCTCCTACTGGCTATAGATCAGTAAGGCTTCCTAATGGTGATAAGACTGCAATGTATTTAGAGTTAATACCTGAATGGCGCATTAAAATTCAATCTATATTTGAAATGGCTGCAAATAACCACTCTGCACATAATATATCAAAATTATTGAATATTCCAACTAGAACTATAAGTGGTATATTAACAAACCCTGTTTACTGTAAATCTGATAATGACAGCAAACACTATCTAGAAAGTATTGGCTATAAAGTCTTTGGTAAACTTAATGGATGCGGCTATCTTCCCTACAATAGACGACCACGCTCAAGGAGTGGAAAGAAATCATTTAATGCAATAGGAATGTTTGCATCAGTAAGTCTACATGAAGCTCCAATATCATCATCTACATGGATTAAAGCAAATGAAATAAGAAAAAGAAAAGGATTAGAAAAAAGACCTAGAATATCTCAGTTTTCTTTTCTTGCCCATAAAGTAAAATGCTCTTGTGGAAATGGAATGCACATAACAGCAGGACGTATGCGTAAAGATGGAACTAAGACTTTTTATTTTAGATGCTCCCGCCAGCACTCAACAAGCATATCTAGTTTATATAGATGTACAGCTAAATGGATTAATGTAAGATATCTTGAAGAAGATGTATTAGAAATGCTAAAAAATATATCTCGTGATGAATCTATCTTAAATGACTACATAGATAAGAAACCTAAAAAAAATATAAAAGCAGAAATAAAAGAAATACAAAATAAAATCAATAAGAATAATAAAATTTTAGATTCGTTAACAGATAAACTTATCTTACTTGAAGGAAGTGCTGCTCAAAAAATAGCAAATAAAATGAACTCTATATCAGAAGAAAATGATGATTTAAATAATAGGCTCCTCAGCCTAGAAAGAGAAAATATTCTTGATAGTATAGATACTATGAACGTAGATACTCTTCAAGATAATATAAAAACTCTTCTATCCAACTGGGATCAACTAACTATGGAAGAAAAACAAATTGAGATAGGAAATATAATTTCAGAAATTAGATTTGATGGTAATAATGATTTTCATGTAGTCTTTAATATTTAGTGCAGGTATTTGAGGTGGACAGAATGCGCAGCTGGTTTAACTGCAAAAAAAGCTGGAGCAGATGTTACAATTATTGAAAAGACTGATCTTCTTTTAGGTCTTGGAAATGTTGGCGGAATTATGCGTAACAATGGAAGGTATACCGCTTCTGAAGAACTTATTGCTTTAGGTGCTGGTGACCTTATAAAAATTACAGATAGAGTTTCTACTCATACAAATATAGATTTTCCAGGCCATAAACATGCTACTTTATATAATGTAAATATGATTGAAGGCGAAGTTTCTAAATACTTAAAATCAAAAGGCATAAAACTTATGATGGAAAGCAGAGTAAGTGATGTTAACTTTAAAGATGGTAAACTGTACGGTGTTTATTTAAGTGATGGCACATATATTAAAGGTGATATATTTATAGAAACTACTGGAACTACAGGACCTATGGGAAACTGTTTACGATATGGCAATGGATGCTCAATGTGTGTGCTAAGATGTCCAGCCTTTGGACCAAGAATAAGTATAAGCGGAAGATGTGGTGTACCTGACATTCAAGGCGAACGTGGTGACGATATA
Source organism: Clostridium sp. SM-530-WT-3G (assembly GCF_012843905.1). Lineage (GTDB taxonomy): Bacteria > Bacillota > Clostridia > Clostridiales > Clostridiaceae > Clostridium. Next base: position 8,646 of record NZ_JABAGC010000043.1, read on the forward strand.
TTAGGAGCATTTTCAGGTTCATGTAAACTAGCAAAAGAAAGTCTTTCTGATGATATAAAAAATGAACTTGATACAAAAGGAGTTGTTGTTCTTAAAGTTCCACCAGAAGATATTAATTATGGAAAACTTGAAACTAAGGTATGTCAGCAATATGCATTAAAAGAATTTGCAGAAAATATAGTTTTATTAGATACAGGACATGCTAAATTAATGACAACATATTATCCTCTTCATAAACTTCGTAAAATAAAAGGTCTTGAGAATGTCAAATATGTTGATCCATACGCAGGAAGTAAAGGGAATTCAATACGTTATCTTTCAGTTGCACCTAGAACTAATGATTTAAGAGTTATTGGAGTTGATAACTTATTGTGTGCAGGTGAAAAAAGTGGGCTTTTTGTAGGACATACTGAAGCTATCTGTACTGGAAGTTTAGCTGGACATAATGCTGTAAGATTAGCTCTTGGAATTCCACTACTTATACTTCCATCATCTATAGCAATTGGTGATTTAATTTCATATGAAAATGAAAAATCTACAACTCGCGAAGGGCGTAAGTTAAGATATACTTTTGCTGGTGCACAATATTTTAAGAGAATGCAAGAACAAGGACTTTATTCAACAGATACTTCTGAAATAGAAAAAAGAATTAAGAAATTAAATCTTGATAATGTTTTTGAGCAGAAATTATGCTAAAGCCTAAAATTATATAAAATATTATGATTATCTGGCGTTATAGAAATAAAACTTAATTATTAAACACTATAAAAGGGCTTATTAATTTATATCTATAATAGTAAGTCCTTTTGTAATACATATCTCAATATAATATACCATCAATATTTATATATAATTATTTGTATTTACATTAAGCATATGCTTCATATTTACATTAATTATCCATAGGAGTGACCTTTTTATGATCAAGGATATGACTGTAGGAAATCCTTCAAAGATATTATTATTTTTTTCTCTTCCAATGATTGCAGGTAACATACTTCAACAGCTTTATAGCATAATAGATTCAATGATAGTTGGAAATTTTGTAGGTGCTGATGCTTTGGCTGCCGTTGGAGCTTCATACCCCATTACCTTTGTACTTATAACTATTGCTAATGGATGTGGCATAGGCTGTGGGGTTATTATTTCTCAATACTTTGGAGGCAAATTCATAGATAAAGTTAAAACTTCAATATTCACTTCAATTATATTCATCACACTATTCAGTCTCTTAATTATGGTATTGGGAGTAATTTTTTATTCAAATATTTTGAGTCTTATAAATACACCTAAAGATATATTTGAACAATCATGTATTTATATGAAAATATATTTCTGGGGTGTCGTTTTTCTTTTTGTATACAATATAATTAATTCATCATTCAATGCCCTTGGGAATTCAAAAACTCCTCTTCTATTTCTTATATTATCTTCTTTTTTGAATATTATTCTTGACTTACTATTTGTAATAAAATTTCAAATGGGGGTTGCTGGTGCTGCTTATGCTACTTTTATGTGCCAAATAATTTCTGCTGTATTAAGCTTGCTTTTCTTATTAAAATCAATAAAAAATATGCACTATAAGGAAAAAATTATTTTCTTTGATTTGAGCATACTAAAGAATATGTTTAAAATTGTTATTCCATCAATATTACAACAGTCTATAGTATCTATTGGAAATCTCTTTGTACAGGCTCTTGTAAATTCTTATGGAATTATTGTTATTGCAGGATATGCGGCTGCTATAAAAATTGATTCTATCACAATCCTACCTATGGTAAATATGAGTAATGCTGTTTCAACTTTTACCGGGCAAAATATAGGCGCTAATAAACCTGAAAGAATAAAAAATGGATACAAAGGAGCTCTTATAATAATTGGAGGATTTTGTGCCTTCACTGCTATAACTCTCTTCTTATTCGGTCATAAATTGATAGGACTTTTTGTAAATTCATCTTCAAATTCTAGTGTAATTGATATTGGAGTTCAATATATGAAAATTGTATCTTTATTTTACTTTTTCATGGGACTTATGGTAATCACCAATGGTATTTTAAGAGGTAGTGGAGATATGAAGATATTCCTTTTAAGTACACTAACTAATCTTTCTACAAGGATAATATTTGCATATACATTAGCTTTTCTTATTGGTCAATCTGCAATATGGTGGGCTATTCCATGTGGATGGATACTAGCTTCAACAATTTCAGTAATAAGATATAAAAGTGGCAAATGGAAAAGCAAGTCTGTCATATAAGAATGTATAAGTTTATTTTCCTTTAAATACAAAAAAGAGCATCACTGCTCTTTTTTAATTATGTACATATGTTAAAATCTAAAATTCCTATAATCCAAAAAATCCTTTTACTAAAAAGAATATTATTGGTATAAATAAAGCTGGAAGCATATTCAATGTCTTACAATCCTTAATTTTTAAAATACTTAATCCTGAAGCAGCAATAAGTACCCCTCCAACAATAGATAATTCTGCTACTAATTCAGTAGTAAAAAATCCTCCTGACAAAAATTTAGCTATCATATAAATACTTCCTTGCCAAACAAATAAAACTGGAGCCGCAAACATCATTCCAATTCCGTATGTAGCTGCAAATACCATAAAACTTACAAAGTCTAATGTTGCATTAGTATATAAATATGTATTATCTCCATAAATAGCACTTAATACTGGACCTAATATTGATAAAGTCCCTATGCAGCAAAGAAGTATTGCAGTAGATAATCCTTGTCCAAGATTTGATTTAGAAAACTTTCCTACAAGTTTTTGAAATTTATCATCAATATTTATCACAGAACCTATAAGACTCCCAACAGCAAGACTTACTATAAATAAAACTGGATACTTACTTTGAGACATATGACTTACAGCAGCATTTATTCCTAACAGTACTGCTACAAACCCCATTGCATTAAATAAAGCACTCTCATATTCTTTTTTAATTCCTTTCTTGACAAGAACTCCTCCTATAGTTCCTATTATAATAGCTCCAACATTTACAATTATACCCAATTTTTTCTCACCTCTATGTAATTTTATTTTTCCAGAAATAAAGATACATCCTATACTAGCAGGTAGTCAATGTATATATTTGTAAGAAAGTTTTGAATACATATTATATATTCCAACTAAACTATCAATTATCATAATATAAATACTCTACTTATATAAAAAGAGATAGCATTTTAATCATATTAATCTTAATGCTATCTCTTTCATTATTGTACAAATTTTATTTAAGTATTAAACATCAATTTTATGTCCTTGACGGTTGATGCCTTTTAACTGATAATACTCCCTTTTGCATTCATACATTCTCTCATCTGCTATTTTATGCATGTCTACTATGCTTCCACCAACAACTTCTTTAGCACTTACCATACCAATAGAACTGCTAAGTTCATCAGCAAAACTACCATGCCAATTTGTTTGTAATTTCTTAAGTTTTGCAAGCATTTCCTTATATTCCTCTAATGTAGCTTGAAGTATAATAATAAATTCATCTCCACCAATACGATAAACTTTTCCATAGGAAGCAAATGATTCTGTCAAGCATTCTGCCATTTGAATAATTAGTTCATCTCCTGCATCATGCCCCAATGTATCATTGACAATCTTCAATCCATTTAAATCGCAGCTGACATAAATCAAATCATCTGGAACCCCCTCTGCTTCAACTTCTTTCAAGTAAGTTTCATATGCATTACGATTATATAAATGTGTCAATTGGTCTGTATTGGACATCAAAATAAGTTTATCCTCTTTACGTTTAATATCATCAATATCAAGGGATGTAAAAAACGCCTTCTTTAATCCATCCTTTTCCTTCCCAATTCGTATAAAACTGAAACTAAACCATCTTTTATCAACAGTTATAAGTTCAATATTAATCATGTTGGTTCCTTTCATGCGTTCTTCTAGAGTAGAAAAATCTACAAACTTTTTAATCGCCTCTCTGTGGGCCTCACATATACTTTTTTCCATAACACCCCAAATAATTTCCTGTACTCCTAATTCTTTATGTTTATTTACATATTCATGAATAAATTTTGCTGCACCAAATTCAAAAAATGTTTTCTTATCAAAATCAATTACATATAATGTATGATAAATCCCTGACATTGATCGGAAATACTCCAGTTTTTCCTGCTCACTAGAATCCTGTATATTGGATTGGAGCATGACATATAACAGTACCAGTGTAATATCCTTAACAGCAAATCCCAAAATGTACTTTGGAAAGAAGATAGCCAAAATTACACTTATAACTATAGGTAGAAATATATAACCAATTAATATAAAAAAAATACGTTTACTTACCCTCTTCATAATAGAAAAAACAATCACAAAGTAAAAGACGACCCCTGCAACAAGCAAACCTCCAAAAACATGGATTCCTGGTAAAAAAAGCACCTCGCCATTATCAAGATAAAAAATCAACTTAAGAGCAACTATAGCAATTACAATACCACTTGATATATATGCATATATTGCAAAAGCTTTTGCCTTCTTAGCTATATCTACTCCATAGCTTTCTAGTATGTACCTCATATAATTCATAAAAAAAGTAGCTCCAATTAAAGATCCAGGTCCTGTTACAATATAAATACTGGCTATAAACCAGTAAGAGTTTGAATCCGTCTTGTTGAGACAGTACAAAATATTAACCCCACTCTGAACCATTGCAAACAAAATAGTATATACAAGACTGATTCTTCGCTTATCTTTTGATTTTGTTTCAAATAAAGTTCCGTACAGAATAATGCAACATATAATTATTCCTAATACATCCGCAACAACCGAATACTTATCCATATAGCCTCTCCAATATAAAAAATCCCCTCATAAATTATACTCTTTTGTCCTATTATGTCATTAAATGAAAAAAGTATCTTCATTAATTATACTCGATTGTTTTTATTATGTCATTAAATATGTTGCAAAAAATTTACTCTTGAATAGGCTGAAAATTATACTAAAATACCAATATATTCTTTAGTTATTTGTTTCCTCTAAAATAGAAGTGCAATGAGGGCATCTAGTAGCTTTTATATCTATTTTTGTAAAGCAATAAGGACAATCCTTCTCTGTAACTTTAACTTCTGTTTCTTCTTTCTTTATAGCAAAACTTTTAATTTTATTTGCTTGTTTTAGTACTATAAATATAGAAAATGCAATTATGAAAAAGTTAATTAAATTATTTAAGAATAAACCGTAATTTACAGTAGCAGCACCAGCTGCTTGAGCTTCTTGTAAAGAATTAAAATGCTGTCCACTTAAATTTATATATAGATTGGAAAAATCAACTTTACCAATCAAACTTCCAACTAAAGGCATTATAATATCATTTACTAAAGATGTTACAATTTTACCAAAAGCACCCCCAATAACAACACCAATAGCCATGTCTACTACATTTCCCTTCATGGCAAATTCCTTAAATTCTTTCCACATGTAAATTTCTCCTTTGTATATCGTGTACTTATCTATACACAGATTAAATTTATTTGTTTTCACAAAAATTTATTATACACCATCTTAATAAGTACTACAATTTACTCTTAAATACTATATTTTATTTTCCTTAAGCTGGCTAAGTACTGCATATGTCCTTCTTCCTAATTCATCTTTAAGTTTTACCTTCTTAACCTGTTCTTCTATTTCACCTGGTATATTAAACATATCAATAACATGAAGTCCCTTATTTTCATAATATGTTTTTAGATAATCAGTTCCAGCTTGGGCACTGCTAGACAAGAAATAATTCTTATGTATGGATTCTTTTATATTCATTTCTTGTGCTATATAATCAATCCAGCTAGTAAAAGTATTCAAATTATAATCATTTAATGAATAACCTACAAATAAAAATACGTGATCAATAAGCAAAGATTTCAAAAAAACCTCCATTACTCTATGTGTCTCTGAATATTGTAAATAATCATCTTCCTTAAATACTATATTCCTTACATCATCAATATCTCCATGCATTTTAATTAAGTAACTGTTTCCTTTTGCTTTAAAAAAATCCTTATCTGCTGTTATTACTTCATAACCTTCTGCCACTTCATCTATAAGCTTATCATAATTTGTTGTTACAATATGCTTAGGATGGATTTCATTTATAAGTTTATTAATTATATTAGGCTTTGCATTCAAGTTTAATGATTTAAGTATTGTTCTGTAATATTCTTCATGATTTTCTGATTTATCTATTCCATAAAAATATTGTGGTATTCTAATATATTCATCTGTAGTAAGCCTACGTTATGGATATCCTATTCTTTCTGCAAACATTCTTACTGTCTGTCCCCAAGTTGAGCCCCCCGAATTTTTTGAAATTCCAGCCCCAATAAATATTACAAGTTTATCATTTTTTAATGCTATTTTTATTTCATTTATCATTTCATAGAAATCCATCTTTACACCTACAAATATCTATTTTAATTATAAATACCTTTATTAAAAGCATGTAAATCATTTATATAAATAATTAGATAAAAGTTATATTCCAATTAGCTTTACTTTCTAATATTATATGTACAAATATATCTTAAATATTCTTTAGTGAGTTTATTAAAAATTAGAGGCTAATAAATAGCCCCCTTTGTTACATTTTTCGTTAAATTTTCTTTAATTTATTTTATTATTATTTGCAAAAGCATTCAATATATTATTATAGTCTTCCTCTATTTCACCTAATACTTCTGATAAATTCTTTTTGAATTCATTCCAATTTTGATTAGCATTCATTCCATAAGTTCTAGGATCGATAGTTTTATTCTTTAATACTTCACATCCATCATATGGATTAGCAGTTCCTACATAAAGATCATTATCAGAACTAACCATTAATATTCTTCCTCCATAATTATTTCCATTTCCAAGTCCATCCAAAGATATTGGCATAAAATGAACACCATCATTAGACATATACATATTAAAGCCTCTTGGATAATTTATTCTGTTAAATAAATTTAATATTGTATCATATAATTTTATTATAAGATTATACAATCCTTCTCCAACAGCACTTATTAACATATCTCTATTCTTTAATACTATATCTCTCAAAACCTCTATATTAGAACCATGGTCAAAGGTAGTTGCAAAAAGTTTATCTTTAAATTCTCTTATCTGCCATACATAAACATTAAATGGATTAGAAAATCCTCCATCATAGCCTGAAATACTCTTTGTTCTTGTTCCTGTAACAGGTTCAGTCTTAATTATAGGGTCTCCTCCTACTACAAGTTCCCATTTATCATCCTTATCAATTCTTACTACTTCTGCTCCAATTGGTATCAAAAGAACTAGAGGAACACCTTTTACTGCTGTTATATACAAGTGATCCTTATATACTCCCATTGCTAAAGAATTTTTATTTAATCCATCTCCAAATCCTTTATCTATAACACGAGTCCATTCGTTTAATTTTGGCATATCAGTATTACTTCTCCATACTTCTAATCCTTCATTCGAAGCTACACTAATATATAACTTATTATTAAACACCTCCATGTTATCAATTCCACCCATAGGATTTTTTTCTTTTATATATTCTGGAGAATTGTAATCAATTACTAATTCAAAATCGAAAAATTCTGGATCTTTACTTACATATAATAAAGATCTTTCACCACCAATTGCTGACTCAATAGTTGATATATATAAATTTCCATTAAATGAAACCATTGCTCTTGATGAACCACCTTCTAAATGTCCACCAACTTTTGTCCAATTGCTACCATCTGTAGTTTTTAAAACAGTAACTCCATTAGGGTCATTTCTAAAGGCAAATGAAGCTGCATATAATGCAGGAGTACTATTTTCTGAAGCATGAACTATCATATACCTAAAACCAGCTATATTCTCTTCTGCAGATGCTTTATATACACGTTCCCATTCTCTTGTTCCATCTTTTTTATATCTCCATATCTCAGCATTATTTTCAATTTTATCAGATCTTATTAAAAGTGGAACTTTTGCACCCTCACCTAATAGTTGGATAGTAACTGCTGCTATATTTCTTCCAGTCCCAACATACATATAATCTCCAAATTCAGCCATTGACCAGGCATAATTATTCTGTTTAGCATTATTTAAATTAGCTTCATCAAAACCATTTATTTCATTTAGTTTTTTAAATCCTAACATAAAGAACACTCCTTTTCATAAGTTTATACTTTAATATATGAAAAAGAGTGTTTATTTGTCATAATAAAAATCAAATATATTTTCTACTACTTTGCCATTATTAAATCCACTTATCTTGTTAAGTTTTTTTAATATTAACATAACACCACTCCTCTTCATAAGTTTATACATTAATACATGAAAAGGAGTATCTGTTTGTTATAGTTCTAATGTTAAATTAATTCTTTCACATTATGATTTCCAAATGCTACAGTTTCCATTACATGTTTATAAATCTTATCTGTTACATTCCATCTATCTGGACAGTTTAACACAACTATAATTATATCTTTTCCATTATTATTTACACTTGAAACTAAGCATTTTCCTGCTTGACCTGTATAACCAGTTTTTACACCATTGGCACCAGGTATCTTCCATAAAATCTTATTTATATTGTTATAATCTCGTGTAAAATTATATTTATCTCTAGTAATAGACTTGCTTCCTACAATTTCTCTAAATAAATCATAATCCATTCCTTTAGATGTTAAAATAGCTAAGTCATAAGCAGTTGAGAAATGCTCATTACTATCTAAACCATGAGGTGATTCAAAATGAGAATCTAATATTCCTATGCTTCTTGCATAATGATTCATTATGTCTGCAAATCCTTCAACACTGCCGCCAAGTGATTCAGCTATAGCAATTGCCGCATCATTTCCAGACTTAAACATAAGTCCAAAAGTAAGTTCTCTTAATGTTATTTCTTCATTTTCCTTATATCCTACCTTTGATCCTCTTATACTTGCTGCCTTTTTACTTATCTTTACAACTCTGTCTAAGTCTCCTTGCTCTATTGCAATAAGGCTTGTTAAAATTTTTGTTGTACTTGCCATAGGAACTAATTCATATGCATTTTGTTCATATAGAACTTCTTTACTCTCCTTATCTAATGCAATTGCACATCGTGCATTTACTCTGAATTTACTATCTTTATTATTAGTAACTGTAGTTGATTTTTCTACAGTATCTGCATTTGCACACTTAACTTCTAAAGGTATTATTTCAACAACTAATATACTGACAAGGATTATAATTATATTCTTAAATACCTTTTTCATTAATTAGTCACTCCATTCATTTTTCTATTTAACACTAGTATTTCATCCTCAAAATTTTTTAAACATATTTTTTATTAATTAATATGTTTAAATTCTTGATAAATTGGTAATACTTTTGAAGTAAAGTTTATTGGAGGAATATTATGAATTTACTATTTTTTATTTTATTAATTATTTTATTTTTACTTTTTGTTCCTATACCTTTTAAATTTGATATGCATTTTTCCTTTGAAGACTATTATATAAAAATCTATGGTTTTACTATAGTTTCTAAAAATAAAATATATAACAGAAAAAATAAAAATTCAAAAGAAAAAATATCTCCTCCAATAAAAAAAAGTAAAAAAAATATTAAATTTAAAAAAGAAAATTTTAAAATTTTTTTATCAAAACTATATCATAGACATTTTAAGCCAACACTATATATTGACTCTTATTTAAGTTATTCCTTAAATGATGCATTCAAAACAGCAATTTCCTTTGGAATTTTAAATAACATTAATACTCCACTATATATATTGCTAAATTTAATATTTAAAATTAAAAAATTTAAATTTGAAATAAAACCACTATTTGAGGATGAATATTTTTTAGATTATGATACATCAAGTATAATTTTTTTATCACTTGCAGAACTTATATATATAACTACAATTGTTTTTAAGTATGTACTTAATTCTAAGGAGGTGACCCCTGATAATTAAGGGGAATATATGTCAGATTCGTATGAAAAACCAGTAGAAAACTTAATGAAGAGTACTATGGAAAATCTTCGTGATATGGTTGATGTTAATACCGTAATAGGAGACCCTGTTCAAACAAAAGATGGCACATGCATAATACCTGTTTCAAAATTAAATTTTGGATTTGTTTCTGGTGGAAGTGAATTTTCTTCTCCTACAACACATGTTGAAGATGATGCCTATCCTTTTGGTGGAGGTTCTGGTGCTGGTGTTTCAGTAAGGCCAGTTGCATTTTTAATTATAAAAGATGATTCTGTAAGATTACTTCCTGTAGATCATGATACTCCATATGATAGGATTTTTGATAACGTTCCTCAGGTAATTGATATGATTTCAGGATTTATGAAGGATATTTGTAATAAATCTAAGAAAAAAACGAATATAAACTCTGAAAATGGAAATAATAATGATGAAGTTAGTAATACTTCCAAAATTGACAGTAGCAACTGTAACTAAAAATAATCATAATTTTTAACAGGCTCCTAATTTAAATAAAGTAAAGACAATGTTTTTATTATGAAAAACATTGTCTTTACTTCTGTTTTTATAATATTACTTTAAAGCTATAAATCTGAAGAATTAAAATCTTCATCATCTTCTTCGCCTTCTAAAATATCTATATCCTGTTGCAGTTCCTGCTTAAGCTCCTCTGAATAACTTTCATTATTATCTTCTGACAAAACCTCTTCATCCTGTCCAAAGAAATCTAGTGAAGGTAGGTCTTTTAAATCCTTTAATTCAAACTGTCTTAAAAATTCTTCAGTAGTTCCATATAAAATAGGTCTTCCTGGAACTTCAAGTCTACCAACTTCTTTTATAAGGTCTCTTTCTATAAGTTTATTTACAGCACTTTCAGATTTAACCCCTCTTATTTCATCTATATCAACTCTTGTTATAGGCTGCTTATATGCTATTATTGCAAGGCTTTCTATAGATGCTTGAGATAATGACTGTCTTTTATTTTTTTTCAATAGTTTTTGAAGATAATCTGCATTTTTACCTTTAGTTACAAGCTGATATTTTCCTTTTATACTTATTAGCTTTATTCCTCTTGATGTTGTATTTTCATATTCCTCAATCATTTCCTGAAGAACTGCTTCTACATTTTTTGATTTTTCCTCTAAATGATTTGATAAATCTGAAAGACTTAGAGGTTCACCACTAGCAAATAACAAAGATTCTATTGCAGATTTCATTGCATTTTTGCTCTCATCATCCATGAAAAGAATCTGTATTCCTATACTCTTATCCATTATTCTACTCTCCTTTCAATAAGTATATTAGCAAAGTTTTCACTTTGATATACCTTTACCATCCTTTGCTTTATCATTTCAAGTAATGCTAAAAATGTAACTATACATTCCATTTTGCACTCACACTTCTCAACAAGCTCTTTAAATGAATTTACCTGTTCATGTGTTATTTTATCCATTATAAAGTCAAGTTTATCTTCTATTTTATATTTATCAACAAATATTCTTTTTTGAATTACATTAGCTCTATTCTGTTTATTATTATATATTTCAATAAGATTATTAAACATTGCATAAAGTTGCAATAAATTTAAATTTTTTAAAATATCATCATTATCATGAGCATCTTTTACTTCTTCAATCACTTCTGGCTTTTTACCATAAACTTCTCCAGAATTTGTGTATCTTTCCTTAAAAAATGCTGATACACTTTTTATTTTCTTATATAAAATAAGCTTTTCCAATAAATTCTTTTCTGAATCTTCTTCCTCCTCCTCTTCTTTTTTAGGTTTAGGAAGTAAATGTTTTGATTTTATTTCAATTAATGTAGCCGCTACAACTATAAATTCTGATGTAATTTCAAGATCCATTTCTTTCATTTCATTCAGATAATTTAAATATTGTGTTGTTATTTCATATATTTTAACATTGTAAATACTCATTTGATTCTTCTTTATTAAATGCAATAATAAATCAAAAGGTCCTTCAAAGTCATTTATTTTAATCTTAGGAAGTTCCATAAGGTTCCTCTTTCCTCCATTTATAATTTGCTTTTTTAACATAAATCTTTTTATAAAAAATCACATTATATTTTTATTTTAAACTATACTATTATAACATTTAAACTAGTTATCTAGCAATTTATAATTTTCTCAAAATTATATACAATTAAAAAAATCTGCAAAGTCTTACACACTCATGCAGATTTTTTATTAACTATCCACTTGTCACATATATATTTTAATTAATACTACCTATTCTTTATCCTCTTTATCTTTAAAGATATTTTTTATATTATACTTGATATTTTCAAATATATTGCCTTTCTTTATATCTCTATCTGAATAAATATCAACTTCTCCTACTTTATCTTCTCCTAAATAAAGTTCACATTTACCTACTATTTCTCCCTGGCTGTATTGATTCTTTAATTCATCTATAACCACTTTCTTTTGAATATCTTTTCCACAACCTTTAGGAACTACAGCATTTAAATCTTCTTTTGCCTTTGCCATAAAGTATTTTTCTGTCTGCTCATCAATAAATACTTTATCTACATCTTCATCTTTAGCTACAATCTTTTTACCCTCATATTTAGAAAATCCATAATTTAAAAGAATTGAAGCATCACGATTTCTTATTTTATAAGTTGGTGCTCCCATTATTACAGAAAGCATTCTTACATTATTTCTTGTTGCAGTTGCACTTATGCAATATTTTGCTTCATTTGTAAACCCTGTTTTTAAACCATCACAACCATCAAAGAAACGAACTAACTTATTATGATTTACAAGTTCAATTGGAGATTTTCTTCCTTCTGTAATAGTATCCATATATGTTCCTGTATACTTTAATATTTGTGGATGTTTTAATAATTCCTTAGACATTGTAGCAATATCATTTGCAGTTGATAAATGCCCTTCTGCAGGAAGTCCATTACAATTCTTAAATGTAGTATTCTTCATTCCTAATTCTTCGCATCTCTTGTTCATCATAGCTACAAAATCCTGTTCAGTTCCACCTAAATACTCAGCAAGTGCTACTGCTGCATCATTACCAGAAGCTATTGCAACACCTTTTAGCAGTTCTTCAACTGTTCTTATTTCTCCAGTATCTAGAAGCATTGTGCTTCCACCCATCTTTTTGGCATTTTCACTACATGTTACTTTATCATCAAGACTTATCTTTCCACTGTCTACTGCTTCCATAGTTAAAAGCATAGTCATGATTTTTGTTACAGAAGCAGGTGCAAATTTCTCATCAGCATTTTTTTCATATATAACCTTACCAGTTGTAGGCTCCATAAGCAAAGCTGATCTTGCTTCTATGTTGTTACTGTCAGACTTTGACTCATCAGTTTTTGGTTCTTCACTTTTTGCTTCAGTTTCTGTATACTCTTCTTCAGCAATACTATCTGAATCAATATAAATATAATTTCTATCTTCCTCATATTCACCATATACAGAACTATATTCAGTGCTTTTATCTTCTTCACTATTTTCTTGAGGATTAATAGTAATAGCATACACTAAATTTATAGGTAAAAGCATTATAGTAAAAATAAAAATTAAAGCAAAAGATAATATTTTTTTAAGTTTTAATTTCATTTTGCTTCCTCCCTTCAAACTTAGTGTTACCATTAGAAGAAATAATATCACATATTATATAAAACTCTCTTAAGAAAATACCATGGAAATTTAATCAAGAAAAACCTTTTTTATTCTCACAAGCTTAAGTATAACAAAAACTCCCATAGAAATAGTTTTACTTTTTACTACCTCTATGGAAGCTATATAAATTATTTTAGAGCTAATATTCTAACTACATTTTCAACTGTTTTTTCTAAATTATGAGCACCATTTTCTAATGCATTATCTAAGGAAGTTAATTCATTTAAGATACAAAATATACTATCAATTCCTCCATCATATAAGGTATCAGCATCATCAGCCACTCTTCCTGCAAATGCTATTACTTTAGCCCCTGCTTCTTTTGCAGTTTTAGCAACACCAATTGGAGTTTTTCCAAATAAAGTCTGGCCATCTATACTGCCTTCTCCAGTAAACACAAAATCTGCACCTTCAACTTTTTCTCTTAAATTAGTATGCTGTATAACCATCTCGATTCCTCTTTTTAATTCAGCATTTAAGAAAGCCAGAAGTGCTCCACCAAGTCCACCAGCTGCACCTGCTCCAGGTACATTGACAATATCTCTTCCAAGCTCTCTTTTTATAACTTCTGCAAAATGAGCAAGATTATCATCTAACAATTGAACCATTTCCTCATCAGCACCTTTTTGTGGCCCAAAAATTCTAGATGCTCCATTTTCACCAATGAATGGATTAGTAACATCACATGCAACTTCAATTTTTACATCTTTTAATCTAATATCTAAATTACTCAAATCAATTTTTTCAATTTCATGTAAATGCCCTCCGCCAAACTTTACTTCATTTCCATCCTTATCTAGTAATCTACCACCTAAAGCCTGAACCATACCTGCTCCACCATCATTAGTAGCACTTCCTCCTATTCCAAGAAGAATACGCTTAACACCTTTATCCAATAATGCTTTTATAAGTTCTCCTGTACCATATGTAGTAGCTATAAGCGGATTTCTTTCTTCTCTTTTTACAAGCTGTATTCCACTTGCCATTGCCATTTCAATAATTCCAGTTTCTTTATCTCCCATTATTCCATAAATGGCTTCAACTTTATCTCCTATAGGTCCTGTTACTTCTGTAGTGAAAATTTCTCCATTACTACCATCTACCAATGATGTAGTAGTTCCTTCTCCCCCATCTGCCATAGGAACTTTAACACATTCTGCATCCTTTATAACCTTTTTAATTGCTCTTTCCATTGCATCACATGCTTCTTTTGAAGTCATACTCTCCTTAAAAGAATCTGGTGCCAAAACAAATTTCATAAAATTTCCTCCTAAACTATCTTAGAATAAAAAAAATTTAATTAAATCTCTTTACTTATTTATATTTTAATAGAACTATTTCTTTAAACAATATTATTATTATTATTCTTATTCTTATAACTATACCACTTATATAATTCAATATAAAATAATAAAAACTGAAGAGATATCTATAATATCTTGTACAAAAATATAATATTCCGTTATTCTTAAGTTCTTTAGTAAACATTATCATTTGCACTATTACTACATTTGATGTACTATAATATTAGTAATGTACATTAATGTAATATGAGGAGGTGATTTCCATGATTACAACAGATGAAAAATTAAAAAGAGAATGTCTGGAGCTACTTATTGAACAAAACCCAATGTTGGACAAGGATTCAATCCTAGCTTTATACAATAATATAGAAAAGAACTGTATATATAAACAAGATGAAAAAAATATAAAAAGTATTATTGAAAATCATTTATATAAATAAGTTTAAACTTCAAAAAGCTATTATAGAATTAATTTTAATATTATTCTACAATAGCTTTTTTTTCTAATATTTAATAACTTTCATGGAAATTTTCTAAATTGATTTAATCTAATATAACACATTTTATGGTATAGATGAAATTATTCAAAAATCATGCTATAATACCTATCTATTTTATTTTCAAGATCTAAAAGATTAACATTTCTCCCTACTCTTATGCTTTCCTTTCCATCTATAAAAAGTAGAAATATAGGTACTGAAAATACTCCATATTCTGCACATATATCTTTATGTTGCTCCCCATTTATTTCACAAGCCTCAATTTTATCATACTTTTTTAATATTTCTTCAACCTTGAATTTAATAACTTCACAAGCTCCACAATCCATTCCCGTAAAATAAACTACAGACATTCTACTATTATTTATAATTTCTGCAACTTTACAGCTATCATTCACTTTATTCATTTAAACACATCCTATTATAATTATTTTAATTACTAGACTTGTGCATTAAATAGGAAAAATTTAAGCTACTAGTCCTAATTTGGAAATGGTAGACTCTAGACTAATCCCGTTATCTGCACATTC
>NZ_JABAGC010000044.1 GCF_012843905.1 Clostridium sp. SM-530-WT-3G
TCAAGCGACTCATTTAGTATATCACTTGATTTGAATCATGTCAACAACTTTTTCAAAACTTTTTAATTTATTACTTTTTAGTAATTTTAAAGCTCTATTTCTGTTGTTTACCGCTCCTTGCGACGTGTTTTATCTTAACACTTATATAAAAGTCATTATTTATCATTTTTATTGATATGCAAGAATTATATTTACATTTCTTTAATTTGCTCTTTTTTTTTAGCTTTTCCTTATTATGATACGCCCGGTTAGTTATTATAATTTACCACGAACATATTTACTCTTCCCATATTGTTTTATATTTTTTAAATGTTTTTTAAAACTCAATAATATGCATATATAGGATTTAAATATCCTCATAATTAATATAATTCCCTTAATATCTTATAATTAATATACAATTTATTTTAACATTTACCAATTACAAAGTTCTCTATAAATCTAATTTAACCAATTTAGTTTATATCCACATAAGCAATGTAAGCTTTAAATAAAAAACTAATATTCCTTATATGGGTATTTTATTTAATAAACTAAGTTCTTATACAAAGATTTTATAATGCAACAAATAACTATTTTATATTATAGAATTTATATCTTTTATTACTATTTACATATGTATATATGTCTCTTAAATTTACCTTTACAAACATAACATAAATCTTTAATTGTAAAACCAGATTTTTTTATCTGTTCACTCATATCCTCAAATGCTACCAAAACTAACTTTTTAGTAATTTTTCTTGCTGTATTTATTATTGCAATCTGTTCATCGTTAGTAATAGGTGTAAATAATCCGTAAGGAATATCTATTATAGCAGCATCATATATCTCTTTAATATCATGCATATTTCCATGTGTAACTACATTATCATATCCAAAAAACTCAATATTTCTCTTTGCATTTTCTGCAATATTTTTATTTAATTCATAGGCTACAACATTTATCCCCATAGATAATGCTTCTATAACTACAGTCCCTACTCCACAACACGGATCAATAAGTTTCATATCTGTATTATTTCCTACAGCTATATTTACTAATGCTCTAGCAACTCTTATAGTCAATGCGTTTGAATATTCATATGGTTTTCTCTCATGTATATGCCATTCAAAATTATTCTTTTTATATTCACCAAATATCCATTTTCCTTCTACTTTTGTTATACCAAGCATAACTTTAGGCGAATGCATATTAGCTTCACCATTTATAGCCATACCTATTTTCTTCAAACTATCTAATCTATCATTATATTGAACTTCATTCTTTTCTAATCTAAGATAACAAACCTTAAAATCATCGTAATAAAGTCCATCTTTTTTTATATTTTCTAATATTTTATCTAATGATTCATCTTCATACTTAATACATATCATTTCTTTAACAAATGGGCTTCTAGAAGGATTTACATATATATTAGAAAAAACATATTTATTCTTCATCTCTCCATTTATCAAATATTTTAATTCCATTGCACATAAGCTTTTTTCAAAATCTGAATTGTAATTCACTTGATAAAAATATTTTTCACTATTTTTATTAATACTCAATTATCGCTAACCTCTAATTCTTAAAGTAAACTTAGAACTTTATCTAAGATAAACTTTATATTTTTTAATAATTTTAACACATTAATTACGTATTAATAAAAAAAATACTTAAAGCTTGTTTACTTTAAGTATTCTGTAATGCTATAACACTGCATATCCCCATAAAAAATTCTCATAGAATTTTATCATAACAGTCTATTCCCATACTGGTAATTATTACCTCTTCTTATATACTGGACTATTTTCATAAAAGAAAGTGAACCACAAATAGTTTACCAAGAAAATACACCATATATAATTTTCAGTTACAAATCCTTTAAGTCCTATTAACGATAATAATCCTAAGAATCCAATGTACTTATGCTTACTATATTCCATAACAAATGCCCCCTCTTTAGTAAATAAAAAAGTATTGATTATAGATTAATTCTAATATCAATACTCTCTTTATATTGTATCATATTTTTACCATTTATGTATTAATAATTTATTTTTTTAAATATATTCTATTTAACCTTTTTAATAAATATATCTAAATTAATTTATATTTTAATTCTGGTCTACCAACATTACCAAAAGTTGTTTCTACATATACTTTATTTATACTTTCTAAATAGTCCATATATTTCTTTACCGTAACATTACTTATATTAATTTCATTTGATATTTCTCTTAATGTCCATACTTGATCACTATTATTACTTAAAAATTCTATTAATTTATCTAATGTAAGTTTATTTAAACCCTTAGGAAGATTAGCATTCTGATCACTATTTCCTGCACATATCTTATCAACATCATTTTGATTAAGAGCTATATCCTTGCTAAAAAGATTCTGTCTAAATTTATATTTACTTATTGCCTCTTCAAATCTTTCAAATTGAAATGGCTTTATAAGATAATCTATAATTCCATATGCAAACGCTTGTTTTAAATCCTCAGTATTATTAGCAGCACTAATTATAATAACGTCCACTAAAAACTTTCTACTTCTAATTTCCTTAAGTAATTCTATTCCGCTTTTCTTAGGCAAAAAAACATCTAACAGTATTAAATCAATTTTCTCATTTTCAAGTAATGAAATAACCTCATCTTCTTCATACACAGGGCCTAATACTCTTATATCACCTATATTATTTAAATATTGCTTATTTATAAAACCTACCATTGGATCATCTTCAACTATTAATACTGTTATCATAAAAATTACTCTCCCTTTAAAATATTTATAGTAAATATTTTCTCATCATTTCGTTCTTCAATATCTATTGTACCATTGTATAATTCTACTCGATTTTTAACTAAATACAAACCAGTTCCTCTGTTATCACCCTTAGAAGATATTCCTTCTATAAACATTTTTTCTGTATCATCAAACTGTATAGGTATTCCATTATCTTTAACTATAATTTGTATTCTAAAATCATCTTCTTTGATATATATTTCAACTTTTTTATGTTCAACATCACTTACAGCACATGCTTCAAGTGCGTTTTCTATTAAGTTTCCTAATATTGTTACCAAATCTTTAGAATCTACAATACCATGTTCTTGATAAATATTAGACTTGCTATTTAATATTAATTCAACTTTTCTTTCTTTTGCAACTAATTTTCTACTAAGTAAAAGTGCACGTACATAGTAATCATTAATTTCTAAAAATTCAAGTGAATTGTCTTCCTGAACTTTCTGTAACTTTAATATATAATCTTTTGCCTGAGAATATTGTTCTAATTGAATAAGCCCTAATATAACATGAAGATTATTTTTAAACTCATGTACATTAGCTCTCAAATTTTTAACCACTTCATCTACACCTGTTATTTCTTTTGCTATCTTATTTATATTTTCCCTATCACTTAAAATTATAAGCTGTCCTAAATACATGTTATCTTCTATTATAGGAATCAAAGTTACAAAAAGTCTTTTTCCGTTTATAATAAGTTCTTTCATTTTAAAACTCACTCTTGACTTTATGTATATATCAAGACGTTCAAGCACCCTATCACACGAAAAATTCTCAAATAAACTATAACATCTATTATTAATATCAGTTATTTTATTATTTTTATCTAATGCTATTATTCCATCATGAACATTATCTATTATTATTTTTTTCTGATTATATAGAGTTGCTATTTCCTCAGGTTCCATATTCAACATATCTCTTTTAATTCTTTGGGCCAGAACAGCTTCACCTGCTATAGAAATTAATATTGATAATATGAATAATCCTATATATTTTATTCTAGTTTCTTTATTAATACTTAAAATATCATTATAATACTTTCCAACCATAACGAATCCTACTTGCTGATTTCTATACATTATAGGTTCAAACCATCTCAAAGTTTTACCCATAGATCCTTCCATCAGTGAATAATAACTCTCACCCTTTTTAAGTACCTCTTCTTTATCAGGATTTACAAATATCTCTCCAATCTGTGTTTCATCTAAATGAGAATATTTCTTTCCAGTCATATCACATATAACTATTATATCTACATCATCCAAGGCAGATATTAATGTTTTAGTATACTCTTGTATTTCATTAGTCTGCTTATCATAATATAAATCTTCTTTTATAAAATCATTCTGTATTATACAGAATGCAGTATCTTTTAATGTTATTTTAATATGATTTTCAACAGTTGATATTTTATCTTGCATAAAGATTCCATATGATAATACTAATGGTATAAACGTTATAAGTACAGCAGACAAAATAAGTTTCTGGTCAAATTTTAATTTCAAACAATCACCTAATTCTATATAAAATAAAAAATAGCATATTAATAAGATTTAACTCTTATTAATATGCTATCTCTTTTATTTTATATTATGCTATTTGGTTTTTACAAGTTCCTTCGTTAAGATATTCTCTTAAGTTTTCATATGAAATTTCTATCATATTTATTAATGCTTCATCAGTATATGATCCCATATGTGGAGTTATTAATACTCTTGGGTAAAGATCAACTAACTTTTCGAATACTGGATTTTGTAAAGTTGTTCCTTTTAAATCCTTAAAGAATGTACCAGCTTCACCTTCTAGTACGTCAGTACCAAATCCGCCTAATTTACCACTTTCTATTCCTCTTATAATAGCTTCTAAGTCTTGAAGTTCTCCTCTTGCTGTATTAACTAATATAGCACCGTCTTTCATTTTTGATATAAAATCATCATTTACAATGTGATAGTTTGAATCTTTGAAAAATGGCATATGTATTGATATTATATCTGATTCAGCTATTACTTCATCTAAAGTTTTAAATTCAACAACTTCTTTAGCAGCATCACTTTGGAATACATCATATCCTAATACTTTAGCTCCTAATCCTTTAAATAACTTAGCAGTTGTTAAACCTATTCTACCAGTTCCAAGTACACCAACTGTACAGTTTCTAACTTCTTTACTGAACATAGTAGCATCTACTGTGAAATCTTTTTGTCTTGTCTTATTTACTGTGTATGCAGTGTGTCTTAATAACATCATTGAAAGTGTAACTGCTAATTCTGAAATAGCATTTGGAGAATATCCTGGTACTCTAGCACTTTTTAATCCTAAATCTTTAACAGCTTCTAAATCAACGTGATCAAATCCAACTGTTCTAGTTAAAACATATTGTAATCCGTGTTCTTTTAATATTTCTAAGTTTCTTCTATCAGCTTTACAGTTTCCTCTTACCATTATTGCTTCAGCTCCAATTGCTTCTTCAACATTTTCATGAGTAAGATTTTCAGTAACTAATTTTAATTCATATCCGAACTTTTCATTTAATTTATGGAAGTATGGTACTTCTGTTTCTCTAACACCAAAACAAACTATTTTAATCATAATTTAATCTCTCCTCTTAAGTAAATATGTTTTTTATTTATATAAAATTTATTAATGTAATTACCACTCTATACAATTAAGTATAGAGTGGTAAAATATATGCTTTTCTTAATAAATATTAAGCGAATATGTGTAAATTTTTAATAACTTCTAATGCTATTATCCATATTGGCATAGCTATTACCGCCACTACTGTAGATAATAATGAACAGTTTGAAGTAAATAATGCTTCTCTATCAAAACTAATAGCATATGCTGCTGCAACTGTTGCTGTTGGCGCTGCCATCATTATAACTGTTGTTGCAACTGCTACAAATGATACTGGTAATATTCCAGTTACGTTTAATACCATTAATATTACTAAGTTAATTACTGGTATTAATAATACCTTTATTAAACTATATCCCCAAGCATCCTTTTGTCCTACTGCTTTCTTGAATGGAACTTCAGCTAAAGTTGCTCCAATTGAAAGCCATGCAAGTGGTGATGCTAAGTTTGATAAATAAGTAAGTGGTTTATATAACCATGGTACTGTTTGGTCAATTCTTAAAAATGCATAATGTTTAACTCCATCTTTTACTGCTACATTTACTTGTGGAAGACTATCTTGGAATAACCAAATTAATAATCCTAAGAATGTTGCAAGTATTATTGGATTTAAGAATATTTCTTTCATATTCTTTTTTAAGTTTTCTTTATCCATTTTTGTTCCAGACATCTTAATAAATGCGTATGAATATAAGAATACTCTATATGCTATATTAAAGATGTTTGAATACATTGTTCCCATAGCTCCATATACAGCAGTTACTATTGGTGTTCCAAAGAATGTTGTAGAACCGAATATTGTTAATACTCTGTATACATCTTGTTTATCACCTTTAACTCTTGAATACATGATTTTAGTTATTGGGATTAATAGGATATATATTGCAAATCCCCATATTAAAATACTTAAGCCTTGTCTTAATTGTTCACCATCTATATCTTTCATGAAAGATGTAAATGCTAGGGCTGGTAATGATACCGTTAATACTATCTTAGTTAATACTTTAGAAGTTGCTGAATTAATAATTTCTTTCTTTCTTAAGTAGAAACCTAGAAAAATGATAACAATTGATGAAAAAATAGCACCTATAATTGCGTTATTAGTCAATGTTTTCCCAACTATTTCTAACACTATTTAACTCTCCCTCTCTTTTGTTTAATTTTTAACATTTATGGCTAACATAAATATTTAAGTTCTTTCTACAATGATATTGTATATTTTTCGACAATAGGTTACAAGTTTTTAAAATTTATAAATAATTATTTAAATTAATTAAGTGTATATTTTTGAAATAATAAAAAATACGGTAAATCGTTTGTAAAACTTAATTTACCGTATTTTGAACATACTTTAACTTCATTTAAATTATATATAAAATATGTTAATTAGTACTATTTGTTTGTAAAATGTCAATCACTCTATTATTTAGCTATAAAAGAAAAATATATTTTATTGTTACTTATATAATCATCTATTTGTTCAATAGTTAATTTAGAATTATCCTTCATATATTCCTTAAGCGGATCTTCTATATATATCAATTGTCCAGCTCCCAATTCTTTTAATCCATAAATATTCAAAATAAATTCATCACATTCACTTACATAATTAAAATGTTTCAATATATATAAAGGTATACTTCCCAAAATTCCTTCTTCTTTTTCGCATCCTAATATTATAGATATTGTTTTTGAATTGTTGCCTACTATTAATTCATCATATATACCCCTTAATGTATGTATTAAAGTATGTATTTCTATAGTACTTTCTTCATAATATAACTGTGGTATATATACTACATTTTTTAAATTATTTTTTTGACTTAAACTACATTTTCCACATATAATTAATACATTTTTTACTTTAGTAATTTCCATTATTACAGAAATATTATCATCATTAATTTCTTTTAATACAATCACTATGCTTTCACGTTTTTTATATAGCCCTTTTAAATAATTATTGTAAAAATCATCACTACCACACTCAATGAACGTAGCTTTGATTTTTTCATGATTAGATAAAAAATAAAAACTTTCATCTTTACTATCAAGAAGACTATAAATCTTAGTATCTCCTTCATTAAATATAACTTTATCTCTTGTATTCCAAAATAAAATATTTAATTTCATATGTATAACCCCAATTCCTTATTTTATTTTATATCTATTATACTATATATTGTTTATTTTTCTAATAATTTTATACATATGTTTTTTTTGTAAATTTATTATTTTATTTATTTAGCTAATATTTAAGTATACAAAAAAAAGTACATAATTAAGTAATTTTAATTATCTACTTTTTATCCTAAAAGTTATATTTAGTTTTCTTGTAATAGCTTCTTTAGCTTATTTTGAACAAGCCATAATTTTTTCTGCTTTCTATTATATGCAACTAATCTATTCTTATTATTTTTACTCTCATCCATAAGTTTAATATATTCTGCATCTGCAATTTTTAAAGCATCTTCTATTACTAAAAGTTCTTCCTTAGTAAACATATTATCTCCTCCATTTACTAACTTCTTAATTTCTATAAGTATTATACCATAACTAAATAACTCCATATAAAAGTACTATTTAATAAAATACATTAAATATAATTTTTTATCTCTATTGCTTATATAATCCTTTAAGCAGCTCTATTTCTTTAGCATATCCATCTAATTCATTTGGTGTTTCCAAGAAAAATGGTATACCCTTTAATTTAGGATGATTTATTATTCTAGCAATTGCCTCAATTCCAATAGAACCTTCTCCAATCTTTTCATGTCTATCTTTATGGCTTGCAAATAAATTTTTACTATCATTTAAATGTATAGCCTTTAATCTATCTAAACCTATTATTTTATCAAATTGTTCTAATACTCCATCTAAGTCATTAACTATATCATATCCAGCATCATAAACGTGGCATGTATCTAAGCATACTCCCATATGATTTTTAAGCTCTACTCTACTTATAATTTCTGCAATTTCTTCAAAGCTTCTTCCAACTTCTGTTCCTTTTCCAGCCATAGTTTCTAATAATACTGTAGTAGTTTGTTCTGGTTTTAAAACTTTATTAAGAAGTTCTACTATATAATCTATTCCAACTTCTACACCTTGCTTTACATGACTTCCTGGATGAAAGTTGTAAAGACTATTTGGTGTATACTCCATTCTTTTTAAGTCATCAGTCATCATTTCAAATGCAAATTCTCTTGTTCTTTCATCTGCTGAGCATGCATTTAATGTATATGGTGCATGAGCTAAAATTTTTACAAATTTATTTTCTTTTGCAAGTTTTAAAAAAGCCTCCACATCTTTAGGATCTATCTCTTTCGCTTTTCCTCCTCTAGGATTTCTTGTGAAAAACTGAAATGTATTTGCCCCTATTTTAAGTGCTTCTTTTCCCATATTTTCAAAACCTTTAGAACTTGATAAATGACATCCTATATTAAGCATATGTATATTCCTCCGTAATTCTCATGTTATATCTATTTTTAGTATGCCCAACAAATTAAGTGTGAGCCTCTTATCATTTAAATATATTATATCATATAATCAATAATAATTATCCGTTAGGAAATTATTATCAATATATTTTTGTTTAACAAGTGCAGGTAAATACATATTTACTAAAATAAGTCTAAATATTCAAGTATAAAATTTTATATAAATAAAAAACCAAGATTATTTCTAATCTTGGCTAACATATATTATATCTTTTTAACGAATTCAGATTTTAAGCTCATTGCTCCAAATCCATCAATTTTACAATCTATATTATGATCTCCATCAACTAATTTGATATTTTTAACTTTTGTACCTTTCTTTAATGCTGAAGAGGCACCTTTAACTTTAAGATCTTTTATAATAGTTACAGAATCTCCATCTTGTAGAATATTTCCGTTAGCATCTTTAACTACTAATTCATCTTCATTTCCTGCATTTTCAGTTCCTGGTATCCATTCATATGCGCATTCTGGGCAAACTAAAAAACTTCCATCTTCATAAGTATATTCTGAATTACATTTTGGACAATTTGGTAAATCGTTCATTATTCATTTCCTCCACTCATTATAAATAACCTATAAAATAAGCTCCCCAAATCATAGTAAATATATACTTATATATACTCTATTCTTATAGGTTTTTACTTATAGGATTATATAATATCATAAGTATAGTAGTATTTACAAATATATTTATTATATTCCTTAATTGTTTATTAATCTAAATATTGATATACTATCTACAAGATATTTTTGTATTATATCTTATAGAATTTAATGATTATAGAGGGAGTTGTTTTTTATGTTAGAAGTAGGAGTAAAAGCTCCAGATTTTAGTTTATTAGATAAAGACGGAAATAAAGTTACATTACATAGTATACTAGAAAATCATTCAACTGTTGTTCTATACTTTTATCCAAAGGACTCAACACCAGGCTGTACAAAACAAGCATGTGGATTTAGAGATAGATATACTGAATATCAAAAACTTAATGTACCCGTAATAGGAATAAGTAAGGATAGTGTAAAATCACATATGAATTTTGCCACAAAGCAAGAACTTCCTTTCATTCTTTTATCCGATCCTGAATTGCAAGCAATAAATGCCTATGATGTTTATAAAGAAAAAAAGCTTTATGGAAAAGTTTCTATGGGAGTAGTTCGTACTACTTATATAATTAAAAATGGAATTATTGATAAAGTATTTGATAAAGTTAAAGCTGCTGAAAATGCTAACGATGTTTTAAAATACTTACAAAATAATTAAAGGTACTTATATGAATATAATTATCTCACCTGCAAAGAAAATGAATATATGTAATGATGACTTAGTTCATAAATCAATTCCATCTATGATTGAAAAAACTGAGTTATTATATGAATTCTTAAAAAATTTATCTTATGATAATTTAAAGAAATTACTGTGCTGCAACGATGATATTGCTAAACTTAATTTTGATAGATACTCTTCTATGAATTTATCATCAAACTTAACACCAGCATTATTAGCTTATGAAGGAATACAATATAAATATATGTCTCCAAGCTCATTTACTGATGAAGAATTTAATTATGTAAATAAGCATTTAAAAATATTATCTGGTTTTTATGGAGTTCTTAAACCTTTTGATGGAGTTGTACCTTATAGATTAGAAATGCAAACAAAGCTTAAATATAAAAATTATAAGAATCTCTATGATTTTTGGGGAGACAGTATATATAAAGAAGTAACTAAAGATAGCAATATAATTTTAAATTTAGCTTCAAAGGAGTACAGCAAAACTGTAGAAAAATATCTTACTTCAAATGATATACTAGTCACTTGTATATTTGGTACCTTAACTGACTCAAAAATAAAAGTAAAAGCAACAGAAGCAAAAATGGCTCGAGGTCTTATGACTAAGTATCTAGCTCAAAACAACATATATAAACTTGAAGATATTAAGAATTTTTCTGATTTGTCATTCACATATTCAGAGAAACATTCGTCTCCAAAAGAATTTGTATTTTTAAAATAATAATAGTTCAGATTAGATAATAACATCTAATCTGAACTATTATTCACTCCAAAACTGTGGACGTATCAACGATTCAGGAAGTTTTGTATTTTGATTTATTTTCATATGCAATTCAATAGTCATAATAAGCAAAATTTTATATATGATTCAAATCACATTTTAATTAAAATTAATTATATATTTTAATTTAATCATCAATAAATATTTATGTTAATATAAAAAATATTAAAATAAGCCAAATTATATTGCATAAATATAATTTGGCTTGTCTACTTTCTACTTTTTAAAAACACTTCTTAAAATTCCTAATATATCTGTTACTACATCAAAGCTAGATTTAATATCTTCCTTTGTAATTATAAATTCTGCAGTAACATCAGTTATGGCTTCTGTGATATCCTTCATATCTGTTCCAACTTCTTTAAGACTGGATATTACCTCAGGAACCTTAGATACTGAATCATTTATATGCTTTTTATTTTCATTTAACATATCATTAGCATTTTTAACTAGCTTATTAAAATTATTTAATGTTATTATTATATATACTAATACACCACAACCTAACAATGTTAACACTAAATATATTAAATTTAAATCTATATACATTCTATTATGCCTCAGTAGCATTATCTTCTAAATTATTAACTTCACTAACTTCTGATTCATTATCAGATTCATTAGATTCATTTTCTTTAACATCTTCTTGAACTTTATTTTTCTTTCTATTTTCTAAGTATTCTTTAATCTTTTCTTTAGAATCTTTTACCTTAACTTTAGTTTCTTGTACATTTTCATTTATCTTGTCTTTTAATTGGTTAGATTTATCTTTTACATCCTTGATAGTTTCTTTTCCTGATTTAGGTGCTACTAATATTCCCGCAACTGTTCCAGCTAAAACACCAGCAGTAGCTATAGCGGCTTTTTTATTTCTTTCAGTTCTTAATTTTTTCTTTCTCTTTTCTTCTATTTTTTGTAATAATCTCATTTGCTTTTCCTCCTATGTATAAATATTATAAGTATATAAATATTATATATCATATTTTGACTAATTGTAACGTTTTTATAGACAACGCTTAAATTAAATCAATTTTTTCATAAAAATAGCCTTGACTAAAAAATATAATAGTTAAAACTATTTTTATTTATTAATTATTAAGTAGTTAGCCATATTAAATATAAATTTTATTTTCTAAATTACCTTTAATGTTTTTATTTATATATCAATCTTTTTAGTATAAACATCTATTAGCAAATATTTTATAAAATTAATCTATCATATAATCTTTAAATCTCTCTAACCATTAAATATATTTGCCAAAAACTAAAGCACCTAATAAACTAAAAAATTGAGAAGATTGTCTCTTC
The DNA here is from genome assembly GCF_012843905.1 of Clostridium sp. SM-530-WT-3G. Lineage (GTDB taxonomy): Bacteria > Bacillota > Clostridia > Clostridiales > Clostridiaceae > Clostridium. Next base: position 12,324 of record NZ_JABAGC010000044.1, read on the forward strand.
TCAATTTTTATTTCTATATATTTATTTTTTAATTTTAATACTTATAAAATTACTTAAGCGCTTCTAATGCAACTGTGTTCAATAAACTCCATGGCTTATTGAAGTGAGGTTGAAAGAAGAAATCAGTCATTGCTAATTCTTCAACAGTCATATTATTTTGAATTACAACAGATAATGTATTCATATATTGAGTTAAATCAATTTTAGAAATTATCTGTCCACCAATTACTCTTCTGCTGTCAGTATCAAAAACAAGCTTAACTGTAGCTGGTTCAAATGTTGGCATAAATTCTGGTCTATAATTATCAGTTACTGTTACACTTGAAACATTCATAGATGTTGTTGTTTTAGCCATATATTCTGTAAGCCCTGTTGAAGCTATATTCTGTTCGTATATCTTAATACCTGAAGTACCTTGTGTTCCCATGTACTTAAGAGTTGGCTTTACAATATTTTTAGCAACTAAAGTTCCCATTCTTACTGCATTTGTAGCAAGAGGGATATATCTATTATCTTTAGCAGGATTATATCTTACAATACAGCAGTCTCCTGCAGCAAATACATCTTCTCTGCTAGTTCTCATATATTCATCAATTACTATTGCTCCATTTGGTAATGTATCTAACTTACCTTGTATTAATTTTGTATTAGGGGCAAATCCGATACATAAAATAACTAAATCACCTTCATATTCTCCATTTTCAGTTACAACAGATTTAACCTTGCCATTTTCTCCATTAAATTTTTGAACCTTTTCTCCTAATACAAGCTTAACTCCTCTATCGGAAAATTCTTTTTCTGCAATATCTGTGAATTCCTTATCTAGATATTTAGCCATTATTCTATCTTCAGCATCTATTAATGTTACATTCTTTCCTTGCCTTTCAAATGCTTCTACTAATTCAACACCTATATATCCTGCACCAATTATTATTACATTTTTAGCATTTTTTGATTTTTCAATTATTGTTAATGCATGATCATGATTCTTACATAACTCTATATTTTCAAGTTCTCCACCTTCAAATTTAGGTACTATTGGCCATGAGCCTAAAGTTAAGACTAATTTGTCATAAGTATCTTCAAAAATATCATCAGTTAATAAATTTTTAACTGTAACTTTTTTATTATCAAAATCTATATCTAACACTTCATGTTTCATATTAGTTATAACACCAGACTTAGCTAAATTTTCTGGTGAATTATAAAATAAGCTATTTGTATCTTCTATTACTTTTCCAACATTTAATGCTATTCCACAAGATAAAAACGAAATATTATCATTCTTTTCATATATTGTTACATCACATTCTGGATATAATGATTTTAAATTAACTACTGCTGCAGTTCCAGCATGTGTACATCCTACTACAATTACTTTCATTTTCTTTTTTCTCCTCTCGTCTTTGATAATAAATAATTATTATTAATTAATAGTTATAATTGTTATAATTATAACATATTTTTTAAAATTTAAAAGAGCTTATTTTTTAATTATTATTTCAATTTATTTTGTCCATCTATTTGTAATACAATACTTTTACTTATAAAAATAGTCTTATCCATTGAAATAACTTGGATAAGACTATTTTTATATTTATTTATGATATGGTTCTCCGTATCAGTGTTAAGTGAGTTTTTTCCAAATTATTCACTCTCATTAGATGTTTCTGATATTTGCTTTAATATAACGTTATAATATGTTTTAATAATGTTTCTCTCAGTATCACCTATATAACTATTATGTGCAATTAAGTTTCTACAATCTGCCATCTCGTTCAACTTAGGAATTATAAAATCTCTATTAGGAAAGTAATTTTTAAACAGTTCCCAATTACTATCTATTAAATTTCCTAAATCCTTAAAATCTAAGTAAAACAACTCATTTCCTCTAATACTCAACCATTTCTTACTTTCAGCATTTTCCCTTCTAGTATTTATAGTATTTTGTAAAGCCCTAGTAACAGTAATTCGACTAAAATAATTCTCACCATAAACTTCCTTACAAATCTTTTCTATAAATAACCTTAATGAATTTTCTACAGAATAAAGATACGTATAAGCCTCAGCCATATGATATCCCTTAATTTTTATATCTTCTGGAAGTATTTCTCTTAATATATTAGAAGCTATACTATTGGTGTTCTTTTCTAAATCAAGTATTAAATCATCCTCTACCTCAAAGTCCTTAGTTAAATCTATTGTAAAAGAAACTCCTTTGACATCATACCCTACATTAACAGGTATTAATTCACTACATACACCTTTTAAAATATCTTTAGTATTATCTGTATCTAATAGCTTTTTATTTTGAGGATTCACATAAAAATTTATATATGCAGATAAAGCATCCCATCTCCCTCCTCCACAATAATGAGAATAATTTCCTTCTGATACTTCTACACTAGCTCCTTTTAGCAGACTAGCTATATCATATTTATCTCTATTCTTTAATTCATATATTATACCTTTCATAAAACTTTCCATTGAGAATGGTATTGTATATGTAAACTCGCTCATTACTTTTCTCCCTTTCTATATACTTTTAAAAATATAATTTAATTATAAACTACATTACCATATTATTCTATATAGCGATGTTCAAATTCAACATAGTTACTCCAACATTTCTTAACCTAAAAGAAGAAGGAGTACCCTTAACTGATACTCCTTCTTCCTTACTTAGATAATCAACTAGATTATCATCAATCTTAATTTTTATTGAATCTATTTCTCTTAACTCATTAATTGTTATTTCTGATATTATCATATGTAACAATTTCTTCTGTTGCTCTCTGCTTATGTTGCCATTTAAAACTTTACTGAAATTCTCTAATATACTCTTTATATATTCATATGGTATTTTTTCATCTACTTCATCTGAAAGCATTTCAAGTAATGGTTGCTTTTGCTCCTGAATCTTCTTTGCTCTTTCATTTAGTTCTTTCTTCCTATCTTGAAACTCTTCTTTTGTTAGTATATCATCCTCATAAGCTTCAAATATTTTATTCTTTTTCTTTTCTATCTTTTCTAACTCTTTTTCAAGCTTTTCTAACTCCTTCTTAGCTGGATTTATTCTTTGAACTCTTTCCTTATTTACATTAGAAACTACTGTTTTAACCATTTTTTCATTAGTAAACAACTCTGATAACTTATTAAACACATATTCATTAGCTTTATCACATCTTATTGAATTAGAGTTGCATACTGCTGTACCTTTATTCTTCCAGTTACCACAAGAATAATAAGCTATTCTTTTCTTAGTTCCATCAACCAAAGTATTAGTAGTTCTTGATATAACCATTCCAGCTCCACACTTAGGACACCTTAATATTCCCGTTAATGGATACTCTCCATCATATATTCTTGAAGGTTTTCCTTTCTTGCTTTCTAAAATAGCTTGTACCTTATTCCATGTATCTATATCAATAATTGCTTCATGTATTCCATCAACTAATATTGGATTTTCATTAATATCACGTCTCCTTTTCTCTGACCAATTTTGCCTTACATTATATCTAATTTTACCTATATACGTAGGATTAGTTAGTATATCCTTAATTGAACCTACTGAAAAATTATTGCCTTTCTTAGTCTTATATCCTAGCTTATTTAACTTATTAGTTATAGCTTTATATCCTTTTCCATTAGCATACTCATTAAAAATAAATCTTACACTTTCTGCTTCTTCCTTATTTATTACAAGTATAGTATCCTTTCTTTTCTTATTTAATGAATCTTTAACCTCTTCTAAATCATATCCTAGTAAAACATTTCCGTTCCACTTTCCATCTCTAGCTCGAGCACACATACCCATTTTTACGTTTTGAGCTATTGTTCCTCTTTCCAATTCACCAACTGCTCCCATCATATGCAATGAGAATTTTCCCATAGGAGTTTCTGTTTCAAATTGCTCTGAATATGACCTAAAAGCTATTCCTCTTTTATCAAGCATATCTACAATCTCTAACAGATTTAGCATATTTCTTGCAACCCTGTTAATCTTCCATGTAAGCACAATCTCAAACTTACCCTCATCTGCATCTTTTAATAGTTCTTTTAATGCTGGTCTATTCTTAATGTTCTTACCACTAATTCCTCTATCTGAATAGCATTTATAAATCTCATATCCCATCTTATTGGCATATTCAATTAATAATCTTTGTTGTTCATCTATACTATAACCTTCTTCAGCTTGTTCTATTGTTGACACCCTGCAATAAATTGCTATTATCTTTTTCTTATTCATAATAATCTCCTTTTCCTTTACTTTGATAAATATTGAAGTTCCTAAAATTATCTTAGGAACTTCTTATCAGTTTAATAATATATATTTAATCCAATGAGTAATTCCAGTTTTACTTATACTTCAATCACTTCAATATTTTCAGTTTTAATTAGTGTTTTACACCCCTCTACCTTTTTATTGTAATCTTCTCTTCAGTATTCTCTGATAGATAATTTAATATTATTTCTGATATTACATCAATGATTTCATCTACTTTTTTCTCTCTATCCATGTCCATCTTCTCCTTTGTTATTTATGTATATTAAGCTACTTTTATTGATTCATTAATTACATGATTTATCCATGAACTTGATTCACAGAAACTTATTATAGGTATTTCATATTTAGTAATAACATTAGCTAACTCTGCTACATAATCTTTATCTATATCATCTATTGACCATATAAGAAGATTATCAATGCTTCCCTCTTTTATCTCTTTAATAAGTTCTATCATCTTACTACATTTTTTATATTCATCAACAAAAATATTTACTGTTTCTTTATTGTCTTCAAGCTCATATTTTAGCCATTGTAATCTTCCATAACCTGTTTTTAGGTTTTCTAACTTATTCTCTTTTCTTATGTAAATGCTTATTTTTCCATTGATATTAATCATTTGACTTTCCTCCAATTTAATTAATCTGAAAATATCGACATTATCGAAGTATTGAACCACGATAATGTCATTAATAAATTAAAAATCAATTACTTCTGATTCTGCTTGTATAAAATTAGCTATATCTGATATTTCCGTTGATGATTATCCACTAATAAGTTCCTTAGGACTTTTACGGATTTCAATTTTCCTCCCTACACTAGTATTGCTTGTAGAAAATGTTATGCCCTCCATAAGAAGATTAGATTTTAATTCATTTAACCTTCTACTAAGTACATTAGGTTCTTTTGCCCATAACTTTGATTGAATATCAATCTTTTCATCTTCTGCAATGGAGTTTAACACTTCTAATAATCTAGATGCTGACCCTTCAAAATGCTGTGTTTTTTCCATTAATCTAATAATTGCTGTTGCAATTGGATTGGAGCTAACGGCTTCATCATTAGCTTTATATTGATTATTAAGGTAGGCTTTTAAAAACTTTTCTCCACCAATACCACAAGCTTCTGCTATTGCATATCCCCATCTAGTAAAATCAGCCATTCTTCCTAACTTCTTTAATTTCACGTTAGGATAAATAGTTAAAGCTTTTGATATCGTACTAAATATAGCTCCTAACATTTTAGGTTTATCTCTGTTGAACTCTTCCCATACTTCACTTTCTTCCTTTCTTTCATCCTCTGATATTCTTTCAAGTCCTAAAAGTAAACTTCTATCTAGTAAATCTGGTCTTGTTGCCACAACATTTATTCCATTAAGAATTACTGGCACTTTATACTCATATATATTCTCCTCGTCATCTGTATAAAGCTTTCTTCTGCTAAATCCTCCCCCTGTAGCAGCTGTGCATAATATGTCGCTCTTTTCTGCCGAAATACTATCTATGTTATCAAAGCATGGTAAGTAATTATTATGTAAAACTAATGATAAATCTGTTGCACTCTTAGGCATTGATATTACATCTCTTGCTGATGGGTCAACTATGCTTCTATCCATTCTCATGGTAGTTGTTTTTGATGCTCCCTTTTCGCCATGATAAACTATTATTGGGTTTCCTATACTTAAAAATTTAGTAACAGTACTAACCGTATGTAAAATTTTATCTTCATCTGTCTTAAATCTATAATGTTTATTAATTATAGATATGTCATCATACTCTTCTGGTAAAACCTGTGGTTTCATTGTCTTACGTCTTGTAAATAATATTTGTCCACTATTATCAATCTTCCAACCTTCCTTAGTAATTTTTATGAACGACCATTCCTTATCACCTAGGTCATAATAAATAGCTCCATCTCTTTCCGTACACCTTTTAGCTACATTAATCTCTTCTCCATCATATTGAGCTAAAGCCTCTAATACACTTACTGCTTGATTAATTGAATCTTTAGATGGAGCTTTTTTAGTTTCCTTGAAAAATCGCTTAACTAAAAAAGATTTATAGTCCTGTCCATTAATTTTAAGTACTAACGGATTTCCTCCTCTCTTTATAGCTACATACTTTTCATTTAATTCATCATGGAAAAACTCATCTTCTTCCTTCATTGCCATTTCAATCATTATATCTGCTTGGCTTTTCTTCTCCTCTTTAGGATTAGTTTCAGAAACTTTAGATTTTTTTCTTTTGGCTTTAGGCTCATAAAGTTCTCTTAGACTTTCCCAATTTTCCTCTGAACAACTATCATGATGGCATATTGCACTAATCCCTCCATCTTTAAATTGGGTTACTGATGCTGATGTATCCGTATGATTACAATTCCAAGGACATTGTTTTAATACATGACACTTTCTATCACCTTCCTCTTTTATCCTATGTATCTCTATTCCATGCTTATCTAGCCATTCCTTAACATCAAATTCACCTTGAATTTTACTAGTATTATTTTGCTTTTTAGCTTGAGTTTTATTTTCCTTCTTAGGCATAAGCTCTGCTATTTTGTTTATTAAAGCTTCATTTACTACCTCAAACTTTTCTGGTATTTCTACAATCTTTGACCTTCTATGAGGTCTGCCTTCAATGCTATCTCCTTTACAAGCAATAGTTCCATAAAGCTTGGTTATTCTAGCTGGATTATAATTAGTAGTATCGACTTTTGCTTTCTCTGTACTGAATTTATTATCTAACACTTGTAAAAAAACTTTTATATTTTCAGTTACTTCCTTAGTATTAGGTAAATCTAACTTGTACAATAAGTGATACCCATTTCCACTACATGCTTTAACTGGCTGTGGAAATTCGTTATCATTTAAAAACAACTTAACTTCCTCAGCAACTTTATTAGCATATTCAAGTTCTTCATCAGTTGATGAAATTCCTGATGCTCTGCATGGGTCAATATCAATAAGTAATAATTTTCTTCTTATAATATCTGAATCTGATGTAGTATGTTGTGCATAATTTAGTAACCTATCCTTTGCTCTTGCCATTAAATCATCTGAAAAAACATTAAGTGTGAAAAAAATATTATCTACACCATCATGTTCTTGAATATCACTTAAAAGCTTGTCCTTATCAATATAGTATCCACTTCTAGTTCCTTTTTTTGTTTTAAGCATTCTAACCTCTAATGGAATTTCCATCTTTTCTAAAACTTTTAACCCTTTCATTACTTCTTCTCTTAATTCTGAATTTCTACTAATCATTTTATTTCCTCCTAAATCTTTGTAATCGTTTACTAAATTGCGTAGTATAAATCGATTCGCAATCTTTCCCTATAAATAATTTTGAATTTTTATTTATATTTATTCATAGCTAGCTTTGTTTTATTTACTTTATATTTTGTATTATACCAATATTTTTTTATATGTAAATACCCTCAACCCTTTGTATATCAAGGGTTACACGTATTTTAATTCACTATTTTTCAATTGCACTCATCACCCTCAACCCCAAGACTTCCTGGCATCAAAACCTAAGCAAATTTTTATGCCTGGATTTCCTTGCTCTTAACCCCATCCCCTTAAACCCATTGATTTACTAGGTTTATAGCTATTTTCACTCTTATGTATTTTATTTCCATTTGAATTTTTATACATAAATTCTTATGATTTTTGCATAAATATTTTTTTATTTATTTTTTTACCTCTTCCTACTTGTACATAAAATATCGTTATTATCGTTATATGTATAATACGATAGCAACGATATCTTTCTCTCTTATAGTAAAAAAAATACCCTCCACTATATTATCCTTGTAAAAAACTCACTTAATATTTATATAAAATTTAGTAAATATTAAGTGAGTTTTTAATTAATTTATATTCTTTATTATCTTCCTTATAAAACTTTCAGATACTCCAACCATAGCTGAAGCTTTTTCTACTGCTTGACTTTCTGATAGCCCACTAGCTATTAGTTGTAATACTAAACCTATTATCTTCAACACTGTTAATATATCCATTTTAATACTCCTCTGCTAAAAGCATTATATTATACTCATTCTCATCAATTATGAATATCTTTAAATCTTCTTCTATTAAACTACCTAAATTATTAAACAAATAAACTTTCTTGTATTCAGGCACTTCTTGTGTATGCTCTATTATTAATTCATTTTTATTTCTTCTTATCTTAAAAACTTGTAGATAATCTAGCTCTATTTCCCTTGTATCTTTAAAATCATCAATTATCTGCCATAACATTATCTGTAATGAAATATCTAATGTTTGGTTTATTCCTTTAGTCATGTATCTATTACTTTTATTAAACATCTTTTCTTATCTCCTCATTATCAGTTTTTATTACAAGCTTTCCAGCTCTGATTATCCCTATGCATAAAATTCTTTTTCTCATGCTTTTTCTTCTCCTTAAAATAAAAGAAGTCATACCTTATTAACTAAGATATAACCTCTTTAACAATCTATTTCAGAATATAAATAATTATCATATTCATCTTCATATATAGTTTCTGGAATAAGTCCTAATAATTCTTCAATATTATTTCCCCTAATTAAGTCATCTATTACCTCTTCTTTACTGGTCTGCTCTATCCAATATTCGGCTAAAGAATCTTTATCTATTAAAGAATCAACATGAATTGCATCATCAAGCATATCATCTAATAGCTCTCTTGCAATATCTTTTAAATTAGCTGAACTTTTATAAAGCATACTATAATCATCAATCATTACATATCCATTGCTATCTAATTTATCACACCAATTAATAACATAATCTATTGATAAATCTTCTAGTCCATTACCTTTCAGAGTTTGGTACATAGAAACTATTCTATCATCAACTTCATTATCTCCAATTTCTTTTGCTAACTTTACCGACATACTCCAATCATTTAAGAATTCTTCTTTTAATTCTTCATTACTTATACTACTAATTAATTTCTCTAAACTTCTTATTTCTTCTACATCAATTTTCTTATATTTATCTAATATTTTCTTAATTTCTCTTATTGCATATTGTTGTATTATTTCTGAATTTTCTACATTCATTATTATTATATTTTCATTACTAATCATTTCTATTTATCCTCTCTTTATTCCTTAATCAATTCTTCTTTTATAGCTGTTATAAATTCTTTTGAAAACATATTAGTTCTTATTGCCTGTACTATTAATTCTTGAAATTCCTCTTCTGTTACATCTAAACTTCTCGGAATATATGTTTCATCCCCTCTCCTAGTACACTTATATACACAAAATCTTAATTCTTTTCTTCTTAATGCTTTAATATATATCTTTTCTACAGTATAAGTATATTCATTATCAGCAACCTTAACTTGCTCTAAAATATTACAATACTTAGTCTGTTTAATTATTTTCTTATTCATCTATTTCCTCCATCATTTTAGAAGAAATTTAGATAATTCTTCAGTTGTTATTACTACAATTGAAAAATCACTAGAAAGTAAAAATAGTGAAGAAGTCCAATTAACTCCTTCACTACATTCAATCATATCAGTATATTCTGGTACTAATCCTTTTAACTTATCTTGCTTCAGTATTTCTATATCAACGATATTTTCTGCTATAACTATATATCCTCCTAAATCTTTCTCTATATCTCTATTAGCTCCATAATTTTCACCTAATACATTAATGACGTCTAAAACATTACTGATTACTTCTATAGGATATCCTTTTAATTGATTTTTTAAATAAACCTTTTTCATTATAAATTTCTCCCTTCTAAGAAAGTAAAAAACTTTTACTTGTATACATAAATACAAGTAAAAGTTTGTTTTTCTAAGTTAATAATATATATTTAATTTATCTTTTAATACAGTAATTAACCTAATTCTAATATTGTAATTTAAAAGTGTTTTTGAAGATTTCTACAAAAAATTTACGAACCTTCTTGTATTGTTCAATCAAATTATCTTCATTTTTAATCCCTTATATTCATGATATTTTTTTATCCATTATCATAGAAATAATATATAACACTAATACTGGTGCTACTAATAATGAAGTACATACTATACCAATACTTACTGAAATATTTGTAGCTATGATTCCTATAATCGGTCCACCTAAAATTTGACCTAAGGAATTCATTTGTCCATTTATAGAAAGCACAGTAGCTCTAGAATTATCATCTATATGCCCATTTAACCACGCACTGAATATAGGTTCATTTATAATTCTAAAGGTATTTGTTGCCAAATAAGCTATTAACATTAAACTAAAGTTTCTTGTAAGAGCAAATATCAACATAGACGATATATAAAGTATATTTATGCATAATAATAGTTTTCCATTTTTCCTATTATCCTCATTCTTAAGATTCTTTGCCATAAAATGCATTACTATGAAGCTCAATATCATTCCTAAAATTCCAAAAATTCCAAACCAAGTCACTGAACTAAGGTTTCCAAGTTTAGGAAGTGTAGTATCTTGTAAAAAATGCGCATTAGAAAGTCTATCATAACCTTCACTTGATAATCCATAAAATAAAGTTACTGCAAGTAAAATCATAATTATAGATTTACTTTTTACAAATTTAAGACCAGATTTAAATGTATATACCATCTTTTTGAATGTATTTAAATCCCCAGGAACAGATGGTTTAAAATTATTTTCTGGCATATATAACCATAAAAATAATGCAAGAATTATAAATAAAACTCCACTAACTATAATAGGAAGCCTTACAGAGAAATTAGCTATTACAGTGCTTAGTACTATTCCAATAAATGCTCCTATCTGCCCTGCTTGTGCTCCCTTTATATAAATTTCATCTAAATCTTTATTCTTCTCTTCTTCCGCAATCCAAGCTTCAAGCGAGCCACTGATAAAAGTAGACCCTAATCCCCATACAATCTGTGCTACAAGTACGAAAATAAAACTAGAAATAGAACCTTCTAAAATAAATCCCACTCCTGTTAAAACTCCCCCAATAACAATAGATAGTTTACGACTATACACATCTGCAACTATACCTGTAGGAATTTCAAATATAAAGCATGCTAATTCCAAAGTAGTTCCAACAAGTATAAGCTGAAGTGGATTTAAATGAACTATTTCAATGTGATACACTATCATAACTGTAGCTACTAACGAAAAACACATTGCTGTAATAGCTGAAAATAATAAATAAGTTTTATATGCTGAAAGTTTATTAACCATTAATCATCACCATCCTAGTATTTCTTAAAAAATTTGTTTGTTTTTCATAATCTTCATATTTAAATATATAAATCATCAAAATAATCTCCTTAAACAAAAAAAGCTGTAAATGAACATAATTCACTTACAGCCTCATAATCATATAACCTAAATATAAACATAAAATATAGAACTTTAATTATATAACTTATGATTAAGCTATTCAAATTAAAATCTTATACCATATCTATATATAGCAAAAATAGACATAAAAATACCGTGTTTAGAACACGGTTTTCCTATCCTGCAAATAAAGATGTAACATGCTCATTATAATACTAATTATTTTTAGAGTACACAAATAAACATGGTAATATCAATATTATCAATAATTGATTCTACCACAAATAAACCTTGAGTTATTCAAGATTTTTCATATACTTTTAAAAATAATCCTTATTCAGTTAATTTAATTAAAAATTACCTCTTTGCGCATATTTACAACACCTTTACATTTATATTTTTTATGCTTATATTTTAGTATAATTATATTATATATAATTATAAAAATTTTTTCAAGATAAATTGCAATAACAAATTGAACTAATTTCTATATATGACTTAAATGCTTGAATTTACTTATGCTATATAGATTT
>NZ_JABAGC010000045.1 GCF_012843905.1 Clostridium sp. SM-530-WT-3G
GCAAGAATTTTTTTAGAGTGTAATAAACGTGCCTTGACAGCTTAGTGCTGTCAAGAACACATTTTGGTGTTGAGCCATTATTTTTGTGAAAAATATTTATCTATACCATCTTTTATTCCTTCTACAATTTTATTTTGATATTCATCTGTCTTTAATTTCTGTTCTTCTTCATGATTTGATAAAAAGCCACATTCAACTAAAATACATGCACCCTCATATCCATCTCTTAATATCTTATATTGCTCCTTAGCCGCCTTAGCAATTCGTTTATTATTATCTTCTGATTTTTCTTTTAATGAATTTTGTACTTCTTCTGCTAATACTCTACTCTCCTCATTAGAAGCATACCATACTTGTGCACCAAAACATTTTTCTTGTTGAAACATATTTTGATGAATAGAAATAAATATATCACAATTAGTATCATTTTTCATCTTACACCTAGCAGTTAAATCCTTAACTTTTTTCTTATCCAGTTGCGTATCATCTTCTCTTGTCATAAAAACCTTATAATCATTTTTTTCAAGTAAATCCTTAAGCTTTAGCGCAATAGATAAATTTATATCTTTTTCTATAGTTCCCTGTTTTGATTTTGCTCCTCCATCAATTCCACCATGACCAGGATCAATTAAAATTATGCGTTTTTTAGCACTTTCTACATCTTCTTCTGCTGTACACCTCACTGGCATTAAAAAGATTAATAAAAGTGCAAATACTACTGCAAATATCTTCTTTAGTTTCATCTTATCACTCTCCACACTCTTTAGACTCTATTATCTAGTATCTTCACTCAAATTATAATTATTCAAAATTAATTCTTATATGAAAAATCATTAATTTTTCTATTAATCAAATGTTTCTAATACACTTTCTGATATATTAGTAGAGTGATCTCCTATTCTTTCCAAAGCACTTAATAAATCTAAGTAAATAGCACCTGCATAGGCATTGCATTTTCCTTCATATAATCTTTGAATATGCTTATGCCTATAATCTCTTTCATATTCATCAATCTTACTTTCTATTTTTTCAACATTTTTTGCCTTTTCAATATCCCTATTTACGTATGCATCTATTGATATTTCTAAAGCTTTTACTACAGAATTATAAATTTCACATAAATCATCAATAGCACTTTTACTGTATTTTAATCTTTTATTTATCTTCTCAGTAGCAAGTTCTGCTATATTTTCAGAATGGTCTCCTATTCTTTCAACATCTATAATAACATGAAAAGTTGACGCTACTATATCTTTTTCTTTATCTGATAAATCACACTTTGCTAATTTCACCAAATATGCAGTTATACTTTCTTCAAGCATATCAATTATTTTTTCTTTGTCATACACCTTTTTAATTAAGCTTTCATCTTCATCAGTAAAAGCTTTCATAGATAGCTCTACATTTTTCTTAGCCATATTAGCCATTCTTATAGTTTCTTTAACTACTTGACCAGCTGCTATGACTGGTGTTTCCAGCAATCTATCATCTATATATTTAGTCCCTACTTTTTCAACTTCCTCATCATTCGGAATTACTTTATTAATAAATTTGATTATGTAATCAATAAACGGAAGTAGTAAAGCTGTATTTATAACATTAAATACAGTATGTGCATTAGCTATCTGTCTACTTACATCTTCCGGACTTGTAAACTCAACAAAACCAGCAAGTAATCCCAATAATGGTAAGAATGCAATTGTTCCAACAAGATTAAATATTAAATGTAATAAAGCAGCCTTATGTGCATTCTTATTTGTCCCAATACTAGCTAATAGCGCAGTAATACATGTACCTATATTACATCCAAATATTATTGGTAATGCAATATTTATATCAATAATTCCAGTTGATGCTAATGCAATTAATATACCTGTAGTTGCTGATGAACTTTGTAGTAATGCTGTAATAGCTGCTCCAGCAGCAATTCCTATAAACCATTTTTCACCTATAGAAACTAATAATTCTGAAAATACTGGAGATGATGCTAATGGTTTCATTGCTCCACTCATTAAACTCATTCCAGTAAATAATATACCAAATCCAAGAATAATATTTCCTATTTCTCTTCTCTTTTCAGCCTTAGCAAACATTATTAATGCTGCACCTACAAATATAAATATTGGAGCTACTTGTTCCAAATTAAATGCAACTAATTGAGCAGTAATAGTAGTACCTACATTAGCTCCCATAATAACTCCAGCAGCTTGTGCTAAACTCATAAGCCCTGCATTAACAAATCCAACTACCATAACTGTAGTGGCACTACTACTTTGAATAACAGCTGTAACTATAACTCCAATCCCTACTCCTAACAAACGATTACTTGTAACTTTTTCAAGGATGTTTTTTAATCTCTCTCCTGCTGCATTTTCCAAGCCGTCACCCATTAATTTCATCCCGTAGATAAACAGCCCTAATCCACCCATTAATTGAATAATAACTTCAATGGCACCCATAATTTTTCTCCTTTAGTTAATTAATTATTTATTTTACAAATTTAGTTTATAATAATTTAAAGGCACTGTTAATAATGTAACCCAAATTTTAACTTGAATTTAACATAAAATCACACAATATAATATATATATATCAATTATTACAAATTCAAATTTATACTGTATTATCGTATATTCTATTAAAATTTAATGATATTATTACTTATTTATTAACCTAAAGGATTATTTGCAAATCCCAATTCTTATTTTCTTAAACTCTTGGTATAACTTGAACTTAGTATTCTAAAATCTCATAAATTCCTATATAATAAAAAATCCCACAAACGTAATGTTTGTAGGATTCCTGTAATACTCCAAATACTATCTCTTTGAGAATTGTGGAGCTCTTCTTGCTTTTTTAAGACCGTATTTCTTTCTTTCCTTCATTCTTGGATCTCTAGTTAAGAATCCAGCCTTCTTTAATTCTGGTTTTAAAGCTTCATCAGATTTAACTAATGCTCTAGCTATTCCGTGTCTGATTGCTCCAGCTTGACCTGTAAATCCACCACCGTGAACATTTACTAAAACGTCAAACTTATCTTTAGTTCCAGTTAAAACTAATGGTTGGTTTACGATAACTCTTAAAGTTTCTAAACCAAAAAAGTTTTCGATTTCTCTATTATTTACAACTACGTTACCATTTCCTGGTACTAGTCTTACTCTTGCAACTGATTTTTTTCTTCTTCCAGTTCCCATGTATTGAACTTTTGCCATTTTTATTCCTCCTCCCGAGTTTGTATTAGTATCTTAACTCAAGTACTTCTGGTTTTTGAGCTGCATGATTATGTTCAGCACCTCTGTATACATTTAATTTCTTTAACATTTGTCTTCCTAATACGCCAGTTGGAAGCATTCTTCTTACTGCTTCTTCGAAAGCGAATTCAGGTTTCTTATCTAATACAACTCTGTATGGAGTTTCTTTTAATCCGCCTGGGTAAAGACTATGCTTTCTCATTAATTTTTGATCTAACTTCTTACCAGTTAAAACAACTTTTTCAGCATTGATTACGATAACGTGATCTCCGCAGTCAACATTTGGTGTAAATGTTGGTTTATTTTTTCCTCTTAAAATTGAAGCAACTTGGCTAGCAACTCTACCTAGTGGCTTACCAGCAGCATCAACAACATACCATTTTCTTTCGATTTCACTTGCTTTAGCAATGTATGATTTCATCTGTTTCCCTCCCTGAACTTACATTCGTTATTACTTTAAATTTAAAGTAATTATTTTATGTCAAGACCCGGGGCTAGTGAGTCTTATATACATAAATGTTCTAACAAACATATATTATTATAATACACGCTTACGGGCGTGTCAACAATTTTATGGTATTTAATAAAAAACTTTTTCAAGTATCAAACCATTAGGCGGAACGCACATTCCAGCACGCTTTCGGCTACCTTCAGCTATTATACTTTCCATATCTTCTGGCTTCAATTTCTTATTACCAACTTTGATTAAAGTACCAACTATTATCCTTACCATATTGTATAAAAAACCATCAGCAGTTATGAATATTTTTACTCTATCACCTTTTTGCTCTATGTATAATTCACTAATAGTTCTTACTGTAGTTTTTATAGAACTTCCTGGAGACATAAACGCTCTGAAATCATGTTTTCCAATAAAATATTTACATGCTTCTTTCATAGCTTCTACATCAAGATCATATCTCCAATGATATAAATACTGATGCCCCAAAGACAATCTTTCATATCTGTGAACAATGGTATACGAATATGTCTTTCCTTTAGATGAATATCTTGCATGAAAATCTTCATCTACCTCTTCTGATTTAACAATAGACACATCTTCTGGAAGTCTCACATTAATAGCTTCTCTAAACTTATCTCCAGGAATAGTACTATTAGTAAAGAAATTTGCAACTAATCCTCTTGCATGAACGCCTGCATCTGTTCTTGAACTTCCATTTATCATAATTTCTTCGCCAGTAGCCTTGTATATAGCATCTTCTATTACTTTCTGAACTGTTCTTCCTTTGGGCTGTCTCTGCCATCCACAAAAATTGCTTCCATCAAATTCAATAATTAATTTAATATTTCTCATTTTTCTCCTCTTCTTCAAAAATAAAAGAAGTTATGCTAACTTTCATTTTTGAAAATAACCTAACTCCTCTTCTTTTTAGTTCTCTATAAAAACTTCCTATTAAAATCATTTTACTTTAAGTTGCATATGATTAGAAATAACATGAAAAATAAATAACTATTTATTATTATCTTAACCAAAATACTATATTTTTAACATACAACATCTTCAGCTAATAACTACTTATGTTCACAGTTATAACATATATAATCTACCGCTTAGTATTATAACATAAAATAAAATACTGATATATGAAAAAATATTACTATAAAATAAATCTAACTGCAAGACTCCATATAATTAATAGACCACATACTATAAATGCAATAACATCTTTGCTAGTAAATTTAAGAACTTTCATTCTAGTTCTACCAGCTCCACCTCTATATCCTCTAGCTTCCATAGCCATAGCAAGTTCATCTGCTCTTCTAAATGAATTTATAAATAAAGGCACTAATAATGGAACAAGATTTTTAGCTTTTTGAATTATGTTACCTGAATCAAAATCAGCACCTCTAGCTTTTTGTGCTTTCATTATTTTATCAGTTTCATCTACTAATGTTGGTATAAATCTCAAAGCAATTGTCATCATCATAGCAAGTTCATGAGCTATTTCCTTTCCTATAGGTCTTAATAACTTTTCTATTCCATCTGTAAGTTCTATAGGAGATGTAGTCAATGTTAATATTGAAGTTCCCACAATAAGAAGGATAAGTCTTATTGCCATAAATGCAGCTGTCTTAAGTCCCTCTGTATAAATTGATAAAAATCCAAATTTAAATAATAAAGTTTCTTCAGTACCTCTAATCATAAACATGTTTAAAACAGCAGTTAAAAGTACAAGTAAAAATATAGGCTTCAAACCATTAAAGATAAATCTTGGTGGTATTTTTGCTATAGCAATTATTGCAACCAAAAATGCAACAATAGCTACATATCCTATAAACTTGTTTATAATAAATAAACATACAATAAAAAGTAATGATATTAAAATCTTAGTTCTAGGATCTAATTTATGAATAAAAGATTCACCTGGTAAGTATTGTCCTATTGTAATCTCTTTTAGCACACCTAATTATCCCCCTTTATATGATTACTTTTAAATATATCCAATAATGCCTTTTTAGCTTCAGCTATTGTAAATATGTCATCAGATATATTAAATCCTTTTTCTCTTAGTCTCTTAACTAAATAAGTAACCTGTGGTACAGCAAGACCAATCTTCTCTAGTTTATCTACTTCCTTAAATACATTAGCTGGAGTTCCTTCAAGTGCAACTTCACCATGGTTCATAACTATTACATGTTCAGCAATATTAGCAACATCTTCCATGCTATGGCTTACCATTATAATAGTCATATTATAATCATCATGAAGTTTTTTTATTTGAGCTAATATATCATCTCTTCCTTTTGGGTCTAATCCTGCAGTAGGTTCATCTAAAATTAATGTTGTTGGTTTCATTGCAATTACACCAGCAATTGCAACTCTTCTCTTTTGTCCTCCACTCAAGTCAAATGGTGACCTGTCTTTATATGTTTCATAATCAAGCCCTACCATTTCCATAGATTCAATTACTCTTTTTTGAATTTCATCTTCAGATAATCCAAGATTTCTTGGACCAAAAGAAATATCTTTAGCTATTGTTTCTTCAAATAATTGATATTCAGGATATTGAAATACAAGTCCTACTTTTTTTCTTATATCTGTTAATTTTATTTTTTTATCTGTTATATCAACACCATCTACTATTATCTTTCCACTTGTTGCTTCTAGCAAACCATTAAAATGTTGAATTAATGTTGATTTTCCTGAACCAGTATGCCCAATTAAAGCCACAAATTCACCATTTTTTATTTCTACTGAAACATTATTTAATGCAGTTTTTTCAAAAGGACTTCCTGGCATATATATGTGTGTTAAATTTTCTGTTTTAATTGACATAATTCATTCACCATCTCATCTACATTAAGTATTTTAGTATTAATATCGATTCCTTCTTTTTTTAGTTCATATGCTAATTCAGTAACTTGCGGAACATCTAGTCCTATTTCCTTCATAAGCTCAACCTGTGGAAAAATTTCTCGTGGAGTACCTTCCATTTTAACTTTTCCTTCATCTATGACTACAATTCTATCAGCTTGTGCTGCTTCATCCATATAATGAGTTATTAAAACTATAGTAATACCATGCTTCTCATTAAGCTCTTTTATTGTTTTCATTACTTCTTTTCTCCCAGATGGGTCAAGCATTGCTGTAGGCTCATCAAAAATTATACATTCAGGTTGAATAGCAAGTATTCCAGCAATTGCTACCCTCTGCTTTTGACCACCAGATAAAAGATGAGGTGCATATCTCTTATATTCACTCATACCAACTTTCTCAAGGCTATCATCAACTCTACGTCTAATTTCAGATGGTTCTATACCTAAATTTTCTGGTCCAAATGCAACATCTTCCTCAACTATAGTTGCAACTAACTGATTATCAGGATTTTGAAAAACCATTCCTGCTTTAGCTCTAATATCCCATATTTTCTCACCATCATGTGTATCTATATTATCAACAATAACTGTTCCTTCTGTGGGAATAAGTAATGCATTCATATGTTTAGCTATAGTTGATTTACCAGATCCATTATGACCAAGTACAACTAAAAACTCGCCCTTATTAACATTTAAGTTAACATTTTTTAATGCGTACTTCTCTTCAGTGCCATTTTCAGTATTTCTTATATACTTATAAGATACATTAATACACTTAATCATCGCATTATCCATTTTATCCCTCCATACATGTAAAATTTTAATATATTATACAAGTGTTTATAGTATTCAAGTGTATATACTTTACAATTAATAGTTTAATTATATACTAATTTTACACATAATCAATAAAAACTGCTTAAATTTATCATATTTTGTAATAAACAACTCTACAATACATTAATTTAAACGATTTGTTAATTAATTTTTTCTCATTTTTATTCAGTAGTTTTTTATATTTAACCTTACAAAACTAGTTCTACTATATTCATAAGATCTTTTTTCTACTCATAGCTGAAAGCTTTCCGGAACCACAGGTCAAACCTGTGGTATTCTTTTATATAATAAAATAGGGATTAAGTTCAACTTAATCCCTTAAATATTATACTAATTCAAGTATTACTACTTCAGCTCCGTCCCCTCTTCTAGGACCTTTTTTAATCATTCTAGTGTATCCGCCGTTTCTTTCAGCGTACTTTGGAGCTACATTGTCAAATAAATTCTTAACAACTAGTTCTTCTTGAACATAAGCTAAAACTTGTCTTCTAGCGTGTAAATCTCCTCTTTTTCCAAGAGTGATCATTTTTTCTGCTATTGATCTAGTTTCTTTAGCTCTTGTCACAGTTGTTTCGATCTTACCATGTTTTAATAAGCTAGTAACAAGATTTCTTAGCATAGCTTTTCTTTGATCTGTAGGAAGACCTAATTTACGATAACCTGCCATGGATTTACCTCCTTACTCATCACTTAATTTTAGGCATAAACCTAATTCTTTAAGTTTTCTTTCAACTTCTTCTAAAGATTTTTTACCTAGATTTCTTACTTTCATCATGTCATCCATTGATTTAGTCGCAAGTTCTTGAACTGTATTGATTCCAGCTCTCTTTAAGCAGTTATATGATCTAACTGATAAATCAAGTTCTTCAACAGTCATTTCTAGGACTTTTTCTTTCTTATCTTCTTCTTTTTCTACCATTACTTCAATATCATTAGTATTATCTGTTAATGACATGAATAACTTAAAGTGTTCGATAAGAATTTTTGCTGATAAACTAATAGCTTCATCAATTTTGATAGTTCCATTAGTCCAAATTTCTAAAGTTAATTTATCATAATCAGTAATTTGACCAACTCTTGTGTTGTCAACAGTAAAATTAACTCTTTTTACTGGTGTATAGATAGAATCAACAGCTATTGCAGATATTGGTAATTCACCACTCTTATTTTTATTTTGAGTAACATATCCTCTACCGTTATTAACTGTGATTTCCATATAAAGTCTTCCATTGTCATCTAAAGTTGCAATATGTAAATCCTTATTAACAACCTCAACATCTCCATCAGTCTTTATATCAGCTCCAGTAACTTCTCCTGGTCCTTTTGCATCGATATAAATAACTTTTGGACCTTCACCATTCATTTTTAAAGCTAATGACTTAATGTTAAGAATTAATTCAGTAACATCTTCCTTAACTCCTTGAACAGTAGAAAACTCATGAAGTACTCCGTCGATTTTAACAGATGTAGGTGCAACACCTGGAAGAGATGATAATAATATTCTTCTTAAGGCATTACCTAAAGTGATACCATATCCTCTTTCAAGTGGCTCAACAACATATTTACCATACGTACCGTCTTCATTAGATTCTATACATTCTATTATTGGCTTTTCGATTTCTAACATTGACAAACCCTCCCTATATTATAAATGGCAACCTTATTATGAGGGCAACTGATTCTATATTTGCATATATTGTGATAAATTTCTCTAACAAATATATTAATATTATTTACTGTAGAACTCAACAATAAGTGTTTCGTTAACAGGCACATCTATATCTTCTCTTGATGGCACTGCTAAAACTTTTCCTTCAAAGTTATCAACGTTTGCTTCTAACCATTTTGGTAAAGTCTTTGGATTTTCAACGAAAGTTTTGAATTTTTCACTTGATCTGCTCTTTTCGCTTACAGTAATTACATCATTAACTGAAACATTATATGAACAAATATCTACTTTCTTTCCGTTTACTAAGAAATGTCCATGAGTAACTAATTGTCTAGCTTCATTTCTTGATGCACCGTAACCTAATCTATAAACTACGTTATCAAGTCTCATTTCTAATAATTTAAGTAAGTTTTCACCTGTAACACCTTTCATGTGTTCAGCTTTTTCATAATATGTTCTAAATTGGCCTTCTAAAACGCCATAAATTCTTCTTGCTTTTTGCTTTTCTCTTAATTGAACTCCATAGCCAGAAATTTTCTTCTTGTTTGCTCCATGTTGTCCTGGTGCGTAGCTTCTTCTAACAAAAGCACATTTGTCTGTGAAACATCTGTCACCTTTAAGGAAAAGTTTCATGCCTTCTCTTCTACATAATCTACATGTAGAGCCAGTATATCTTGCCATTAAATTACACCTCCTATTACGGTTAGACTAGACTCTTCTTCTCTTTGGTGGTCTACAACCATTGTGTGGTATTGGAGTAACATCTTTGATTAATGTTACTTCTAATCCTGCTGCTTGTAAGGATCTGATAGCTGCTTCTCTTCCTGAACCAGGTCCTTTAACATAAACTTCTATACTTTTTAAGCCGTGTTCCATAGCTGCTTTAGCTGCAGTTTCAGCTGCCATTTGTGCTGCAAATGGTGTGCTCTTTCTTGATCCTCTAAAGCCTAATGCTCCTGCACTTGACCATGATAAAGCATTTCCTGCTGCGTCTGTTAAAGTAACGATTGAATTGTTAAAAGTTGACTTAATGTGTGCAGCACCATGCTCAACGTTTTTTCTTTCTTTTCTTCTTCTAGTCTTTTTGACTTTTTGAGCTGCCATTATCTTACCTCCTTACTATTTCTTCTTGTTTGCTATTGTCTTCTTAGGACCTTTTCTAGTTCTAGCGTTAGTCTTAGTCTTTTGTCCTCTTACTGGAAGACCTCTTCTATGTCTAACTCCTCTGTATGATCCTATTTCTATTAATCTCTTAATGTTTAAAGCAACATCTCTTCTTAAGTCACCTTCAACCATTAAGTTTTTGTTGATATAAGTTCTGATTTCATTAACTTCGTCTTCTGATAAATCCTTAACTCTTGTATCTGGATTAATTCCTGTTACAGCTAAGATTTTTTGTGAAGTTGATAAACCTATTCCATATATATAAGTTAAACCTATTTCAACTCTTTTTTCTCTTGGTAGGTCAATGCCTGCTATTCTTGCCATTGAAATTTACACCTCCTGATAATTGAAATGTGTTAGTTAGTTTTTTATTTTATATTTATAATAAAATTTTAGGTCAATAGAATACTCTATTGTCAGCCGCCCTAAAATTTATTTGTTGATTAATTAAACGACTATATAATCATATTTGACTTTTGCTGAAATGTCAATATTATTTAATGTAAATAATATTGTAAAGTGATCATTAGCCTTGTTTTTGCTTGTGCTTAGGATTTTCACAGATTACCATAACTTTTCCTTTTCTTCTGATAACCTTGCACTTTTCACAAATAGGCTTAACTGATGGTCTTACTTTCATAGCTAACCCTCCTCATATTACTTTTGTGGTAGATCTTAATTCATTCTACCTTATTTAGCTCTCCATGTAATTCTACCTCTAGTTAAATCATAAGGTGAAAGCTCTACTGTAACCTTATCACCTGGTAGAATTCTTATGAAGTTCATTCTTAATTTACCTGATATATGTGCTAAAATCTTATGGCCACTTTCTAGTTCAACTTGGAACATAGCGTTTGGTAAAGCTTCTAACACTGTACCTTGCATTTCTATAACGTCATCTTTTGACATAAGGTAATCAACCCTCCTTAACAATGCCTCTAAGCTTTAGGAATTTCTTTATCTTTAAATCACAACTTAAATCGCATGATTTTATCAATGATAGAATTTCTTCATCTATATCTTCTAAAATAATTAAGTGTTTAATCTTTTTCTTCTTAGGCATATTAATTGATTTTGTATTGCCATTAGCAAGCAAAACATAATCATTATCTATCTGCCTAACAACAACATATAAATGATTTATATCTCTTCCTGCTTTTGAAAGTACTACTTTTCCAATCAAGTCATTGTTTTGCAAATTTTTCACCTCTATGATTACCTTAGTATAAATTAACACTACCACATGGTATTATGCAAATTTATAACTAAGCAACACTCTTTTTTCTACTTAATTAGTGTCAATATTTCAGGTCCATCTGATAAAATTGCAACTGTATTTTCATAATGAGCTGATAAAGAATTATCTGCTGTTACAACCGTCCATCCATCTTTCAATGTTTTTACTTTATAAGTTCCTGCATTAACCATAGGTTCTATAGCCAATACCATTCCTTCTTGTAATTTTGGACCCCTACCGGATTTACCGAAATTAGGTACATTAGGATCTTCATGAACATTACGTCCAATCCCATGCCCTACAAAATCTCTTACAACAGAGAAACCTGCTGCTTCTACGTAGCTTTGTATTTCATATGATATATCGGATAATCTGTTTCCAACTTTAGCATATTCAATGCCCTTGAAAAAACTATCTCTTGTTATATCAATCAATCTTTGAGCTTCTTTTGAGATATTTCCTACTGGAAATGTTCTTGCTGCATCTCCATGAAAACCATCGATACATGCTCCACAATCAACGCTGACAATGTCACCCTCTTTGAGAACATATGATCCTGGAAATCCATGAATTACTTGTTCATTTACTGAAATACACAGTGACGAAGGAAAACCATATAAGCCTTTAAATGAAGGTTTTGCTCCATGCTTAGTTATAAATTCTTCTGCCATTATATCTAATTCAGCAGTTGTTACGCCGGGTTTTACCTTTTCTTCAAGCAATAGCAATGTTTCTCCTACTATTTTACCTGCTTTTTTCATTAGGGCTATTTCATCATTACTCTTTAGAATAATCATTATTTATTCCCCAATATTTCGCATATTCCTCTGAAAACTTCATTAATAGCTTTAGTACCATCTACTTCTGAAAGCAATTTTTTGTTAGCATAAAAATCTATTAGTGGTTGAGTTTCTTTTTCATACACATCAAGTCTTTCCTTTACAGTTTCAACTGTATCGTCTTTTCTTTGTATTACTTCACTTCCACATAAATCACATTTATCTCCATTAGCTGGAGGATTAAATTTAATATGATAACTTGCTCCACATGATGGACATACTCTTCTTCCAGTCATTCTTTCTAAAATAAATTCATTAGGTACCTTTATTAATAATGCAGTATCTAATTGTTCATTTCTTTCTACAAGAAAACTGTTTAGAGCTTCAGCTTGAGCCACAGTTCTAGGAAAACCATCTAATAAATATCCATTTTCACAGTCTGCTTGTTGAAGTCTATCCTTAACCATGTTAATTGTTACTTCATCAGGTACTAATTGACCTTTATCCATATAGCTTTTTGCTTCTACCCCTAAAGGAGTGTTTTCAGAAATGTTCTTTCTAAAAATATCTCCTGTAGAAATATGGGGTATAGAATATTTATTACTGATTGATTTAGCCTGTGTTCCTTTTCCAGCTCCAGGAGGACCTAGTAATACTATCTTCACTGGCTTCATCTCCATTTATTTTAATCTATTTAAGGAATCCCTTATAGTGTCTTACCACCATTTGAGATTCTACTTTTCTAGTAAAATCTAATGCAACATTTATAACAATTAATAATGCAGTTCCTGAAAATGCTGTATTTTGAAATGCTGTATAATTTTCAATTATTACTGGGATAACAGCAAGAATTGCTGCTAAAATACCACCAATAAATGATATTCTATTAAGAAGCTTTTCAAAATAAACTGCAGTTTCATCTCCTGGTCTTATACCTGGTACAAATCCTGCTGACTTATGCAAGTTTTCAGCCATCTCATCAGGTTTAAATGTAATTAAAGTATAGAACCAGTTAAAGAATATAGTTAATATGGCATATAACACCAAGTACTTCCAACTACCTTGATTGAATATACATGTTTTGTTTGTTAATATCCATTTTGCCCATTCTTTATCCCCGCCAAATAATGTTGCTATTGTCTTAGGAAACTCCATAACTGACATTGAGAATATAATTCCAAGTACAGCTGATCCTATGATACTAAGAGGAATAAATGTTGATTTTGATTTTACCATTGCAGCATTACCATTAGCAAACTTTCCTGCATACTGTACTGGTATTCTTCTTTCCGATAATGAGAAGAATAATACAGCAGCTAATAAGAACACAATGAATGCTCCAAATAATACTATTTCAACAATACTTGCACTTCCTGCTTCTTTAAGTGTAATCATTGAACTAATTGTTACTGGAACTCTTGAAATGATATTTACAAAAATCAATATCGAAGTACCATTTCCAATACCTTTAACTGTAAGTTGATCTCCTAACCACATACAAAAAGTTGTTCCTACTACTAGAGCAAAGATAACAACGCACTTTTGAATTGTATTTAAGTTTGATGTTGCACCACTACTTGAAATTGTTGCAAAAATTCCATAAGCTAATACAAAAGAAATTGCAAGAGATACATAACGAGTTAAATCTTGTATTTTCTTTCTTCCAGTTTCTCCCTCTTTAGAAAGCTGTTCTAATTGAGGAATTGCAACTGTTAGTAACTGAATTATTATGGATGCATTAATGTAAGGCATAACTCCTAATGCTAATATACTGGATCTACTAAACGCACCCCCAGATATCATGTCATAAAATCCTAATAATCCTCCACTTGAAGAAAGACTCTTAAGATATTCAGAGTTTATTCCAGGAAGAGGAATATGACTTCCCATCCTGAAAACTGCAACAAGTAATATCATCCATAGAATTTTTTTCTTAAGTTCAGGAACTTTGAATGCATTACGTAGGGTTTGAAGCACGTTACATCACCTCAACTTTTCCTCCAGCTGCTTCTATTTTTTCTTTAGCAGACTTAGAGAACTTACATCCTTTAACTGTTAAGCTTTTTTCTAAAGTTCCGTTTCCAAGAATCTTAACACCATCTAATACTTTACTTATTACTCTTCTTTCAAGTAAAACTTCTGGTGTGATTTCTGTACCATTTTCGAAAATGTTTAATCTATCTAAGTTGATACAAACAAATTCTTTAGAGAATGGGTTCTTGAATCCTCTCTTAGGAAGTCTTCTATATAAAGGCATTTGACCTCCTTCAAAACCAGGTCTTACTCCACCACCTGATCTTGCGTTTTGACCTTTTTCACCTTTACCAGCGTTTCTTCCTAATCCAGAACCAGTACCTCTACCGATTCTTTTAGGTGCTTTTTTACTACCAGCTGCTGGTCTTAATTCGTGAAGTTTCATGCTCAGTGCACCTCCTTGTATATTATATTTCTTCTACTTTTAATAAGTAGTCTATCTTCTTAATCATACCTTGAATTGGAGCAGTAGCTTCAACTTCAACAGTATTTCTTATTTTTTTAAGTCCAAGAGCGTTTGCAGTAGCAATATGGTCTTTCTTTCTACCTATTAAGCTCTTAACTAATGTAACTTTTACTTTAGCCATTCTGCAAAACCTCCTAACCTAATATTTCTTCTACAGATTTTCCTCTTAATCTAGCAATATCTTCTGCTGTTCTTAAGTTAGCTAATCCGTTGATTGTTGCATTTACCATGTTGTTTGGATTGTTTGAACCTAAAGATTTAGCTCTAACATCCTTTAATCCTGCTAATTCTAATACAGCTCTAGCTGGACCACCAGCGATAACTCCTGTACCTTCTTTAGCTGGCATAATTAAAACATCAGCTGTTCCAAATTTACCGTGGATTTCATGAGGAACTGTAGTTCCAACTATAGAAACGCTTACTAAGTTTTTCTTAGCATCTTCTATACCTTTTTTGATTGCTTCTGGAATTTCGATAGATTTACCCATTCCTACGCCTACGTGTCCGTTTTCGTCTCCGACAACAACTAAAGCGCTGAATCTGAAGTTTCTACCACCTTTAACAACCTTAGTAACTCTGTTTATGAAAACTACCTTTTCTTTAAGGTCTAGTGTACTAGGATCGATTCTCATTTATTTCCCTCCTCGTTTATTAGAATTTCAAGCCTGCTTCTCTAGCTGCTTGTGCTAATTCTTGAACTCTTCCGTGATATACGTATCCACCTCTGTCGAATACTACTTCTTGAATTCCTTTTTCGATAGCTCTTTTAGCAACTGTTTCTCCAACAAGTTTAGCGCCTTCTTTGTTTCCGCCTTTACCAGCGAAATCTTTGTCTAAGCTTGAAGCAGCTACTAAAGTAACACCGTTTATATCATCAATAACTTGTGCATATATATTCTTTTCACTCTTGAATACTGAAAGTCTTGGTCTTTCCGCAGTACCAGAAACCTTCTTACGAACTCTAAGGTGACGTTTTGCTCTGCTTGCTTTTTTGTCTGCCTTTTTGAACATATAGTGTCACTCCTTCCTATTATTTCTTACCAGTTTTACCTTCTTTACGTCTGATTACTTCGTTTTCGTATTTAATACCTTTACCCTTATATGGTTCTGGTACTCTCCACTTTCTAATGTCTGCTGCAGCGAATCCAACTTTTTCTTTGTCGATTCCCTTAACAACAACTTTAGTTGCAGCTGGAGTTTCAAAAGTAATTCCATCAATAGGTTCTATTTCAACTGGATGTGAATATCCAAGGTTCATTACAAGCTTCTTACCTTGTAATTGAGCTCTGTAACCAACACCAACTAAATCTAAAGTCTTTTGGTAACCATCTTTAACTCCAATTACCATGTTATTAATTAATGCTCTTGTTAAACCGTGAAGAGCTCTGTGTTCTTTTTGATCACTATGTCTTGTAACAATTACTTCATTGTTTTCAACTGCGATGCTGATATCAGCATGCATAGTCTTAACTAATTCACCCTTTGGTCCTTTTACTGTAACAACGTTGTCTGGTGTTACAGTAACAGTTACATCAGCAGGAATAGCTATTGGTAATCTACCTACTCTTGACATAATTGCACCTCCTGTAATTATTCAAAATTGTCTTAAACAATTTAATATCTTATATTTATATAAATACTACCAAACGTAGCAGATAACTTCTCCACCTAAACCGTTCTTTCTAGCTTCTCTATCAACCATTATTCCTTTTGAAGTTGAAACAACAGCGATTCCTAATCCATTAAGAACCCTTGGTACTTCGTCTTTTTTGCAATAAACTCTTAATCCTGGTTTAGATATTCTCTTAATACCAGTTATAACTCTTTCTTTGTTAGCTCCATATTTAAGAGATAATCTTAACATTGGAACAACTCCGTCGTTATATTCGTTTATTTCTTTTATATAACCCTCTTGTAATAATATATTTGCGATTTCCTTCTTTACAGTTGAAGAAGGTACTTCTACCACTTCATGTCTTACAGCATTAGCATTTCTTACACGAGTTAGTAAATCTGCTATAGGATCTGTCATAACCATTTAATGTGCCTCCTTTCGTTACGTTGATTATATTACCAAGATGCTTTTCTACAACCTGGGATTTCACCTTTATATGCAAGTTCTCTAAAACAAATACGGCAGATTCCGTATTTTTTTAATACAGCATGTGGTCTTCCACAAATTCTACATCTTGTATAAGCTCTAGTTTGATATTTAGGAGTTTTGCTCCACTTTTCAATAATAGCCTTACGTGCCATTGTGTTCCCTCCTTATTATTGAGCGAATGGCATTCCAAGGAATCTTAATAATTCCCTAGCTTCTTCATCAGTATTTGCTGATGTAACGAAGATTATATCCATTCCTCTTACTTTATCTATTTTATCATATTCGATTTCTGGGAATATTAATTGTTCTTTAATTCCTAGTGAGTAGTTTCCTCTACCGTCAAACGCTTTGCTTGAAACTCCTCTGAAATCTCTAACTCTTGGTAAAGCAATGCTCATTAATTTATCAGCAAATTCGAACATTTGAGCTTTTCTTAGAGTAACTTTGCATCCTAATGGCATGTTTTCTCTAATTTTGAAGTTAGCTACTGATTTCTTAGCTCTAGTTAATACAGGTTTTTGACCTGCGATTAAAGTTAAGTCAGCAACAGCTGATTCTAAAACCTTTTGGTTTTCTTTAGCTTCTCCAACTCCCATGTTAATTACGATTTTTTCTAGCTTTGGAACTTCCATTATATTTTTGTATCCGAACTTTTCGATCATAGCTGGAATTACTTCTTTTTGATATTTTTCTTGAAGTCTTGTCATATTAGTTACCTCCTTTCAAAGTCTTAGAATGTTTCTCCGCATTTTTTGCAAACTCTTACTTTAGTACCATCATCTAAGATTTTGTTACTAATTCTAGTTGCATTCTTGCATTTGTTACAATATAACATAACTTTTGAGCTGTTGATAGCTGCTTCTTTTTCAATTATAGCGCTTTCAACTTGACTTCTGTTAGCTTTTTGATGTTTCTTAACTATGTTAACTCCTTGAACAAGAACTTTTCCTGTCTTTGGATATGCTTTTAAAACTTCACCAGTTTTGCCTTTATCTTTTCCTGATACGACAATAACTGTATCATTTTTCTTTACATGTATCTTCAAGTTAGCCACCTCCTCTTATAGAACTTCTGGTGCTAATGATAATATTTTATTGAATTCCTTATCTCTTAGCTCCCTAGCAACAGGTCCGAAAATACGAGTTCCTTTTGGTTGCTTATCTTCTTTGATTATAACTGCTGCGTTTTCATCAAATTTGATGTAAGAACCGTCTGCTCTTCTAACACCTTTTACTGATCTAACTACAACTGCTTTTACAACTTCGCCTTTTTTAACAACTCCACCTGGTGTTGCACTTTTAACGCTAGCTACTATAACATCACCGATGTTACCAAACTTTCTCTTAGATCCGCC
Source organism: Clostridium sp. SM-530-WT-3G (assembly GCF_012843905.1). Lineage (GTDB taxonomy): Bacteria > Bacillota > Clostridia > Clostridiales > Clostridiaceae > Clostridium. Next base: position 18,235 of record NZ_JABAGC010000045.1, read on the forward strand.
TAAGACTCTGATACACATAATTTCCTTTGCACCTGAATTATCTGCAACCTTTAATAAGGTTTGTTGTTGTATCATTGAATTACCCTCCTTTCAGTTTTACAGCCTATTTAGCTTTTTCAACTATTTCAACAAGTCTCCATCTCTTATCTTTAGATAAAGGTCTAGTTTCCATTATTGATACTCTATCATTGATTTTAGCTTCATTATTTTCATCATGTACTTTGAATTTAGTAGTTTTGTTAACAGTCTTTCCGTATAATGGATGTCTAACCTTAGTTTCAACAGCAACTACAATAGTTTTTTCCATTTTATCAGAAACAACTCTACCGATTCTCTTTTTTCTTAAAGCTCTTTCCATTTAGGAATACCTCCTTCCAACTCTTATTGTTCCAATGCTTTTAATTCTTCTTCTCTTAAGATGGTTTTTATTTGGGCTATAGACTTCTTAACTTCTCTTATTCTCATTGGATTTTCTAATTGTCCTGTAGCTAATTGAAATCTTAAATTGAATAATTCTGCTTTAAGGTCTCCTAATTTAACTACTAAGTCTTGAGGATTGCTTGATTTTAATTCTTTTAATTCTCTAGCCTTCATTATTCTTCACCACCCATTTCCTCAAAATTTCTTTTTGTAACAAACTTTGTCTTTACAGGAAGTTTATGCGAAGCAAGTCTCATTGCTTCTCTTGCAGTAGCTTCTGGTACTCCTGATAATTCAAATAATACTCTACCTGGTTTAACAACTGCAACCCAGTATTCTGGTGATCCTTTACCTGAACCCATTCTTGTTTCAGCTGGTTTTTCTGTTACTGGTTTATCTGGGAAAATCTTTATCCAAAGTTTTCCACCTCTTTTAATGTATCTATTGATAGCAATTCTGGCAGATTCAATTTGGTTACTTGTTATCCATCCGCAAGTCATTGCTTGGATTCCGTAATCTCCATAAGCTAAGAAATTACCTCTAGTAGCCTTACCTTTCATTCTACCACGTTGTACCTTACGATGTTTTACTCTTTTAGGCATTAACATGATTTATTCCTCCTTTCTTATGCGTTAGCCTCTTCCTTTTCTACTACTTTCTTAGTTGGAAGAACTTCTCCATTGTAAACCCAAACTTTAACTCCGATTTTACCGTATGTAGTATCTGCTTCAGCAAATCCATACTCGATATCAGCTCTTAATGTTTGTAGTGGAATTGTTCCTTCATGATATTGTTCAGTTCTAGCGATTTCAGCTCCGCCTAATCTTCCTGAACAAGCAGTTTTAACACCCTTAACTCCATGCTTCATAGCTCTTTGCATTGTTTGCTTCATAGCTCTTCTGAATGAAATTCTCTTTTCTAATTGTGCAGCAATGTTTTCTGCCATTAATTGAGCGTCTGCTTCTGCATTCTTAACTTCAACAATGTTTATTAAAACATTTTTGTTGCTTACGAATGAAGTTAATTTATTCTTTAATGCTTCTATTCCAGCTCCACCTTTTCCGATTATAACTCCTGGTTTAGCTGTATATATGTTTAATTTAACTCTTTTAGCAGCTCTTTCGATTTCTATTTTAGAAATACCAGCTGAGAAAAGTTCTTTTTTAACGAATTTTCTTATTTTGTTATCTTCTACAAGATTGTCAGCAAAGTTCTTTTTGTTTGCGAACCATTTTGCGTCCCATCCCTTGATAACGCCTACTCTAAGGCCATGAGGATTAACTTTTTGACCCACTTCTTTTTCCCTCCTTCTAAACTAAGCTCTTTCTTTAACAACTACTGTTATATTGCTTGTTCTTTTTAATATCTTAAATGCTCTACCTTGTGCATGTGGTTGGAATCTCTTTAATGTTGACCCTTGACCTACGAAACATTCAGAAACGTATAAGTTATCAGCATTTAATTCTAAATTATTTTCTGCATTTGCAACAGCTGATTTTAAAACTTTGTTAATTACTACAGCTGCTTCTCTTGGAGTGTATTGTAAAATAGCAAAAGCTTCATTAACTTGTTTTCCTCTTATTAAATCAAGAATAACTCCTACTTTACTTGGAGACATTCTAACGTATTTTGCTATAGCTCTAGCTTCCATTTAATGATCCTCCTTTCCAGGCTATCTTTTTGATGTTTTATCGTCGTGACCTTTATAAGTTCTAGTTAATACGAATTCACCTAACTTATGGCCAACCATGTCTTCTGATACATATACAGGTACATGTTTTCTTCCATCATGAACTGCAATTGTGTGTCCTATGAATTGTGGAAAAATTGTTGAACTTCTTGACCAAGTCTTAACAACTTTCTTATCTCCGCTTGCATTCATTTCTTCTATCTTTTTGAAAAGTCCTTCATGAACAAAAGGTGCTTTTTTTGTTGATCTACTCACTAAATATGCCTCCCTTCATAAATCCGAAGTGATAGCTATGAAGAGAATTAACCATTCTCCTCAAACTATTTTCTTCTATCTTTGATAATGAATCTATCAGAATACTTCTTATTCTTTCTAGTTTTGTATCCAAGTGCTGGTTTCCCCCATGGAGTAACTGGACTTGGTCTACCGATTGGAGATTTACCTTCTCCACCACCGTGAGGGTGATCGTTAGGGTTCATTACAGAACCTCTTACAGTTGGTCTGAAGCCCATATGTCTCTTTCTACCTGCTTTACCGATATTTACGATATCGTTAGTAGCATTTGAAAGTGTTCCAATTGTAGCTCTACATTCGATTCTTACATATCTCATTTCACCTGATGGTAATCTAAGAGTTGCATAATCTCCTTCTTTAGCCATTAATTGTGCTGAGTTACCAGCAGCTCTAACTAATTGGCCACCTTTTCCTTTTTGTAATTCAATGTTGTGAATTACTGTACCTACTGGAATGTTCTTTAATGGAAGAGCATTACCTGGTTTGATATCAGCGTTAACACCTGATTCAATAACATCTCCAACTTTTAAACCTGCTGGTGCAAGAATGTATCTCTTTTCACCATCTGCATATACAACTAATGCGATATATGCTGTTCTATTTGGATCATATTCTATTGTAGAAACTTTAGCTGGAATACCATCCTTGTTTCTCTTGAAATCTATTATTCTATATTTTCTCTTAGCTCCACCACCACGATGTCTTACAGTGATTTTACCTTGAGCATTTCTACCTGCTTTACTCTTTAACGCAACAAGAAGTGACTTTTCGGGTGATTGTGAAGTTATTTCTTCAAATGTTGGCATAGTCATTTGTCTTCTTGATGGTGTTATAGGGTTAAACTTTTTAACTGCCATTTTAAATTCCCTCCTTCTTTAAGCTTCTCTGGTGGTTAACCACCAATAATGGCTTTATTAAATACTATTGCATTCCTTCGAAGAATTCAATTGCGTTGCTATCAGCTTTTAATGTAACGATAGCTTTCTTGTAGTCAGCTCTCTTTCCTACATGTACGCCCATTCTCTTAGTCTTTCCTAAACCGTTTATAGTATTAACAGCTTCAACAGTTACGTTGAAAACTTCTTCCACAGCTCTCTTTATTTGAGATTTGTTTGCATCAGCATGAACTATGAAAGTGTACTTTTTATCGGCCATAGATGCCATAGTCTTTTCAGTTATAACTGGCTTTCTGATTATATCATGGCTTGTTAACTTCATTATGCGTACACCTCCTCAATTTTTGATACAGCATCTTTAGTCATGATTACTTTATCATATTTTAATAAATCATAAACGTTGATGTTGTTAGCTGGAATAACACTTACTCCTTGGATGTTTCTTGCTGATTTGTATACAGCTTCATTTGATTCTGCAGTGATGATTAAAGCCTTAGGTGCTTCTAAAGCATTTAACATTGCTACTACATTTTTAGTTTTTGGAGCTTCGAAATTTAATGATTCTAAAACGATCATTGAATTGTCTTGAACTTTGCTAGTTAAAGCAGATTTCATAGCAACCTTTCTCATGCTCTTTGGTATAGAAACTCTGTAGTCTCTTGGCTTTGGTGCGAATACAATACCACCTTTGATCCATTGTGGTGCTCTGATAGAACCTTGTCTTGCTCTTCCAGTTCCCTTTTGTCTCCAAGGCTTGATTCCGCCTCCTCTAACTTCAGATCTAGTCTTAGTTGATTGAGTTCCTTGTCTCTTGTTAGCTAATAATGCAACTACTACTTGGTGTAACGCATATTGGTTAACTTCAGTTGCAAATACGCTTTCGTTAAGTTCCATATCTGAAACTTTCTTTCCTTCTATATTAAATACTCCTATTGTAGGCATTCTATTTCCTCCTTTCTTCACAAAAATTAAGCTCTAACTGTGTTTTTAATTACTACTGTACCTTTGTTAGGTCCTGGGATTCCACCCTTGATTAGTATTAAATTCTTTTCAGCTATTACCTTAACTACTTCTAAATTAAGTACTGTTGTGTTAACAGATCCCATATGTCCTGGCATTCTCTTGTTCTTGAATGTTCTTGATGGATCTGATGAAGCTCCCATTGAACCAGGTGCTCTCTTGAACTTAGAACCGTGAGTCATTGGTCCTCTTTGTTGATTCCATCTCTTAATAGCACCTTGGAAGCCTTTTCCTTTAGATACTGCAGAAACGTCAACTTTATCTCCTGCTTCAAATACATCAGCTTTTATTTCTTGACCTACTTCATAAGTAGATATATCTTCTAATCTGAATTCTTTAAGAGTTCTTCTTACAGAAACTCCTGCTTTAGCGAATTGACCTTTTCTTGGCTTATTAGCTAATTTTTCTCTTATTTCTTCAAAACCAACTTGTATTGCTTCGTATCCATCATTTTCTAATGTTTTCTTTTGAACAACAACACATGGGCCAGCTTCTACTACAGTTACAGGAACTACTTTACCATTTTCATCGAAAATTTGAGTCATTCCTATTTTCTTTCCTATTATAGCTTTTTTCATGTATTTACACCTCCCAAACTAATTAGCGGATTAAAACTAATCATAACTAGTCGTATTAAATATTGGCATCCAGACTAAAGTTTGATTTCTATATCAACACCAGCTGGAAGATTTAATCTCATTAATGCATCAACAGTTTTTGGTGATGGATTAACAATGTCGATTAATCTCTTGTGAGTTCTTATTTCGAATTGTTCTCTTGAATCTTTATATTTATGAACTGCTCTTAAGATTGTAACAACGTCTTTTTCAGTTGGTAATGGTACTGGACCTACAACTTTAGCTCCTGTTGTTTTTGCAGTTTCAACGATTTTTTCAGCTGATTGATCTAATATTGTGTGATCAAAAGCTTTTAATCTTATTCTTATTTTTTGCTTTGACATTTTTCTTTTCCCTCCTTTTTTTGTACGTTTTACTTCTAACGCACAACAGCGGTTATCTGTAAACTGTTCCAGGTGTTTCACACCTTATTACACTTCACTAATCCCTGTCGTCGGATTCTAGATCCAAACTTGCTCATTAAGAATTCCCCGGAAGTCCGGCAACCTCTTAATGTTTCGCTGTATGCTATGCAACTTCTTTATTATACTATTGTTGCATAGTGTTTTCAAGTTTTTTTAGACTTTTTTTTATTTTTTTTTAATTTTCATTTTTATTTCTTGCAACCACTTATTTTATTTTAATTTGAAATCTATAATTTTTCAACAATTTCTTTTAGGTTTTTTGTCCATTTTTTTCATCAGTAATTAATTATATAAAAAGAAGCAAGGATTTCTCCTTGCTTCCAAATCATATTCAAAGATATGTGTTATTACTATTCGATTATCTTAGTAACAACTCCTGAACCTACAGTTCTTCCACCTTCTCTGATAGCGAATCTTAATCCTTCATCCATAGCGATTGGAGTGATTAATTCAACGTTCATGTCGATGTGGTCTCCTGGCATTACCATTTCCATTCCTTCTGGTAATTTGATTTAACCAGTAACGTCAGTTGTTCTGAAGTAGAATTGTGGTCTGTATCCATCGAAGAATGGAGTGTGTCTTCCACCTTCTTC
>NZ_JABAGC010000046.1 GCF_012843905.1 Clostridium sp. SM-530-WT-3G
CCCTTATTAAAATTACTATACTAAAATTCTAGCAAGGGGAGCCTGCTTCCGCTAGGCGTAAAATCTTTTACGCTTACTTTTATTTTAATTGTAGAAATTTATTATAAAATGACTATTTGTAAAATTAAATTGAACTAATAAAAAATCCATAGTGGATTATCTGTGTTATGATTTAATCGCGAAACAAAATTCAAAACGAAAGATAATCACTATGGATCATCAAAATTCTAACATAGAATCACGTAAAAATAAACACTTGAATTTCAAAGAACGAATGACTATTGAGATTCGCCTTAAAGATGAATTTTCGGCATATAAGATAGCAAAAGAGTTAAATCGTCCAATTAACATTTCTCATTTTTAAAAGTTAAAGCACTAATTCTTAAATAATTATCATCATGATAATTTAAATGTTTATTTTTTATTTCATGAATACTAACTAAATTTGTGTTATAATGCAAATGTAGTTGGTTATCATATTTTGCAGTTACTGCACTTTAAAATAATAAAGAATTATATGATATATCAGACATTAACAGAAATGAACGTTTCCTAATAAAAGAAGTGAAAAATGGTAACAGTGTATCTGTAACATATGTCTTTAAATTAGGTGATGAATCCAGAGTAGATGTTTTGATTGAAGAACCTACTACAGATAAAAGAACTGTTGGTAAGAAGTCTGTATTTGAGAATGAATATATAGAAAGAGGTTACGAATTAAGAAAACGTATTCAATTTATTAAGAAAAGGAGTAAACCATGAAAACAAAATATGATGTAGTTATTATCGGCTTCGGAAAAGCTGGAAAAACACTTGCAGCGAAACTAGCAAAATTTGGGAAAAGCGTTGCATTGATTGAAAAAGAGGCAAAGATGTATGGAGGAACCTGCATCAATGTGGGTTGCATTCCTTCCAAAAGACTCATTACTGATGCTGCAAACTCGCCAAAAGGAGAATTCCCTGAGAAAGCGGAATACTACAAAAATGCGATTGAAGAGAAGAAAAAGTTAACTGCAGCACTTCGTAAAGCTAATTATGACAAACTTGTTCAAGTTGGTGTAGATGTCGTGGATGGAGCAGCATCCTTTACAGATGAAAATCATATTACAGTTCTTACTGCAGATGGTGAGTTCATGATTGAAGGCGATAAATTTATTATCAACACCGGATCTGTCCCTGTTATTCCTAGAATCGATGGAGTAGAAAATAGTCAGTATGTATACGTTTCAGAAAGTATAATGGATTTAGAAGATTTACCACATTCATTAACTATTGTGGGTGGAGGTTACATTGGCCTTGAGTTCGCATTTATGTATGCAAACTTTGGAAGCAGAGTGACAATCATTCAGGATGGAAAAGTGTTTCTGCCAAGAGAAGATGATGATATTGCTGCATGTATTCAATCTGTATTGGAAGAAAAAGGTGTACAGATTATAACTGGAGCAAAAACAACAAAGATTCAGAATGGAACTCTATATTATGAATGTGATGGAGAATCCAAGGTTCTAGAAAGTGATGCAATCCTGCTAGCTACTGGACGCAGACCAAATACTGATGGACTAGGATGTGAAAAAGCAGGTATAACTCTTAATGAAAGAGGAGCAATTGAAACGGATGAGAATCTAAGAACTGGCGTAACACATATATGGGCTGCTGGGGATGTCCGCGGTAAGCTTCAATTTACATATATTTCATTGGATGATAGTAGAATTATTCTTGATGACATGATTGGAAATAATATTCGTACGACAAATAATAGAGGTGCTTTCTCTTATTCTGTATTTATTGAACCACCATTCTCGCGTGTTGGAATGAATGAAAAGGAAGCAAAGGCAGCACAGGTGGAATATCGCGCTGTGAGTCTTCCGGCTAATGCTATTCCTAAAGCAAAAGTACTTCGTGAGACAGACGGAATTCTCAAAGCTTTAATTGCATCAGATGGTACCATCCTTGGGGCAGAGTTGTTTTGTGCAGAGTCACCTGAAATGATTAATCTGATTAAATTAGCAATGGATAATAATATAAAGGCAGAGGTTATAAGAGATTTCATTTTCACACATCCTACAATGTCTGAAAGCTTAAATGATTTGTTCTCATTATAGGATTGAGACAGTTATAGAAGATAGGACTTATATATCATAGAAAAAAAATCAGTAATTTGGATATATTTCTATGAACTTATGAGATAGAGACAATGGATTGAATGATTTTATAAAAAGGCAAGTAGACCTATTTCTGCAAACTGACAATTGAGGTTGTAAAAGCTGTGGATAATTGCTGAAATTGGGGCATCAATAAGAACATATCGTGCTATGTGGAGATAGTAGTATTTATGTCAAAAGTGAATACTCTAAAATTATAAAATATATTGATTTAAAAGGTTTATTCAGGTGCTATCATATAATGATAGATATAGTCCTGGATAAGCCTTTTGTTTTTTGTGTAATTAGTTTTATGAGAATATATCTACTCTATAGAGTTGAAATGATACTATAGATAAAAAGAAATTGAAATCTTTTAACATTACATGGATTATAGTTCTAGAAATAACTCCAAGCTCTCTAGCTATATTATTGGATTGTGTTGAAAAATAGTAGAATATAAGTTAATATAAATTGGGAGATGTAATGAGAAAGAAATGAGATAAATTATATGGTGGTGTAGTACTGACAGATAAAAATAAAAAAGTATAAACAATAAAAAAGATAAAATACTAAAAAGAGCGGAGGAACGAAATAATGGATCCAGTTGCATTTAATATTGGGGATTTTAGTATAAGATGGTATGGTATATTAATAGGATTAGGAGCATTAGTGGGGATGTTGTTAGCTTATTACAATGCTAAAAAGTTAAAATTAGATTTTGATATAATATTAGATGGATTTTTAATAGCATTTCCATGTGCTATTATAGGTGCACGAGCATATTATGTATTTTTTGAATTCGACAATTTTAGAAATAATATACTAAGTATATTTAACTTGAGAACTGGAGGATTAGCTATACATGGAGGTCTTATTGGAGCATTTATAAGTACAATGATTTATTGTAAGGTGAAAAATATTAAGATGATAAAATATCTTGATATTGCAGCTCCATCTATTATACTTGCACAGGCTATCGGAAGATGGGGTAATTTCATGAATGGAGAGGCACATGGTGATAAAGTAACCTATGAATTTATAAGTAAATTTCCAGAGTTCATCCAAAAGGGTATGTATATAGATGGATACTATTATAATCCTACTTTCTTTTATGAATCATTATGGAATTTATTCGTCTTCATATTATTAATGGTTATTTTATATAAGAAAAGAAAAAATGAAGATGGATTAGTGATATCCAGTTATTTAATATTATATTCATTAGGAAGATTCTTTATTGAACAGCTTAGAACTGATAGTCTTATGATTGTAAATATAAGAGTAGCACAGTTTATGAGTATTATGGGGATTTTAATTGGAATAGTATGTATTGTTTATATAAAGTTACATAAAAATAAAAATGTAGAATCAGTTGTTTAATTATTATCATTTCATAAGAAGAAACTCTATTAGTTTGGTAAATTTAAAGGTCGTGTTTACTAACTTATATTCTCCATTTGTACCGATATATTATACATTTTTTAATATATACCACTCAATATTTAGAGGTGTCTTTTCAACAAAAAGGAGGCGTATTCCATTATAGGATATGCCTCCTGAATCAAATATTATTTTTATATTACTTATTATCAAGATTAAATAGTGAATTTATTTTACCTATTATTAAGCCTATATAAATTTTCTTTTTAAATTAATTTATGGATTTTGCTACCTTTTCAAATTTTTATTCTGTTCCCTTTATAAAACAAGAAAACCTAGTAAATTATTCTACTATATTGCTTTCAACTTCAAATTTATTATTTGTCTTATCTTGTGCACCTCTTGAATAAATATTAGCAATTATAGCTCCTGAAATATTGTGCCATACGCTGAAAACTGCTCCTGGAATTGTAGCTAATGGGTACTGTGCAAAATGTACTGTAGCAAGAGAAGTGGCAAGTCCTGAATTCTGCATACCTACTTCTATGGAAATAGCCTTGCACTTTGATATATCAAGCTTTAATATCTTTCCTATTGCAAATCCTAATAAATATCCACAGATATTATGAACTATAACTACAGCTACTATTAACAATCCACAAGTCATAATCTTAGATGAGTTTGCACTTACTACTGCTGCTACTATAGCAACTATTGCACATACTGAAATTAAAGGTAATACCCTTACAAGCCTTTGTGTAGCTTTTCCAAATAATTTATTGATTACAAATCCAAGTACTATAGGCAATATTACAACTTTTATAATTGACAAGAACATGCTCATCATATTAACATCAACACTTTGTCCTGCTAATGCATAAGTTAATGCTGGTGTCATAAATGGTGCTAGTATAGTTGAAATACCAGTCATACCAACTGATAATGCTACATCACCCTTTGAAAGGTAAGTTATAACATTAGAAGAAGTTCCCCCTGGACATGTTCCTACTAAAATAACACCTACAGCTAGTTCTACTGGCAAATTAAATATTTTAGTTAATCCAAATGCTAAAAGTGGCATTATAGTGAATTGAGCTATGCATCCAATAATAACATCCTTAGGTCTTGAAAATACTACTTTAAAATCTTCAAGCTTTAAAGTAAGCCCCATCCCAAACATTACAATACCAAGTAATGTATTTACATAGCTTGTTTTAATCCACGATACTGAATTTGGCACAAATAATGCAAGAGCTGCTATTAGTATTACGAAAGCTGCCATATACTTTCCTACGAAGTCACTTAATTTTTCTAAAAATTTCATAATAAAATCCCCCAATTTTATTTGATAGTGTAAAGCTGTTTACACTACGCTTTTTAATTTTTCTTTATATATCAAGGGTTCCGACCGTTTTTTTGTATAAAAAAACAATGACCCCCTTAATTCATGTTATAATTGAATATCTGACCAAACAAAAATAAACACGAAAGGTTGTCATTGTCATGAATTCAATTATAACTTACTTACTAATATATAATCAATATTTAATTAAAATTATTTATCAATTACGTCTATTCATTTCGAAGTATATACCACTTAAACAACTGAATTTTGATGATTCAAATAGTCCAGAATATCAAAAGTTTAAGGTAGATAAGCTGCCTACAATCATTAAATTTGAGAAAGTAGATTATAGACTACTTATTGCATACTATAAGCATAAATATAATAAGATGCTAAAACCCGTCCAAAGACGTAACGGTAAAACTATTTCTAAGTCTGTTGTATGCCCAAAATGTGGTGCTCCTCATGATTATATTTATGATAACAATGGAAGCAAAGGACAATATCAATGTAAGATTTGTGGACTTACATTTAGTGAAAACAACAATGCTACAAAACCCTTAGTTTTTAAATGTCCTTATTGTGGCAATACACTTACTATCCATAAAGAGCGTAAGCATTTTAAAATACATAGATGTGTAAATAAAAAGTGCTCCTATTATTTAGATAATTTAAAAAAGCTTCCTAAAGATCTTAATTCTGAAGACAAATATAAATATAAATTACATTACATATATAGAGAATTTAAAATTAATTTCTTCAAAATGGATTTATATAGCTTACCTAAGTCTGCTGTAAATTTCAGTTTTAAAAAGTTTAATCCTCATATAATGGGACTTTGTTTAACTTATCATGTTAATCTTAAATTATCTACTAGACAAACCGCTCACGCATTAGCGGAGGTGCATGGAATTAATATTTCAAATACAACAGTTGCTAACTATGCTCTCACTGCAGCTAGTGTTATAAAACCATTTGTAGATACATTTGATTACAAACCATCCAGTATTCTTTCTGCTGATGAAACCTACATAAAAGTAAAAGGAATCAAACATTATGTCTGGATAGTAATGGATGCTTGCAAAAAATCTATCTTAGGTTATCAGGTTTCTGATACCAGAGCTGTTGGACCATGTATCTTAGCTATGCGTATGGCTTTTGATAAAATCAAAAGCTTAACTGATAGAACACTTAAATTTGTTGCTGATGGTTATAGTGCATATCCACTAGCTAAACAACAATTTGAATTAGAATCTAATATCAAATTTGATTTAACTCAAGTTATAGGACTTACTAATGAAGATCCTGTTTCTGAAGAACATCGTTGGGTTAAGCAAGTTGTAGAGAGACTAAATAGAACCTTCAAGTCATCCTACCGAGTTACCTGTGGGTACGGTAGTCAAAATGGAGCTCTTTATGGATTTTCATTATGGGTTGCTTATTATAATTTCCTGCGTCCTCATCCATATAATTATTGGCGTCCATTAAATACAATACCTGAACTTGAAGTTGCAGATAATATGCCTGCAAAATGGCAAATACTTATCAGTCTCGGACAACAAACCATTATGCATATGCAAGAAACTAAACCTTAAAATATAATTTTAAATATTTTCCATTGCCTGCGGCGCCGGAGGCCTATTTCTTATGCTCAAATTTAATCATAATATCATAAATTTTAATTAATACTGATTATTTTCGTATTTAATTTTCAAAGATATTTTTTCATAGCGTATTTTACACTATCTTTTATTTATTTATTTATAATAGAAATAATTCTATTAATAACATACTTATTGCTGTAAATAAAAAAGCCTTTATCTCCTAAAATTAAGAGACAAAAGCTATAAACTTCTGCGGTACCACTCTAATTGTTAAAATAAATTTAACCACCTTAATCATATCATCCAATATGAAACACTTTTAACGGGTGTTAATCCGTTCAAACTTACACAGGTCTTAAAACCTTTCAGTCTGACTGCTCAAAGGAGATATTCTTTAAGAATTAAATACTGCCTCACACCATATAGCAGCTCTCTGAAAAATAATTATCTTAAATACTTTGCCTTTTCAATGCATTTTTGCGTTTTTATTATTCTATAACTTAATCTCTTACATGTCAATATATATATATATAAGATTATATCAATATATGATGAAATTAATATTTATGATAATACTGATATAGTTAAATTAGTAGCTTGTATTGAGCAAGGCAAAGTAGTTTAGAAATGGGGTTTATTGCTAGATTGGATAAAATCAATAATTAGTTAATTATAATACATGGTGGGTTTTAAAGGCCATGCTTCACCTCCACCACAAAACCCACGAAAATCATAATTTTGGATTTTCGTGGGTTTATTTTTAGTGTATGGATTTAGAATAATTAATGAAGAACTGTACCATAAATAACGGAGAGTTTTACTAAAATTATAGAAGAATATATAGATGATAATGTATAATAGTCTCTGTTATACATCATTGTGAAAAAACGAAAGGAGAAAATCATGAACAAACATAAAATTATGGATGTTTTAGAAGAAGCTATGAAAATAGGCAAATCAGTTATTCCTAAGGGGAATGTTGCCACGTATATTCCAGAACTTGCTAAGGCAGATAAGAACAAGTTGGGAATTTGTTTGCATACAGTAGACGGTAACTTTTATAGCATTGGTGATTATGAGGAACGTTTTACTATACAGAGTATTTCCAAGGTTATTACTCTTTGCAAAGCATTAGAAGAATTTGGAGCAAAGCATGTGTTTGAATTTGTTGGAATGGAACCGTCTGGGGAAGCTTTTAATTCCTTGGTAGAACTAGACCTTAAACATAACAGACCATTTAATCCAATGATAAATTCAGGTGCTATTACTGTTGCAAGTATGCTGCTGGAAAAGTGTTCGTTTGAAGACATGGTGGTGTATACCCAAAAGTTATGCATGGATGACCAAATAAGTCTGGATATGGCAACTTTTCAGTCTGAAATGGCTCACAGCTCTAGAAATCGTGCAATCTCATATCTGCTTGAAAGTAAAGGAATTATCAAAGCTAATGTAGAGGATAGTCTTACATTTTATACACAGATGTGCTCGCTAACTGTTTCTGCAAAAAGTTTGGCTAATTTGGGACTTATTTTGGCTACTGATGGAGTAAACCCGGAAAACGGAGAAAGACTGATCAGCAGTTGGGTTGCCAGAACTGTAAAAACTATAATGCTAACCTGCGGTATGTATGATGGTTCTGGAGAGTTTGCTGTTCTGACAGGAATTCCAACGAAAAGTGGTGTTGGAGGCGGATTGGTCAGCGTTGCGAATGCCAAGCTTGGAATAGGTGTATATGGACCGGCATTAGATGATAAAGGAAACTGCATAGCAGGTTGTGAGCTTTTGAAGTATTTGTCTAAACAGTTGGATTTGCATATGTTTAATACCAGTGAATGGGAGGAATTATAGGTTAATAACAACCACATTGAAGTAACATTCAATGTGTTTTTTTCTATGCTCAAAAATGGAAAAGGAGAGGTTGAATTTATAAGTAACATTAAGAGATATGATTTGCTTGCAAGGTGTAGTAATAGCTTTTATGTGAAAGTTGTTTAATTATAAGCAAAGATAATCAACCTAATTTTCAATTATCAAATAGTTTTAATGAGCATAATAGTTTTAATAAGTTTAGTATTTTTATAGTATGATACAGAATGAATTTAATAAATCGAAATTTACCGAATGATTTGGGAGCAATTGCTCTTTTTGTTATTAGATATCATGAAATTATTCTTTTCTATTATATAACTTAGAACGATTGGTAATTGTACCAGTCGTTTTGTTATATAGAAAATAGGGCGAAAAAGAAAAAATGTAATATTTTTAAAATTTTACTTAATTATAACTCTTTGGAGTGATATATTTATAACATAAAAAGTGAGAAATATATAACTTGAAATTAAGGAGATATTATTATGAATAAAAAAGTAACATTAAGAGAGTTAGTTGGAGCACGAATAGTAGTGGCTCTTTGTATTGCAGTTTATTATTGGTGTTGGGCAAGAAATGATTGGCATAATTATTACGTTACAATTCAAAATGTTGTAGGTGGTTTTACACTTTTTTCTTATGGAATTTATATGTTCGAGAGAAAAAGTATAGAAAAGAAAGTATAGATCGGGAAAGTTCAGGAATGAAACAAGCGGAATTAGCAGAACTTGTTAATGTTAGGAGAGAGACAATTGTACATTTAGAGAATGGACAATATAATCCATCGTTAAAATTAGCAATGGATATAGCTAAAGTATTTTCAGTGTCTGTTGAGGAGTTATTTGAATTTGTAGAAGATGAGAAAAAATAAAAGAATGAATAATTAATATAAGCATGATATTAATACGGTGTACTCTGATCCAGTTATTACCATAAGTATATACTAAAAAATAATAGATTAGGCATCTTCTATTCTTTAAATGATATCTATAAATGGTTAATATAGTTAGAAGCAAAGGAAGAGAAGGAGCTTATTTTAAAAAAAATTTTCGCTAAAATACAACAAGGAATACAGTATATTTTTTATATTTAAGTTTATAGACAAGCTTTATATAATGCCGAATGGAAGAGTTTGATACTTAAATTAGTAAGAGTAAATATTTGAATTAGATTAAAAGTTTATGTTTAATTTATTAGAAAAGAGTATTGACGATAAATATATGTATATGTTATCATAAGCCGTAAGCTATCATTTAAGCAAATAAATAAAAGGGTTGTTACTGCTTAGAGCAGGCAAGACCTAAACTTTAATAATAAGGGATTTATTAAGGTTTAGTTTTTTTTTGAGTAATATGGAGTGATTTACATGAAAATTAGTAGAGTAATTAATAATAATGTAATATGTGTTATAAATGAAGCTAATGAAGAACTTGTGTTAATGGGAAAAGGGATTGCCTTTCAAAAGAAAAAAGGTGATGAAGTTGATGAAAGTAAAATTGAAAAAGAATTCTCTATGAGAAATAAAAATTTATCACCTAGTTTAGCTACAATACTTTCAGAAATTCCAAGTGAACATATTAATTTGTCAAATGCAATAATTGAAAAAGCTAAAAAAACTCTCAATAAAGAGTTAAATGATAATATATACGTTACATTGACTGATCATATCAGTTTTGCTATTAAAAGATTTAGCGAAGGACATGCTTTTAATAATGCGCTTTTATGGGAGATAAAGAAATTTTATCCAAAGGAATTTAATATAGGGCAGGATGCACTTATTATGATATGGGAAGAATTAGGCATTGAATTACCAGAAGATGAAGCTGGATTTATTGCACTTCATATTGTAAATGCTCAGTTAAATTCTAATATGAACAACACTATGGAAATGACTAAATTAATTCAATCAGTATTAAAATTAATTAAATATTATTATCATATTGATTTAGATGAAAGTTCAGTGTATTATACAAGATTTATAACTCATTTAAAGTATTTTGCACAAAAGGTATTAAGTGATAAAGTAGTCCCTAATAAGAAGGATGATTTATTTACAATAATACAAATTAAATATAAAGAAGCATTTGAATGTGCAAAGAAGATTGCTGACTTTGTTGAAAGAGACTACAACAAAAAGTTGTCAGAAGAAGAACTGGTTTATTTAACAGTTCATATAAGAAGAACTACAATGCCAAACGAAGAAATTTAAAAATATAATAAATTAGGATGGTTACTATAAAGAAGGCCAGACCTAAACTTATACTTATGTGTTAAGTTTAGGTCTGGCCTATTTTATTAGAACTGATAAATAAAATTTTTTATATGCCAAAATATTATAAAGGAAGTGAAAACTATGGCAAGAGATTATAAGCAGATTGCAAAAGACATAATACGAGAAGTGGGTGGTGATGAGAATATAGCAAGCGCAAGTCATTGTGCTACGAGATTAAGATTAAAATTAAAAGATACTTCTAAAGCTGATAAAGCAAAAGTATCAAAAATAACTGGGGTTATCACTGTTGTTGAAGCAGGTGGACAATTCCAGGTTGTTATTGGAAATCACGTAAAAGATGTTTATAATGAAATGTCACAAATACTAGATTTTGATGGAAGGCCAAGAGAAGATTCTGGAGATACTCAAAAGATAGGATTAATGAGCAGAATAATAGATATTATTTCAAGCATATTTGCACCATTCTTATATGCGTTAGCTGCATGTGGTATATTACAAGGTATCCTTTCGGTATTAACGTCTATGGGAATATTATCTACATCAGGTGGTACATATAGAATATTAAACATTGTATCATGGACAGGATTTACGTTCTTACCAGTTTTAATAGCTATTACAGCATCTAAAAAGTTTAATGCAAATACTTTTGTATCAGTAATAGCTGCATGTGCATTAGTAAATACAGATTTTATTAATATTATGACTGCAAAAACTGTAGCAACATTAGATTCAGCTGATCCAGCTGTAAGAGCATTAATGGAATCAGCAATGAGTAATCCTGATACAGTTAAATTTATTACAGATGTTTTAGGTATACCAGTTACATCATATAACTTAGACTTTTTAGGAATGCCAATACAAATGTTAAGTTATACTTCAACAGTTATTCCGATAATTTTAGCTATATGGATATTATCATATATACAAAAGTTCTTTGAGAAGGTACTTCCTTCAGTTGTTAGAAACTTATTAACACCAATGTTATGCTTAGTTATTATAGTTCCATTAACATTATTAGTATTTGGACCAGTAGGTAACAGCATAGGTGGAGCAATCGGTGGAGTTTATAATTACTTATATAACTTAAGTCCAATCGTTGCAGGTGCTATTGTAGGTGGATTCTGGCAAGTACTTGTTGTATTTGGAGTTCACTGGGGAATTACACCAGTTACAGTTGGTAACTATGCTGCTCTTGGATGCGATACTTTTACAGCACTTCAAGCTTCAGCAGTATTCTCACAAGCAGGAGCAACATTTGGAGTATTATTAAAAACAAAAAATAAAGAGCTTAAAAACGTATCATTATCAGCAGGTATAACAGCATTATTTGGTATCACTGAGCCAGCAACTTATGGTATTACATTAAGATTTAAAAAGCCATTAATATGTGGATGTATAGCAGGTGCAGTTGGGGGAGCTATTGCAGGAGGATTTAGAGCATTATCATGGGGATATAATATTCCAGGAATAGCAACATTACCAGCTTACTTTAAAGAAGGATATATGACTCAATTCTTAGGATTATTATTATCAATAGTGGTTGCATTCGTACTTGGAGCAGTATTAACTTATATTGTAGGATTTGATGATCCAGCAGAAGAAGTTGAAGAACCTACTAAGAATGAAAGTTTAAATGAGTCAGCTTCTAAAAGAGAAGTGATAGGAAGCCCATTAAAAGGGAACGCTATCCCGTTAACTGAAGTTGAAGACGCAGCTTTTGCATCTGAAATGTTAGGAAAAGGATTAGGAATAATTCCATCAGAAAGTAAGGTTTATGCACCATTTGATGGAACTGTAGAAGCACTTTTTGGAACAAAGCACGCTGTAGGATTAAAATCAGAAGATGGTATAGAAATGTTAATACATATCGGATTAGATACTGTTAAATTAGAAGGTGAAGGATTCGTAGCTCATGTATCACAAGGTGATAAGGTCAAAAAAGGACAACTTCTTGTTGAGTTTGATATAGACTTTATACAAGATAAAGGATATAGTGTTACTACACCAGTTATAATATCAAATACACAAGATTATTTAGATGTATTTAAATGTGAAAAAGAAACATTAGAAGTTGGAGAAGATGCAATTACTATTGTTAAGTAATATATTAAAGTTTGATTTGTATTTTTTAAATAAGGAGGTAAATTTATGTCTAAAGGTTTTTCAAAGGACTTTTTATGGGGCGGTGCTGTAGCCGCCCATCAAGTAGAAGGTGGATGGAATAAAGGTGGAAAAGGCGTAAGTATAGCGGATGTACTAACAGCTGGTGCTCATGGAGTAGATAGAATAATTACAGATGGAGTTTTAGATGGATATTATTATCCTAACCATGAAGCAGTAGATTTTTATTCTCACTACAAAGAAGATATTGCATTATTTGCAGAGATGGGATTCAAATGTTTTAGAACATCTATAGCATGGACTAGAATATTTCCTAATGGAGATGATGCAGAAGCAAATGAAGAAGGTTTAAAATTCTATGATGATATGTTTGATGAGCTTTTAAAGCATAATATTGAGCCAGTTATAACATTATCACATTTTGAAATGCCATATAATTTAGTTAAGAAATATGGTGGATGGAAGAGTAGAAAAGTAATAGACTTCTTTGTCAAATATGCTGAAACTGTAATGAAGAGATACAAAGATAAAGTTAAGTACTGGATGACTTTCAATGAAATAAACAACCAAAAGAATTATAAATATCATCTATTTGGATATACTTGTTCAGGTGTTATATTTAATAAAGAAGAAAATCCAGAAGAAGTTATGTACCAAGTAGTTCATCATGAATTAGTTGCAAGTGCTAAGGTTGTTAAGCTTGGTCATGAAATAAATCCAGATTTTAAAATAGGATGTATGATTGCATATGTTCCAATATATCCATATTCATGTAATCCTGATGATATTATGTATGCAGCAGAAGCAATGCATGATAGACACTTATTTGCAGACGTTCATGCAAGAGGAGCTTATCCTTCTTATGCAAAATGTGAATGGGAAAGAAAAGGATATAACATTCATATGGAACCAGAAGATGAGCAAATATTAAAAGAAGGAATCGTTGATTATATAGGATTAAGCTATTATATGTCTAACGCTGTAAAAGCTGATAATGTAGTAGAAGGATCAGGATTAGATGGATTCCCAGGCAGCGTTCCAAACCCATATGTAAAAGCCTCAGATTGGGGATGGCAGATAGATCCTGTAGGATTAAGATATGGATTAAATAACTTATATGAAAGATATCAAAAACCACTATTTATAGTTGAAAATGGTTTTGGAGCTATAGACCAATTAGATGAAAATGGTGTTGTTCAAGACGATTATAGAATTGAATATTTAAAATCACATATTATAGAAATGAAAAAGGCAGTAGAATTAGATGGTGTTGAACTTATGGGATATACACCATGGGGATGTATAGATTGTGTATCATTCACTACTGGAGAAATGAAAAAGAGATATGGTTTCATTTATGTAGATAAAGATAATGAAGGAAATGGAACACTAAAAAGAAGTAAGAAAAAGAGCTTTAACTGGTATAAGAATGTTATAGCATCTAATGGTGAAGAGTTATAATAATAGAGACAGTAAGTAGGTTTGCGTATTAGCAAATCTACTACTGTCTTTTTGTATAAATGAATATCACAGGTTTGAACTTTGGCTTTAAAATCTTTCCTATTGCAAATTCTAATAAATATACATAAATGTTATAAGCCATAACTACAGCTACTATTAATAATCCACAAGTTATAATCTAAGTAAAATTAATTATTGTTACCTACAAGCTTACAAAAGTATTTATTAAAAACTATTCCATATACAGAACCTAAAGCGTTATTAAAAACTCTAAAGAATATAGCTGCTGGAAAGCCTAAAATTGTTGATGCTACAGATATAGCTCCAAAAGCATTAAATACTGATTGGAATCCATAAGTTGCAGAAAGTCCTACACCTATTCCTCCAATAATTCCAATATTATCATACATAAATTGTGGACAATAAGTATAAATAAAAAACACTAATAAGGTACCGAAAATATTTCCTAGAATCCTTTCTTTTACTCTTTGCTTTTTACCTGTTGGAAAAGGAGTTACTATAGACATAACTGCAATACCTGCCCACATAGGTCTTGGAAGATTTATCACTTTTGCAATAAATAAGATTGAACATATAGCAAAAGTAATAGATAATTGCCATTTTGTTCTATGAGAGTTAATATCAAATTCTTGAAAGAAACTTAAAAAGTTTAATTCATGTGTCTTTTTTCTGTGGTTTCTAAAATATATTATTCCAGTAATTATAGCACCTACAGCAAGGGCTTCTAATCTTTTAATGTAGGCCTGTCCACTTACATCATAACCATATAACAATAGGTATCCTAATACTAATGTAGAATGATTACACATTTTTTCATTATGACATCCTAAAAACATTAATAAAAAAATACATACAATGTTTACTATTAATTCAACGTACATATTACTAGAATTACTTAACCTTGGTCCTATAGCTAAAATTGCAAATATAGCAATTAAAGAAGGAAGTGCATGGGATGTCTTTATTGATAAATCTATATTTCTAAATACTAAAACAAAAAGAAGAACAATAACACCAACAATACTGTTATCATTGCCGAAAAATTTACTATAAGCAATTACAAAACTCATGCAAAATGCCATAGTTATAAAAATTTTAAATAGATAAATTGCTAAATGTTTTAATTTTTCTTTGTTATTTTTTGAGTTTCTAATAAGCTCTTTTGAAGCTGCTTGGTTTAATTGCAATTCTTGATAAAACGTCATACATTCAGTCTCCTAATCTTTTTTTAGTCAGTAAAGAAGCATTATACTCTTCGAAAAATAGATTGTCAATAAAGTCTATATTTGAACTTTTTGTATAAATTATCTTCTAATTATTTGTCATTTTAAACGAAGTTTATGAACTTGGTTTGTTTGCAAAATAATATATGATAATATGAGATTGAGAATTATAATATTTATAATAAATTATAAAATATATATAATTTTACTTGTATATAAATATAAATAGGGGGCATATACAATGAAAATTTTATTGAAAAAATGGAATGATTTAAGTTTAATTATTCGTATTATTATTGGGCTAATTATTGGTATTATCTTAGCTTTAGCAATGCCACAAGCAACAATAATCAGTATTTTGGGGGATTTATTTGTAGGAGCATTAAAAGCAATTGCACCAATATTAGTGTTTATATTAGTTATGAGTTCAATTGCTCAGGCAAATAATGGAGTTGGTAAGAAGTTTCGTTCAGTTATCTCACTTTATATGCTAAGCACATTGCTTGCAGCTATAGTTGCAGTAGGAGCTAGTTTTCTATTTCCAGTTACTTTAAATTAACAGATGCAGTATCTGATGCAGCACCAAGCGGAATTGGGGAAGTATTAAAATCACTTGCATTAAGAGTAGTATCTAACCCAGTAGAGTCATTAGTGAATGCAAATTATATTGGAATTCTAACATGGGCAATTATTTTTGGAGTTGCATTGAACTTTACAAGAAGTTCAGCAGCAAATATTCCAATTAATATGTCACTTTGTGAGAAATTGGGGTTAGATAAAGATATGTATTCTGTATCTATTCCATTAGGTGCAACTATTAATATGGATGGGGCAGCTATTACAATTACAGTTATGACATTAGCAGCAGCACATACTTTAGGAATTCAGGTAGACTTTATTTCAGCACTTTTATTAAGTTTGTTAGCTACAGTTTCAGCATGTGGGGCATCAGGAGTTGCAGGCGGTTCGCTTTTATTAATACCTATGGCATGTTCTTTATTTGGAATTAGTAATGATATTGCAGTGCAGGTAGTAGGGGTAGGCTTTATTATAGGAGTAGTGCAGGATTCATTTGAAACAGCAATAAATTCTGCAGGAGATGTAATGTTTGCAGCAACTGCAGAATTTATGGAGTGGAGAAAAAAAGGCAAAGAAATAGAATTCTAGTTTTAATGAAATAAAGTTTTTTCTTTTGTTTTATTTTTATGTCAGAGAAAGCATGTTTTATTACTGGAGAGAATATCTGTATTGATGGTAGAATGACAAAGCATATGATTTATTCTAGAGAATTCGGGTGGAATCTAGATATTGAGAATAATAACTAGATTAATTAAATAAGTGAACTTTGACATTTCAATCGTATATATTATTTTTTTATTTATTGTGTAAAAGTGGAGAAGAATTATAAAAATATTTTATGTATGATGAACTTCAAATATTATAATTCAAAATCTATGGAAATTATAATTTGAGATTTTCGTGGGTTTATTTTTAACTTCCATTAGTGTAGTATAAAAATGGATTTTATTAAACAAATGAAATAAAAGAGGCAAAAAAATAATAGTTCAGATGATGAAGAGGGTATACCAAAGTTTCTATTTTGTTTTGTAACACCAATAGGAATAGTGGTTCAATTAATTAAATACATAACTAATAGAGATTAAAATACTTAGTATTAAGGTAGTAGAAAAATATTTGAGTTAGATGATGCTTATTTTAAAATTATAAATTTTAGACAGTTAAATGGTGTATATAGTAATAAAACTTTTGTATGAATTTACAAAAATTAACTATATACACTTTTTTGCAATTTAAAAATGGTAAAATTAAAAAGAAAACGTTTTATAGGGGGTGGCTATGAAGTCTATAAAAAAATTATCCGTATTACTAATGTTAGTTTCATTTTTATTTTGTATGGTACTTACGCCAATATCAGTTGCAAGAGCAGTTGAAACCAATGATACTGTTTATGTAAAAATAAGATATTTGAGACCAGACTCAAATTATACTGATTGGAATCTTTGGGTATGGCAGCCTGATAAAGATGGAAGCCAAGTGAACTTTATAGGGGAGGATGAGCAAGGTAAATTTGCAGTTGTTGAAATGCCTAAAAGTGCTAATTCATTTAACTTTATAGTTCGTCAAGGAGACTGGGCTGCAAAAGCTACAGGAGATGAAACTGTAGATTTGACTAAAGGTGACAGTGAAGTAGTAATTACTCAAGGAGATGAAGAAGTAACACGCTCTGATAAGGAACTTAACAGAAATTTTGATAAGGTTACTTTAAATTTAAATTACTTTAGATATCAAAAAGATTACGACGGAAGCAATGTTTCAATTTCACTAGATGGTCAAAATAATCAGGAGTTATCTTTTGCATCTGATGGCGACTATGGAAAAGTAGTTTCAGTTGTAGAAAACTCTGTATCAGGTAAAAATGCTTTTTCAATTAAGATTAAAAATGATGATAGCACAGCTAAAAATATCAATTTAGCATATGCAAATAACAAAGGTGAAATAAATGCATATTTATTACAGGATGATAGTAAGGTTTACTATAATGCAGATGAACCAGTAAGATTTCCTGAAATAACTTATTTTAAAATTGATTCTTTAAACAATATGACTTTTAAAGTAAATTCTATAATCAAAGATGCAAGCGATTTCGTACTTAAAAAGTCAGGAGTTGAACTTCCTAAGTATTCTTATTCAATAAGCTTAAATGATACAAAACTTGGAGGTACTATAACACTAAATGATGAAATAGATATTAATAGTACTTATACTTTAGAAAAGGTAAATTATAAGAGTTTAGATTCAAGTTTAGGAAGTAAAATGCTTGGTAGCAAATATTTTGAGAACTTATACAAATATGATGGAGATTTAGGTGCTGTTTATAGCAAAGACAATACAAAATTTGCTTTATGGGCTCCAACGGCTAAAAAAGTGCAAATTGCCTTCTATGGAAAAAGTGGAAAGACATATCTTGCACCAGTAGAAAAAATTGTTGATATGACAAAAGGAAACAATGGTGAATGGACTTATACTGCAGATGAAGATTTAGATGGTGAATATTATAATTATTTAGTTAGCGTTAATGGAAAAGTAAATGAAGTGGTTGATCCTTATGCAAAAGCAGTTGGTGTTAATGGTAACAGAAGCATGGTTGTTAATTTAGAAAGCACTAATCCAGAAGGATGGAATTCAGATGTTAAACCACAATTGGAATCGCCAACAGATGCAAGAATATATGAAATGCATATTAGAGATTTCTCAATTGATGAAAAGTCAGGAGTTCAAATGGAATACAGAGGTAAGTACAAAGGTGTATGGCAACCAAACACTGTAATGCCAGGAACTGATGTAAAAACAGGAATATCACATTTAAAGGAATTAGGTATTAATGTAGTTCAAATAATGCCAGCATATGATTATCAATCAGTTGATGAGACAAAGAAAAGTGGAGAATATAACTGGGGTTATGATCCACAAAACTATAATGTACCAGAAGGATCTTATTCAACAAATCCTTATGATGGTAAAATAAGAATTAAAGAATTTAAAGAAATGGTACAAGAACTTCATAAGCAAGGAATAAAAGTTGTAATGGATGTAGTTTATAACCATACATTTAATACAGATTCATGTTTAGAAAAAGCAGTACCAGGATATTACTACCGTTTTGATGATGATGGAAACTTTACAAATGGTTCTGGATGTGGAAATGAAACTGCATCAGATCATTATATGTTCAGAAAATATATGATAGATTCAGTTAAATATTGGGTTAATGAATATCATATTGATGGTTTCAGATTTGATTTAATGGCTGTTTATGATATTGATGCTATGAAAGAAGTTAGAGAAGCATTAACTGAGATTGACCCAACAATCTTAATTTATGGTGAAGGATGGACTGGTGGTACTTCTGCTTTAGATTCTTCAAAACAAGCATTAAAAGCTAATTGTCCACAATTTGGTGAATTACAAATTGGTATGTTTAGTGATGATTTAAGGGATGGATTAAAAGGTAATGTATTTAATATTACAGATCCAGGATTCTTAAATGGTGTTGAAAACTTAGAAGATACTATTAAATTTGGTATAGTAGGTTCTACTAAGCATGATGATATTGATTATTCAAAAGTTAATTATTCAAAGGAACCATGGGCTAATGAACCATATCAAACAATAACTTATGCTTCATGTCATGATAACAACACATTATGGGATAGATTACAATTAACTGCTCCAAAGGGAAGTGAATCTGAACGAATTCAAATGAATAAGCTATGTGCTTCAATAATCTGGACATCACAGGGTATGCCATTTATGCAGGCAGGAGAAGAATTTGCAAGAACTAAATGTGATGAAGAAGGAAATCTTGATGAAAATAGTTATGTTTCAGGAGATTATGTAAATCACCTTGATTGGAATAGAGTAAGTGAATATAGTGACTTGTATGAATATTATGTAGGATTATTAAAACTAAGAGGTGAACACAAAGCATTTAGAATGGATAAAACTGAAGATATCCAAAAGAACTTAACATTCTTAAAGAATGATGTAGACTTTAAAGGAGATAATGTAGTTGCATATACTTTAAACGGCAAAGCAGTTGGAGATACTTGGGATAACATGATAGTAATGTTTAATTCAAGTGACAAAGATGTTAAAGTAAGTTTACCAGATGATAAAGAATGGATTATTGTAGTAGATTCTGATAAAGCAGGAGTACAAAAGTTAGGTAAGGTTAAAGGAAAGATTACTGTTCCTGCTAAAGGATCTTATGTACTTGTAGATTCTGAAAGCTATTCAAGAACACAAGAAAATTAAAATAAACCTGCGAAAATCAAATTAATGATTTTCGTGGGTTTATTTTTTATGAAAGTTTCTAATTATATTTAAAAGGTCATTTAGGATAGAATCTAAAAATAAATCTTTTCTATAAATTAGATTTATTGTTTGTCTAGGAGGATAATCCAATATTGGTATTGCTTTTAGATTATCATTCTTTATAGATTTTATATATGATTTAGGAAGTATAGTTATATTATCTGAATCTTCAATTAGTGAAATACATGAACTTAAATTAGCCACTTGAATAATAGGTTTGCATATATGATTTATGAAACTGAATGCTTTATCGATATTTCGTCTTGAAGCAGAATGAGTAGATAATAATACTATAGGTTCATTTATTAAATCTTTTAAATCCACAGATTCATAAGATGCTATTTTAGAAGTTAATGAAGCAACAACTAAATATGGTTCTAAAGTAAGTACTTCAGAATATATAGCAGAATCTTCTAAAGAAGAGTATATTATTCCTAAGTCTAATTTCCCATTTTTAACGCTTTCAAAAATTGTTTTACTGCTATGTTCTTCTAATGTTAATAGAATATCAGGATGTAATTTATTAAATTCTGAGCATGGTGATAATATAAGATGGGAACCAGAAGCACCAAGTTTTATTTGTGATCTTGCTTTACCTGAATAATTCTTAATATCTGCTTTAGTCTGTTCAATATCAAAGAATATTTTATATACATGTTCTTTTAAAATCTGTCCCTCTTCAGTTAACATAGTCTTTTTTGATACATATTTAAATAATTTTGCACCCATAATATCTTCTAATAATTTTATTTGATTACTTAAAGTAGGCTGTGATATATGAAGACGTTCTGCAGCTTTAGTGTAATGAAGTTCTTCTGATAATACTAAAAAATAATTTAATAATCTCAATTCTAACATTATAATTCCTCCAATTTTTATTCATAGATACAAACTATAATTATTATAATAAATATAGTATTGATAGATAAATAATAAACGATTACAATGAACTTGTAAACAATATCACGAAGAAAAAAACCTTTAGGGGGATTGAGATTATGAATTATAAAGAATTGGCAGAAATTATAATCGAAAATGTTGGAGGCAAAGATAACGTTTTATCATTAACTAATTGTGCCACAAGATTAAGATTTAATTTAAAAGATGACACAAAAGCAAACAATGATAAGTTAAAGAATACAAAAGGGGTAATGGGTGTTGTTAATAAAGGTGGACAATATCAAATTATTATAGGAAGTGATGTTGCTAATGTATGTAAGGCAATAAATGAAATTGCTAATTTTGAAGGAGGAGCATTAGTTCAAGAAGAGGATAATAGAAATCCAGTTGTAAAAGTGCTTGATACTATAGCAGGAATATTTACACCAATTATTCCAGCAATAACAGGCGCTGGAATGCTTAAAGCAGTTATGGCTTTACTTGTAAGTTTTAAAGTTATAGATACGGCTAGCCAGACATATTCAATATTAAATTTCATGGCAGATGCCGCATTTTATTTCTTACCATTTTTACTTGCAAATTCTGCAGCAAAGAAATTTAAGTGTAACCCATATATGGCGATGACAATTGCAGGTGTTTTAATGCACCCTAACTTTACAGCAATGATTAATACTGCAAAACAAACTGGAACTGGCATAAGCTTTATTGGACTTCCAGTAACAATAGCTACATATTCTTCATCAGTTATTCCTATAATTTTAAGTGTATGGTTCATGTCATTTGTAGAACCAATAGCTGATAAAGTTTCACCAAATGCAATTAAGTTTTTCACTAAGCCATTAATTACACTTATAGTTACAGGTATAGTTAGTTTAGTTGCATTAGGACCTTTAGGAAATATATGTGGTAATGGAATTGCAGCAGGAATTGATTACTTAAATCAATATGCAAGATGGTTAGTTCCACTTGTAGTTGGTACATTCTCACCATTATTAGTTATGACAGGTATGCATTATGGATTAATTCCAATAGGTATAAATAACTTAGCAACAGCAGGATTTGATACAGTAGTAGGTCCTGGAATGCTTGGCTCAAATATTGCTCAAGGTGCAGCTGCTTTAGCAGTAGCATGTAAAACAAAAAATCCAGAACTTAAACAATTAGCATCATCAGCAGGTATTACTGGAGTATGTGGTATTACAGAACCAGCTATGTACGGTGTTACTTTAAAATTAAAGAAACCTTTAATTGGTGTAATGATAGGGGGAGGAGTATCAGGATTATTCTTAGGAATCTTTGGAGTAGGTAGATATACTTCAGGTTCACCAGGACTTTTAGCTCTTCCAGGATATATCGGTACAGATGGATTTAGAAATATAATATTAGCTTGTGTTGGTGCAGCTATAGCATTCGTAGTATCATTCGTAGTTACATATTTAGTTGGATTTGAAGATGTAGTTGAAGACGAAAAAACACAAGAAGTTAAAGAAGAAGTTGCAGTAGAAACAGCAGTTAATGATGCAGTAATATATTCACCAATCAACGGAAAATGTGTTGAATTAAGTGAAGTAAGCGATCCAATCTTTTCAGAAGGAATGATGGGAAATGGTGTTGCTATAATACCATCAGAAGGTAAGGTTGTAGCACCAGTTGATGGAGTTGTTTCAGCATTATTTGATACAAAACATGCTATTGGTATAACATCAAAAGATGGAGCAGAAATATTAATACATGTAGGAATAGATACAGTAAACTTAAAGGGTCAACATTTTAATGCAAAAATTAAAACTGGAGACACTATAAAGAAAGGTGATTTATTAGTTGAATTCGATATAGAAGGAATTAAAAAAGCTGGATATGAAGTTATAACACCAGTTATAATAACAAATACTCCAGATTATAATGAAATTTCACCAGCAGGAAAAATTGGAGCATTAGTAAAAGAAAAAGAAGCATTAATAAATGTTAGAAAATAGGACAATATTTAATTAGTATGGGTTAAGGTTATAGATGCAATTGATATGATGTTAATTGTATCTATAACAATATAGAAAGATAGTGTAAAGTACGCTATGAAAAATGATATTTTAAAAAAATAATAACTAAATAATCAATATAAGTAAGAATTAGT
>NZ_JABAGC010000047.1 GCF_012843905.1 Clostridium sp. SM-530-WT-3G
TATCTCTATATAATTTTACTATAATTATTACATTTTCGGAATTTATTTGCTCGAAATATTTTTACTCTTTAGAGCTGTTTTAGTATTTTAAACAATCTACTTTTCATCATATTTCATTTCTATATAACATTTCTTCTATTTTTTTCGATTAATTTTATCACACTTTATTCTTATAACCATAGGATATTAATGAAGTTAAACATTATTGAAGGGATGAAAATTTCATGTACAGACACGAAAAAAGTGAATGTAAATTAGACGAATATGCAAGAGCATTTATATTGCGTCAAAAATATCAAAATCTTTTTACTTGTAAGGAAGGCTTCTACAAAGGAACTATTTTTAAAGACCTTTATTCTCCATACACTGAAAAGAAAAATGAAAAATGTTAGAGGTGATATAAATGAATAAATATGAGTTATTAAATAGTATTCGCATTTACCAATTCTGTGCTTTGGATCTCAATCTTTATTTAGATAATTTTCCTACAGATGAAAATGCAATTGATGATTACTGCAAAGTTTCAGCTAAATTAGATAGTTTAATGGCCGAATATGAAAAAAATTATGGACCACTTAGAAATTTTGGAAACTCATTTTATGAATGTCCAGAAAAATGGGTTGAACAATGCTGGCCATGGGAACAAGAAGAATAGGAGGATTATAGATTATGTGGACTTATGTAAAAACTTTACAATACCCTGTTTGTTTAAAAAGTAAAGATTTGACAATGGCAAAATATCTTATTACTCAATATGGAGGTCCAGACGGAGAACTTAGTGCAGCACTAAGATATTTAAATCAACGTTATACTATGCCTACTGGTAAAACAAAAGGTGTACTTAATGATATAGGTACAGAAGAAATGGCACACGTTGAAATAATTGCAACTATGGTATATCAGCTTATGGATAATGCTACTATGGAGGAAATTAAAAAAGCTGGTTTAGCAGGCCACTATGCTGACCATAGAAAAGCTTTATTTTACACTGATGCAACCGGTAATGCATAATACAACAAAATACATATAATTTCATATTAAACTTTATCAGCTAACTTTCTATATAGTTCCTTAAGTACATCATTTCCATACTGTTCTTTAATTATCATGAAAAGCTGACTATAATACTTTTTTAGCGCTTCATCACTTATTTTACCTTTTATAATCATATTAATATCTTTTCTCATATACTTATCTCCGCTAAACAAAATTTCAACTATATAGTTTATTCAAATATACAATTTGTGTTACTGATATTAAAATAATTTACATCAGTAAAATAAATATGAACTTATAATTATCACACAATAAAACTTCATATATTAATTAAAAGACATTATTAAAAAATTAAATTTTTTAATAATGTCTTTTTTAACAAATTTATATTTTTCTCAACTGATATATTAAAACCAATACTATCCTTATAGCTATATGAATACATAATTCTACTTCCTATTTATTTATCTACAATAATTTCTTTACAGCTCTTTCTTTCCTTCAGTGTAACTGGTATTACATAATTAGCCGAAAATTTCATATCATCCTCTATAGATGTAATAATTGATTTTGCAGCTATATCTGCCATTTCTACCAACTCCATCTTAATAGAAGTAAGTGGAGGATCAAAGTATTTTGATGCTTCTATATCATCAAATCCTATAACAGAAATATCTTCTGGTACTTTTAATCCAGCTTCCTTTATTGCCTTAATTGCTCCAAATGCTATTTTATCATTACTAGCAAAGATAGCTGTGAATTTAATATTTTTGCTTAATAATTTTTTTACTGCATCATATCCACTTTTTTCAACGAATTCACCATTAACAATTAAATTTTTATTTATAGGGATTCCTGCATCTTTCAATGCTTGTTTATACCCTCTAATTCTATCATTAGATGACAGCTTAGTTGTTTCGCCCGTAATATGCGCTATTTGGGTGTGATGCTTATCTATAAGATATTTAGTTGCATTATATGCCCCATTAAAATTATCAGCGTTTACTATCATGCACTTTTTATATATTTCATCATCATTATCAATTGATTGGTCAATCAGTATAACTTTATATCCTCTTTTAATTATTTCTTTAATATATTCATCTCCATCATTCTGACCAATAAAAATACCACCTGAAATTGTTTTATTATAATAACATTCTTTAATTTTTTCATATCCTTCTTCATTATGTATTATATGAACAAGAACCGTATAACCCATTTCACTGGCTGTTTCAATAGCAGAACTAGTAAACTCCAAAAAATAAGGACTTTTAGTTATTCTATTTTTCATACTTTTTTCTTTATTTTTCATATCTATAATAAATAGACCAATAACTCTATTTTTACTTCCAGCAAGCATTCTTGCTGAAGCATGTGGCACATAATCATGTTCTTTAATTACTTTTAAAACCTTTTCTCTAGTTTCCTCTGGTACATTTGAATAATTATTTATAACTCTAGATACAGTACTACGTGATACTCCTGCAAGTTTTGCAATCTCACTGCTATTCATAAAATTTTGCCCTCCCTTTAGCTATAAACCCGCGTTTATATTATAATACTATATTTATCTTCTTTTCAATCTCTTTATTATTTATATATAGTAAAATACCTACATACTAAACAATTCTTATTAAGTATATAGGTATTTTATATGCATAATTTATTAAATTTTAAGTTTATTTATTATTTAATTGTTTAAACATTCCTATCATTTCTTCAACTAAGCATTTAATTGTTTCAGCTGCCATCATTTGATCTTCTGCATGCATTATAATTAATGAGAATTCAACTTTTTCTCCTGATGCTTCTTGTTGGATTAATGAAGTGTGTGCATGATGTCCTTTTACAAGACATTCTGAAGCTTCATTCATCTTTGCTTCTGCTTCTTCATATTTTCCTTCTCTTACATCTCTTAATGCTTCAACTGCTAATGATTTAGCCATTCCAACATTGCTTATTATTTCAAATGCTATTAATTCTACGCCTTCCATTTCTACATCTCCTGTTTAAAATCTTACTATAAATTTATTTACTATTAAGCAACTTCCTTTTCAGCTGCTTTGTTTGCTGCAATTACAAAAGGTGCATATACTAATACACTAGCAGCAAGACATACAAAACCTACAACTAATCCCATTATGTTTCCACCTGATCCTAAGAATGGCATTAATGGTCCTGGAGTTGTCCAAGGAACACCAACAACTACTGGTGGCATAATTTTAAGAACCATAACTGCTACATAACCTATCATTATGTTTATAAGTGGTGCAAATACGAAAGGAATTATATAAATTGGATTTAAAACTATTGGTAAACCGAAGATAACCATTTCATTGATATTGAATAATCCTGGAGCTAAAGAAAGTTTAGCTATACTCTTTGATTCTTTTGATTTACAGAATATTAACATTGCTATGACTAATCCTAATGTACATCCTGATCCTCCATATTCAGAGAAAGCACTAGCTAGTCCACTATATGTTATTGGATATGGAGCTCCCCATGTAGTACCGTGTTCAGCAAAGTATAATAAGTTTGCATTTCCTGCTTCTGAGAACATAGTATCTCTTATAGCTGCAATAGTATTTGGTCCATGAATACCCATAACCCAAAGAGCTTCTGCTAAGAATGATAATCCAAGTACTGAGAATATGCTTTGACTCATCTTAGTTAATGGTGTTTGAATAATATTATAGATTAGTTCGTGTAATCCACCTGGTGCAACCATTTTAACGAAGTAGTTGATAACTGAGAATATAATAGTAGTAATAATAATTGGTAATAATACTTTAAATGATCTTGCAACTGCTGGTGGTACTTGTTCTGGCATTTTTATTTCTAATTTTTCAGATTTTGATAATCTTGACATTAATTCACCAACTAGTAAAGCAACTAATATAGCAACAAATAACCCTTGTGCGCCAGTATATTGAGTAGTAATATAATTTATACCTTCATTGTTAAAATAATCTGGATAAATAATAAAGTAAACAGAAACTGCTGTTAAACCTGTTAATAAATCATCACCATTAAGTGATTTGGCAAGGTTTCTAGCTATTAAAAATACAACTAATATTGCAAATATATCTGCGGAACCCTTTACAACAGGTGAAAAAACAGCTTGGTATTCAACTATACCAGGACATATTTTATCAAATTGTAATATCTTATACATAAATCCTTGGTCATTTAAGAAAACGTTGTTAAGTAATACCATTAACGAACCTGCCATAGTTAATGGGAATGATAATATGAATGCGTCTCTAACTGCACATACATGTCTTTGTGCATTTAGCTTTGAAGCTATCGGAACTAATATTCTTTCAATAGCGTTTTGAAATTTTTCCATAAAACTCATGTTTCCTACCTCTTTTCTCTAATTTTGTTTTATTATTTAACTTTGATTAGATAATGAAATCCTTAGAGATTTAATTATCTAATCATAAGTATTTAACTTTAACTTGTAATTATATTATTGAATTTTAGCAAGTGCCTCTTCTAAGATTGCTTTTCCATTCATTGTTCCATATAATCTCATATCCATTACTTCTACTGGAATTCTTCCATTTACAAGCTTTTCTACATTTGGTTTTTGGAAACGAACTTGTGGTCCTAAGAGTACTATATCAACAGTATCAATTACTGTATTACATTCTGCTACTGGAAGAGCATCTATTTGTACTTCTTCTCCTTTAGCTGCTGCTGCTTCTCTCATTTTAGTAACAAGTAAACTTGTTGACATTCCTGCTGAACATACTAATAATATTTTTTTCATAATTAAACACTCCTTAATTCATTTAAAATATATAATGTATAATTTAATTTTTTTTGATAACTTTGTTAATTTCCTATTTAGAACTTATTGTATTTTTATATAAATACTATTAATTAAAGACTTTTTAAATCCTTTACATGAGTTTCATAATAATATATGTAACTCATAAACTACTCTATCCTTATAAACTAATTGTGTTTATCTATATAAGAAGTTGGTTTAGTGCTTGTCCACTTAATTTTATCCTAATTTACAACTTATTACATTTTTAATCACTATTATTATTTTTTTATACATGCATTTAATATTGCACCTAATATATTAGCGTCATTATTGTATTTACATCTATCAATTCTTGTAGTGATAAAGTCTGCTCCTAAGAATTCTATACAATTCTTCTTATAGGCTTCTTTTACTTTATTTATAAACCAGTCTTCTTCTGAAATTCCACCACCTATACAGATAACTTCAGGATTATAGAAAACTGTAATAACTATTAATTGAGCTACTAGATTTCTTATCCATTCATCTACTGATAACATAGCAGTTTCATCTTTATCTAAATATTTTTGACATACTTCA
This sequence comes from Clostridium sp. SM-530-WT-3G, assembly GCF_012843905.1. Lineage (GTDB taxonomy): Bacteria > Bacillota > Clostridia > Clostridiales > Clostridiaceae > Clostridium. The sequence continues at coordinate 5,360 of NZ_JABAGC010000047.1, forward strand.
TATCCATATTGAACTTTTTCATCATCAGCTACTTTGCTATTGTATATGTTTATTAATCCTGTCATAGATGCATAGTCACCCATTTTATCAAGGCCGCCTATTTTATCGTTTACAAAAGGCATATTATGAAATTCACCTGCAAAAGCATCTTTACCATATACAACTCCATTTTCATCACATATACATCCGCCTGTTCCTGTTCCTATAATCAAAAATGCTGAAGATTTACTTCCCTTTGCATTTCCTATTTTAAATTCACATAAACCTGCTGACTTTGCATCATTGATTGAAGCTACTTTTTTATTAGTTCTTTTACTAATTTCTTGATTTATATTTGTGCCATACATTATCAGTACATTTGGTGCTGCATATGATTTAACATTTGAATCTTCATCTACAAGCCCTGGAGCACTTACACCGATTACATCTATTTCATCAAGTAACTTAATATTTGAACAAACATAATCATAAAATTCTTCAGCAGTATCAAACTTAATAGTTTCAGCTTTCCACTTTTCTATTACTTTGTATTCTTTATCTACTAAAGCATACTTTATAAATGTTCCTCCTATATCTATTCCCAATTTATATTTTGCCATATCATCTCTCCTTTAATTCCAGGATTTATAGACAAATTATAAAGAGTATAAATATTACAAATTTTTTAAACACGTGTTTATTTGTGTAAAAAATAATTTGTATTTTTCTTAGATTACACATCAATATTATCTATAAATACCATTATAATTATTTATTCACAAAATTTTACTCAGAAAGTTATAGTAAGCCTAAATAATTTATAATTACAAGATAATTTCTTTCCAAAATCTATTTTGTGAACGCGTGTTTATGTTATTATAATACAATAAAAGTTAATCCATTACAAGTCTTTTTCACTATTTTTTATATATAATCCATTTTTTTCTTGTTTGATAACAATCAAACGTTTTCAATAGCATAAATTAATAATTTTAAAATATCGTATATATATTATTAAAAAATTGTTATCACTATACTTTTATATTTTTTGCATACTATTTCTCCAAATACAATATTTATAATTTATTATTCATATTTATATAGTACTACCCAATTTATTGAGTAATAATACCTGCAATATATATTATGTTTTTAATTATACAATCATTAAATATCTTAAATAAATCAGGAGTTGATAACAATGTTGAATATAGCTATTTATTCACGCAAATCAATATTTACTGAAAAAGGTAACTCTATAGAAAACCAGATAAATCTTTGTAAAACTTACTGTAGTACGTATCTTGATAAAAAAAGTGAAATTAATTATTTAATATATGAAGATGAGGGCTTTAGTGGTAAAAATACTAATAGACCTGAATTTAAGCATCTTATAAATGATATAAAACACAATAAAATTCATATTTTAATATGTTATAGACTTGATCGTATATCAAGAAATGTTGCTGACTTTTCTTCAACCCTCGAACTTCTTCAAAAGTATGGAGTTGATTTTATAAGTATAAAAGAAAGATTTGATACAAGTACTCCTCTAGGTAGAGCCATGATTTATATGGCATCTGTTTTTGCTCAGCTTGAAAGAGAAACAATAGCAGAAAGAGTACGTGATAATATGATTAAGCTTGCTGAATCTGGAAGATGGCTTGGTGGGAATACTCCTTATGGTTTTAATATTAAAAGACAATCATATATAACTAGTGATTTTAAAGAAAAAACTCTATCTATACTTACTCCAAATGATAGTGAACTCAAAGTAGTTAAACTAATATATTCATACTATATTAAAAAGCGTTCAATAAGAGCTGTAGAAAAATATTTAAATAGTAATTCTATTATTGGTAAAAAAGGTGGACATATTGATATTACTATTATTCGCAGGATCTTGCGAAATCCACTATATGTAATATCTGATAGTACATCACATAAATATCTAGAAAGCATAGGGTTTAATGTTTTTGGAATACCCAATGGAAATGGATATATTACTTATAATAAAATCACATCAATTTCTAATACTACAAACTGTATAGCTGCCGTTTCAAATCATACAGGTATTATTCCAAGTTATGAGTGGCTTAATGTTCAGTCCCAACTTGATATAAATAAATCAAAAACTCCTCGTACAGGAACAGGCAAAAACCATTCCTTATTTTCAGGTATATTAAAATGTAAAAAATGTGGTTCCAATATGGTAATTAAATTCTCTGGATATAACAATAATAATATTCCTTATGAATACTATGTGTGTTCAGGAAAGCAAAACAAATTTAAAGCAAAATGTACCACAAGAAATATACGCGTAGCTAAACTGGATTCAATAATATTAGAAAAGTTAAACTTATATAATAAAGCAATAATTTTAAATGCATTAAAAACTTCTTTAGATAATTTTAATACCAACTTTGAAAATCAACATATAATAAATATAAAATCTAAAATAAAAGAAAATGAATCATTGATGAGCAATCTTATAAAACAGCTCAGTAAATCAACTTCTGAATTTGTATCAAATAAAATTATGAAAGAAATAAACTCAATAGATAATATTATACAGAATTTAAATAATGAACTTTCTTCATTAAAATCATCAAAATCTCTTTCCAATACTATTGACCATGCTACTATAAAACAAATATCAAATTCCTTCTCAAATTTAAATGCTACACTAAACTATATTGAAGATATATCACAGAAGCGGCTTTTGATACACACTCTCATAAAATGTGTAATCTGGGATAGCGATAATAATACTGTAGAAATAATATTACATTAATTATAAAGACTCCTTCTTGAATAATATATCATTATCAAGAAAGAGTCTCTTCATGTTATTTATTGAATTATACGCATTGTATTAGTTGATTAAACTATATAATTCTTAAACTTGTTCTTCTACTTTTCCTATTATATCATCTACAATTACAGATTCTTCATCTGCCTCTCCAATATTCTCTTCAGTATCAGCTATTTCCTCTTTAGAATCTTCATCCTTTTCATTATCAGAATTAGCTACTTGATTTTCTGAATCATTAATAGCTGGTTCTTCAGTATCTATTTTATTATCGTCTTCTAATTTATCCTCTACATCACCAGTATTAGTTTCTTCTTTTTCTACACTATCTGTTGATTCTAATGAGCTATTTTGAATATCAGCTATATTTTCTGAAAACTCATTGATTACTTCTAATTTTACATTATCAATTGTAATAATATGCTTATCTGTAATTTGTTCATCTATAGCTCCCATAGATATTGTAAACATAGCATTGTTATTAGTATCTTTACTCATTTCAAATTCAACACTATATTTATCAAATTCATTACCTAATTCTATTACAGTATCCTTATCTACATATTGTTCCCAGTTCTTGCTTTCATCACCTTGAAGTGCATATTTTATTTTTCTATTTACTGAACTTTTAGCATTAAAACTTAATCTATACTTTTTACCTTTTTCAAGTTTAACATTTTCTTGTTTTAATTGAATTTTCCAGTCTGCATCACCAGTATTATTGATATTAATTTCAGCTGCATTATCATTATTTAAACTATCAACACCATATGCTACATCACTTGAAACACTTGAATCGGTAAATACTTGCCATCCAACAAAGCCACTATCAAATGATCCATTTCTTATTAACGAATTTTCTTCAATTCTTACATTATCTACATACACAGTACCTTTTGTACCTAAGAATAATTCTAAATCTTTATTATTTATCTCATCTTTAGTTTCAAATGTAAATTTATATGTCTTCTTTTTATCAGTAAGTTTAGCTTGAAAGTCATTTCCATCAATGCTTGCCCCTATATTTTTATTATCTTCTGAATATGCATCAAAATAAAGAACATATTGTGTATTTTCTTTAAGTGCAAGATTAGTTTGTTTTACTGAAACATCTTTTAATTGAGATAATCTATTATTAACTGTTACTTTTAATTCTCTTGAATTATCTTTATTAGTTACTGAAACTTTTTCATTATTTCCAGCCTTAACTTCCCAATATTTCATACGATCTTGACCCACATCAAATGTTCCATTATTTACATAATTACCATCTGGAGTTATTTTCTTTGTATCATCTTCATTCTTTTCTACATTACCTGTTTTTTCTATTCTGACATTACTTATTTCAACATCTGCAGTAGATCCTTGATTTCCCAAATTAAATTCTAATCTTCCATTGGCATCATCACTGTTTTCCATAACAAATTCATATGAATAAGTCTTGTTCTCAGTTGTCAAATCTACTTTAGTATCCTTAAAATATCTTTTATATCCTCTATCTGGTGCAGAAATATCTACTATCATAGTTCTATCTTCAGCTGCTTTAGCATCAAAGGTAACCTTGTATATTCCACCTTCTTTTAGTGGTATTCCTGGTTGTACTAATTGTATTGAATAATCTACTGTTCCTGCATTTTCAGTCTTAATTATTATTTTATTATCTCTAATTTCAGAACTTCCTACACCACCAAGAGCATTCATAAATGTCCAGTTTCCATCTTCTTTTGAGAAATCTCCATTAACAATATAATTTCCTGTTTCATCAGGATCTCTTAAAACAACTTTTTCTGGATCTGGTTTCTTTACATTTTCATCATAATTATTTAATTGATATACTTTTACATAATCCACCATTAATTCAGCATTATCAAAGTCTGTAGTTTCATCTGGATTTCCTGGCCAGTTTCCACCTACAGCTAAATTACATTGTAAATAGAATGGTTGATCAAATGGTGCTGGGAAAGTTTTTTCATCTCCACCATCAACTTTTGTAAACCAATCTTTAGTCGTATGATATAAATTACCATCAATATAAAAACGCATTTCACTTGGTTCCCATTCAAGTCCATAAACGTGATAATCATCTGCAAATGATCCATTATCTAAAGTATAAGTTCCTTGTTTTTCTTCATGAGGATCTCCATAGTGAATTGTTCCATATGCTTTATTAGGTTCATGTCCTAAAACTTCCATTATGTCTATTTCACCGCATTTTGGCCATTGACCATATAGATTTTCATCATTTGGCATCATCCATAATGCTGGCCATAAACCTTGTCCCTTTGGAGTTTTTGCTTTTATTTCAAATTTACCATATTTAAATGTCTTTTTATTTTGAGTTGTTACTTTTCCCGAAGTATAATATTCTTTACCATCCTTTTCTGTTTTCATAGCCTTAAGGACTAAATTCCCATCTCTTATAAAAATATTTTCCTTTGAATCTGTATATTCTTGTAATTCATTATTAACCCATCCTGGTTCATGTGTTTCATAATTCCAATAATCTTTATTTAGCTCATCTCCACTAAAATCATCTTCCCATACAAGATTCCACTTCTTTTCTGCCTTACTGCTACTACTATTATGTTTTTTATTAGTACTGCTGCTTTTCTCTTCAGTATTTTCTTCTACTTCATGTTGGATTTTATCTATGTTAAAACCAAAAACCTTTTCCATCTCTACATTAGGAATATTTCCTACTGCTTCACCATTACTATTAAATTCAAACTCTTGCCCATCTATAACAACTTTACCAGTTTGCATTGCCCCATCTGAATTTAAGTAATATACTTTACCTTCAACACTTATTACACCAGTCTGCATTGCTCCATTTGAATTTAAATAATACCATGTACCTTTATCATTTACCCAGCCTGTTTGCATATCACCTGATTGATTTAGATAATACCATGTACCTTTATCATTTACCCAGCCTGTTTGCATACTTCCTGATTGATTTAGGTAATACCATGCGCCATTATCTTTTAACCAGCCTGTTTGCATTTCCCCTGATTGATTTAAATAATACCATGAATCATTATCTTTTAACCAGCCTGTTCTCATATCCCCTGATTGATTTAGATAATACCATGCTCCATTATATCTTAACCAGCCTGTTTGCATTAACCCATCACTATTGAAATAATACCAATTATCATTATATTTATTCCATCCAGTAGCATAACCATTATTTTCTATATACTTCCATGAATTATTTTCATTTTTCCATGTAGCGAACGTTTTCACAGAACCTAAACTAAATACAGAACTTACAATTGATGCACCTAATAAAAATCTTAAAATTTTCTTTTTATTCATACATATTCTCCTAACATAAATTAATATTATTTTCTAAATCGGTTTCGAAAGTAGGCAATAAAAATTAATTGAATTAATCTTTATTTTACTCTAGCACAAGACTCTCTAATGATAAGCTTTACAGGAACAACCTTATTGATTTTAAGTTTTTCTTTTTTATTAATCTGCTCTATTAATATATTAGCAGCTTCTTTCCCTATTAAATCACATGATTGTCTTACAGTAGTAAGCTTTGGTGTTACATATTGACACAATTCACTATCATCAAATCCAATTACTGAAATATCATTAGGAACTTCAAATCCTTCATCCTTTATTGCTTCAATAGCACCAAGTGCCAATTTGTCGCTTGCAGCAAAAACAGCAGTTGGTTTTTCCTCCATATTAAGAAGTTTTTTCATTGCACTATATCCACTATCAAAATCAAAATTATTTCCCTTCTGTATATACTCTTCTTTTATCGTTAAGTTCAATCTTTTCATTTCATTTATATATGAATTTTTTCTTACGTTGCTAATCCAGTTACAATCATCTTTCATACCTGTTATATGAGCAATTTTTTTATGTCCCAAGTCATATAAATATTGAATTGCCATTCTACATCCTTGTTCATTATTTGAAGTAACAACAGATGTATTATCATTATGCATATCAATAATTACAGTAGGAAAATTACTCTCTATAATTTCTTTTGTTTCTGTATCATTGGGTATACTACATATAATAGCTATTCCATCAACACTTCTATATGTAAAATATTGAAGAAATGAATCAATTTTAAGTCTGTCATTTTTTGAACCAAGTAATAATGAGTATCCCTGTTTCTCTGCCTCTTTCTTAAACGCTTCAATTACAGCTGCAAAATATGGATGTTTTAACCCAATTTTAGAGTTTTCAAAATATACAAGACCTAATGTCCATGTTCTTTTTGTTGACAGACATTGAGCTTCATAACTAGGTTGAAAATTTTGCTCTTCTAAAATTTTTTTAACCTTTGATCTTGTTTTCTCACTCACATCAGAATAATTATTTATAACTTTTGAAACTGTTGAAGGCGAGACCCCTGCAATTTTTGCTATTTCATATATTGTACTAATTAAAATCAATCCCTTTTCTAAAATTTATACCATTTCATTCTATATACATTTAATCTCACTACTTGTTTAACATTATAGAGTTAAAATCATTTTGTAGAAAAGAATAAAATCTCCTAAAGCGGTTTAGGAATATATAAAAACATTTTTGTAACTGTTTACAAATTTATTATTGTATATTTTTCCAATTTTGTCAATAATAAAGTTTTAAATATTTTTACGTTTAATAAAATTTTAAGTATAATATTGTTTTATGCAAATCCATGGACTGCAACATATATTCAGGCAAAAGGTGATGTAATTGCTGACCTTCATGAAGATATGGCAGCTGAGCAAAAAGCAAGAGCTACTTATGAGAACTTAATCAAATTAACTGATGATGCTGATATTAAAGAAGTTTTAAAATTTTTAAGAGAAAGAGAAGTTGTTCACTATCAAAGATTTGGCGAAGCATTAATGGATGTACAAGATCATCTTTGCAAATAATTTAGTGTAAAAAACAGTATCATTAGAATTTGAAGACTTTATATCTTCTAATCAAAAATTCTAGTGATACTGTTATATTGTAAATATTAAATCTATACATTTATTTTATGCTTTAAATCATTGTATACTTCTTTTAAAACATAGGTTTCGCGTCCAATCCAATTAGGTTTATTATCTTGCTTTAACTCAATTATTCTTTCATTATTTGTGATTGCTTCTAATAAATCTACCCATACTGGAGTAAAACACAGCTTTTCTTCATAAGCATCCAGCTTCTGTTCTTTTTTTTCATCTGATACTTCTGCAATATAATAATAAGAAATCATTTTAAAAATTCTATCATGTACATACTTATCCTTACTTTTTTCTGTTACAATTCCAAGTTTTTTTATGATTTTAGTGCATACATATCCTGTTTCTTCTTCCACTTCACGTACTAATGCTTCTATCTTATTTTCTCCTCTTTTTATACCGCCACCTGGAAACTTATAATCTTCATTTATAGAATGAACCATCAGTATCTTATTATTTTTTATAATTACAGCCCTGACTGCTTCTCTATAATTAACATTTCCTATAGAGTCACTCACTTTGTCAATTTCTAATAGTCTATTAAATAACATCGCTACGAACTCACACCCTTCTTATTTACATCCTCCATATATACCAATTTTTTATATTAAAATAAATATCTATATAAGATATATTATTTCAATATTATAGTCTTTATATAACATAAATTATACTGCAAATTCACCATAATGTAAAAAAAATACCCCACAAAGCTTTAATACTTCATGGGGCTATATAAATTTTATGAAATGCATATTTTACTATTCCTGTGAAAAATAAATTTGAATTTATTTGTATGTGTTTATATTTAATTTGTTGTTACTCTAAATATACTATATTGTGTGAAAGAAATTTTTTATACTTAAAATGAGGTCACGCGATAAACTTCCATTAAGCATACTTTTCATTGTAAAATCTTTTATTTTATCATATTTAGTGAATATTTTCTCTGCATCATCTTTATTGTTATATACCTTCCAATATCCACATAATAAACATTTTTTATCTGTGCATTTCATAAAATCTCTAACATCTTCAATAGGTATTCCAAGGAATACTCCAAGTTCATGTGGGCAATGATACTTTTCATATCTAATTTTTAGAAACTTAACATATTCATTTATTTTTATCTCTTCTGAATACCCCAGGCTTTTCAAGAACTCTATATGATCTCTTGTATTAATTTCTTTTTCAAGAAGATCTTCATCATAAACTAGTAATATTATAGAATTCTCAGTTTCTCTAAGTTCAATACACTTTAAATCTATAGACTTCAAAAATTTCCTACCACATTTATTCCAGGCATTAATTCTTTCAATCTTTCTTTTACCAAGAGTAATTGTTACAGCTGGTTTTACTTTAGCAATAACCAAAGCTGTATGATATACTAAAAAATTTTCAATATGTTCAGTTCCTTGCATAGATTCAAGTTTTTCATAAAAATTATAATTCTTCATATAATTTTCCACTTTCTTTATTTATAAAAGTGCAATCTTCTTTCCAAAATTTATGCACTTTTCTTCATCAGCTTCACCTTGAAAAATTAATGGTTCTTCTGTTACTATACAACCATAACTCTTCATTCTTTCTTCCCAGTCTCTCATCCATTGACCATCTCCCCATCCATATGAGCCGAATAAATTTACTTTTTTACCTGAAACCTTATTAGCAATTTCTTCAATAAATGGTTCAAATTCGCCTTCTTCTAATACTTCATCTCCCATTGCAGGACATCCAAGTACTAAAATTTCATCTTTTACAAGTTCATCTACATTAACTTTATCAACGCTTAGAACTTCAGCATCTTTGCCACCTTCTTTTATACCTTTGCTTATTAATTGTGCCATATTTTCAGTATTACCTGATCCTGACCAATATACTATTTTCATTGTCCCCACCTCTTTAAATAATTTTGAAAATCATTCTCAATTAGTATATTATATTAATATTATATATTTGTCAAGAAAAAACATAAAAAAAATCACCATGATATTATTCACAGTGATTTTTAATACTATTTATTCATTTTCTTATCTAGTCTTTTGTTCATACAGAACATATATAACGATGCACTAAATATTATTATATATCCTATAACACTATACTTATCTGGTAATACTCCAAATAAAATTAAACTTATTATTGCAGAAAATATTATATTAGAATAATCAAATATTGATATTTCTTTAGCTGGAGCATATTTATATGCTAATGTTATTCCAAACTGACCAAGGCTTGCAGCAGCTCCTGCTAATATTAAATATAAAAGCTGCAATATAGACATATGTTTGTATGACAAAATCATAAGAGGAAAAGTTACTAAACTTGAAAATAGTGAAAAATAAAATACTATAGTATCTGGTTTTTCTTTTCCACCTAAAGCTCTTACACATGTATAAGCAGCTGCAGCACTTATTCCTCCAAGTGTTCCCACAAGAGCAGGTACCATCTGAAAATCTAAAGATGGTTTAATTATAAATAATGCTCCTATAAATGCAGTTATAACTGCAGCAAATTGTTTAAAATTAATTTTTTCTTTTAGAAATAATGCTGAAAATATAATAACAAAGAATGGACTTAATTTATTTAACATATTTGCATCTGATAATACTAATCTATCAATAGCGTAATAATTTAGTATAATTCCTAGTGTTCCAAAAGTGGATCTCATAACAAGTATTTTTTGATTTTTTCTACTTCCAAAAAAACTCCCCTTATTCTTCACTATTATTATAAATGCAACTATAACTGAAACACTGTTTCTAAAAAATGTTTTCTGAAATGAAGGCAAATCCCCTGAAAGCTTTATAAATGCCGACATAAGTGCAAACCCTAATGCAGACATTATTATAAAAAATACTCCCTTACTTCTATTACTTAGTCTGTCTAAATCCATAATCATCCTCTTTTCTCTATAAGTTCTGTAATATTATATCATCCATGTAATTATTGTACAAAAAAATCAGCATATAAATATACTGATTTTATTATTCTTTATAATAATATTTTTTTTCAAACTCTATAATAGGCATAGGTTTTGAATATAAATATCCTTGTGCCATATCACACCCTATATCTCTCAAAAACTTTTCTTGATAAGAATTTTCCACACCTTCTGTGATAGTTTTCATATTTAATTCCTTTGCCATTTTTATTACATGCTTTATTATAATTTTACTTTTTTCTGATTGATTTGCTTCATTTAAGAATTCCCTATCAATCTTAAGAACATCTGCGTTTATTTGCTTTAGCATATTTAATGATGAATACCCTGATCCAAAATCATCTATTGAAATTTTAAATCCTATTTTGTGAAGCTTGTCAATAACTCTAATTAAGTTATTAACATCGCTTGTTACTACAGTTTCAGTTATTTCTAATTCAATTAACTCTGGAGGAATATTATATTTTTTAATTATGCTTTCCAGTCTAAATACATAGTCATCATTTTCTAATTGTCTTTTAGACTGATTAATTGATGTGACCTTAACATCAATACCATCATCTATCCACTTACGTATATTTTTACAGACTTCTTCAAAAACATAAAAATCTATCTCTACAATAAATCCATTTTTTTCAAATAAAGGTATAAAATCTATAGGAGATATAAATCCTAATTCACTTGAATCCCATCTAACCAGTGCCTCTGCACCTGAAAATTCTAAATTGTTTAAGTCTTTCTTTCCTTGAAGATATACTTTAAATTCATTATTCCCTAAAGCATAATACATTATACTTTCCATTTTCTTTTCTTCTATAACTTTATTCTTAATTTTTGAATTATAAAAAATATAAGGTTCTAATGTATTATATCCAAGCTTTGCAATTTTTTGAGCCACATTTGCTTTATCTATCATTTTTTCTATTTCATCTGTATTTTCTTCTATTATATATATGCCAAAAACAAAGTGTATATTTATTTTATGACCATTTTCATCAACTATATGTTTAAATTTTTGAGATATATAATCAATTTTCTTTATTATCTCTTCACGATTTGTTTCATGCAGCAAAAGCAAAAAATTATCATCATAATTCCTTATATATATTTCATCATCATTAATCAAATTGCTTAATGTATCTTCTACTTCCTGTAATATCTTATCTCCACAACCATATCCATATATTTCATTTATATATTCAAATTTATCAATATCGAATTTTATAATAGAAAACTCTTCTTTAGGATATGCCACAAAGATTCCACTCATATGAGCTATAAATTCATTAATATTAACAGATGCCATAAAATTATTATCCCAAGGCCATTGATTATTGCTTTTTTTCATAGACAACTTATTAGCCAGTTTATTCATAGCCTGCCCAAGCTTATTCGTGTACACAATATCATAATTGTCATATTTATCTGTAAATTTTCCTTCTGCCATATCATTTAAACTATTAACTACTTTATCTATTTGATTTTGTATCTTTATTTTATAATGATACAACGATATAATTTTCCAAGTACAAAATATGAATATAATTCCAGCTATAATTCTATATAAAAAAACAGTATCATATTTGTATACATATATCCACAAAAAGGTTGCAACTATTAAGGTTAACGCATAAATGTATTTTGTAAATTTACTATATCGATTACTATTTTTCATTCTTAACCTCTGCCTTTATCTATGTATATTCCCATTTCACTTTATACCTCTTTTAAAATTAAATTTTATTTTTATAAAAAAAAATAATCTAACCAAAACTCCCTTAATTATATATTAGCATATATTGTTATTATATCTCCATTCGTGATGAATTTCAATATAATTAGTACTAATTATTGTTGAATAATTTTAATTACTTTACTTTTAATCTTTTTTATAGCTATACATTTTAATAATTTTAAGGTTTTATTAATAAGTCATATCAATAAAACCTTAAAATCATAATTGATTTATCTTAATCAATATTAATCCTTTCTAATAAATAATGCTCTCTAAATTTCTTCCAATCTGTTTTATCTATAAGTATAAATTCATATCCAAAAAGTTCTATTTTATTGCTAAATAATCCACTGCCTATCCCATCAATACATTTAGTACATTCATCTTTACTGAAAATATCGTTATTTTCTAGTTCTTTTATATATACTTTTTCCATGTTAATTTCATCAAACGCATACTCTAATAAATTAGAAATTACTATTTCATCAATTCCTCTATTTCTAAAATGCTTCTCTTCTACAATACATTCCAAATCACAAGATTTATCCTTAACATTTATATGATTTATACCTGCAATTCCAACTTTTATAGCTCCACTATTTATAACCCAATACTTACACGATTCATCCATTTCTATATTATTAAACCAATTTTTTTCAAATTCCATAGTCAAACTATGTTCTTTACTTAAGTATTCCTTTTTTTTCTTCCAGTTTAATATAATTTTCAAATCATCTTCTTGTAGTTTTCTTAAAAATATCATATTCTCCCTACTCACTTAAAATTTCTATTTTCTCATATAAAAAATAGCTTCATATATTTTAATATAAAAGCTTATTAAATACGCATTGATACATACTATGAATTCTATATATTTTTGGTGATATTTATTAATAAGCCAATTATATTTCCATATACAAAAAACTTATTTGCAAAGGTAGTATTTGTGACAAAGAGAATTTATATTTCTAGTGTGTATATTTTAATATAAAATATAATTTATAATTTCTTTTACAATGAAAAAAGATAAAATTAGAAAAATTTTATCTTTTAACAACATGCGTTAACTTTTAAATTGTTTTTAAATTCTTAAACACAACTACATATCAGCTAACATTAAATTCAACATATTATTTGACATTTTACTTTTATTTAAGCTCTTGGATGAGTATGCATATAAATATAATTTATTTTATCATTATTTATTATCTCATAATATGTGTCCATATATGTTAATACCTGATTACCAAGAAGCTTCTGTACAGCTCTTACATTAGCTCCATTTTGAAGAAGATGGACAGCAAATGAATGCCTGAACGTATTAAGATTAACATCCTTATCTATTCCAGCTTTTCTTGAGTATTCTTTAACTATTCTCCATATTCCCTGCCTTGTTAATTTATTACCGTTCAAATTAACAAATAGATTTGATACACCACACTGAGCAATTTTATACCTTATGCTTAGATATTCAGATAATGCTTTACAAGCACTTCTTCCAATAGGAATTATCCGTTCATAGTGCTTATTATCAGTACATCTTACAAAATTAAGATCTAAATTTACATCTTCAACACTTAGTGCTATAAGTTCTGATACTTTCATTCCTGTTGCATACATAAGCTCTAATAATGCATTATCTCTTATTCCCTTTGGGCAATCTTTTTCTACTATTCTTATAATCCTATCAACTTCTTCAATGGTCAAAATTTGTGGCAATTTTCTGTTGTTCTTGGAACTTTTGTACTCTATTTTAGGAACTTCTTTAATTAATGACTGACTTTTCAGATATGAGTAAAAATTCCTTAAGCTTATTACAATTCTATTAATTGATCGTTCTGATTTACCTTGGTTTAAAAGATTCTGTATATATGATGCAACTGTATTCTTATCACTCTTATATATGTCTATCTTTTTTCGATTTAAAAACTTCAAATAAAGAGTAACATCTGTAACATATGCATATATAGTATTTTCACTTTTACCACTCTCTAACAAATAATTTTTATAATTACTGATACTATTTACCATCGTTCTCTCCTATACCATTGATTATAATTAGTATTCGACAAAATTGCCCAGATTCCTTTATTACAATTAATCTTATGTTATTTTTATTTTTAACAGAACCTTTTAACCGCAAATTTAATAAGATTTGGTGATATATATGTTTCTATAAATATACCTAGTGTGAATAATAGAGATATTAAAAGATATTTGTATAAAACTTCATTAAAAACATTTTTTTTATTTTTACCGCTTTTAAAAAAATGTTCTTTAAACTTATTTGTAGATAGTTCTATACCTATCACACTGAGTAAAATAATACATGGAATATATATTAGGTTTTGAGGAATTATAGCCATTATAGCTAACCCAACACCTTTACCTTCAAAAGTTGTTGTAAGAAAAGAAAAAGTATAACTAAGTATAAAACCTTTAATTAAAACAATAATTAATATTATTGGATCTCCGAAAAAAGTCATTCCAAAAATAATAATTGGTGCAATTAATATTATATTTTTCTTAATTACCTCAAATAGTAAACTTCCATAATTAATAGATTCATTTTCTATAGAATTTGTAAAACTAGAAAAATAACTCATCAAATCACTTTTATCCGCTGCTCCCATACATTTTACAGTATAAAGCCCAAAAGAAATTCCTAAGCAAAATATTATTAGTACAACAAAAAAATACCCCTTATTTTCTCTTAGTGTAGTATTAAATCTGGTCATTGAAACATTCATCTCTTATTCCTCCTTCCGTTACTCTAATTTATACTATGTTTCATATTATTAGTTTATTCATAATAGAACCACATCTCTTAAAGATGTACAGAATATTTTTTTATTTTTATAACAATCCTTATTATATTATTTATGTATAATTCAACCATAAAATCACTTACATAATATAAAAAAAATTAATATTAGCTAAAAAAACAAAAAAGAAGCAAATTAAACTTAATTGCTTAATCTGCTTCTCATTCATTATTGGGCCTGCAAAAATTCTTCATAGGATTCAATCTTATCCTCTCTGCTATTTTTCTTTAACCAATTATTATACTTTGAAATAATTTCTTCAAAATTTTTAACTTTCAGCTTTTTATTCTTTTTTCTTTTTATTTCCGCGTACATATTTAATTTTATTAAATTACCCATTCTTTTCAACTCCTCTTTTGTTTTTCATGTTTTATTATACACTATAATTATGTCAATTTTGTAACAAAGTTTATTTTTATTTATTTAAAGAATTATACCCTATTAATTTATTAATCTCTAAGTTTATATAAGTAAAATATAGATTTATGAAAAAATATATTCAGCCATTTATTATTCGGCTGAATATATATCTGAAAATTCAACTCTATATTTCTGAACCTTTGAATTTATAGTTCTATCCAGCACATTACTATGTGGACTGTTCATGAGCTTCCTTATTGGTATTTCAATACAGAATTCAGTTCCTTCACTAACTTCTCTGTATTAACATAAATTCTCCCTTTATGTATTTCTACTAAAGATTTTACTAATGAAAGGCCTATGCCACTTCCTTCGCTACTCCTTGTTAACAAATTATCAATTTGAGTGAATCTACCAAATATTTTTTTGCCGAATTTTTATCTATAGGTAATCCATCATTACTTACTTTAATTATAATATTTCTACAATCTTCACTTGCTGAGGTTATGTCTCTCGCTGTTACTATATATAGATTATCATGTAAATTACTCCAGTTTAAATCTACATATTTATATTCATTATTTCTAAATAAAATTCTACATATAAAATTATTATATTCCTGAACACCTTTACTCATAATTCTTTTTAACCTTTCGGAATCATCTGGATGAAGTAATTCTAATAATGTCATTTTATTAACTTCTTCACATACCCATCCAAATATATCTGTGCACCTTTTACTCATATCAATCCATTCAGCCTTATATCCCTGCACCTCCAAAAGTGCATAAGCATCTATTACAGTATTTATTACCATTTTCAATATCTTCTGAGTAGATTTTTTTTCAATAAGTTCTTTATTAAGCGCTTTTGATAATTGTTTATTATCAAGCATAATATACATTACTATGCAAGTATATTTAATTATATCCTCTTGTATATATTTTGGTATTTTATCATAAGAAATTAAAAGTGCACCCAAAATATGTTGCTTAAATTTTATTGGATATGCATATTTTTTATTTTTTAATCCTACTTTAACAGGTATATATCTGCTATCTTATAAAATAATTTTTTCTTGTTCACTAAAAGAATATGTATCACAAAAACTTCTTTTATCATTGCAGGTATTTATATCTAAAGTCATTAAGTTTTTTTCTGAATCGTATAAATATACAGCGATATCTTTTGCCAAAAGACGGTCTTTTAATTTATTTATAATATCTAATTCTATAGCTTCTCCAGGAAACTCATTATTATTAATAGCTGAAATAAAACTACTTATCATACAATCTTTTAAGCTTTTATCAACACTTATCTCCTTACCAATTCCACCTATCAATTTTCCATCCTTCTTACTATTTTCAAAAGATACTTTATATACTTCATACCATTTATCACCATTTTCCAATTCTATCTTATCTTCCGATAATATTCCAACATCATTCTTTAATACTTTTTGATCTCCTTCTGCACAATCCTTTGCCATATTATATGGCCTGAACTCAAAATCTGTTTTTCCTATTATATCTTCTTTCTTCAGCCCCATCCTTTCTGCACCAATTTTATTAATATATTTATGTCTTCCGTTTTCATCTTTAATCCATAATTCATAAGGTATCTTATCTAATAATTCTTCTAAATCTTCTATTGTGTAGTCTCTATGTTTAGCATTATGAGTATTTTCCATACATTCATCCCCATCATAATATATTTTCTCAGTAATTTAGCATATACTAATTTGAATATTTTTTCAATTTTAACTATTAATTTAAAATAATTCTTTTTTAAATTTAGCTATTATTAAAGTTACCATGTTAATTATGCCTGTTTAATAATAAATTACTTGACTTGTGCATTAATTTAAGAAAATTTACCATTGGATTTTAATTGATACTTTTCCATTAAAATTTTGAAT
>NZ_JABAGC010000048.1 GCF_012843905.1 Clostridium sp. SM-530-WT-3G
ATTCAAAATGCCCATGTAATCATCCTAAATACAATAATGGTCATAAAAATAGAGGATGCGTAAAGTATAAATCCATCGGCACTGATTATAGAGCTAGTGTGGATGAAACTTCAGATTATTTCAAGTTCTTTTACTCAATGAGAACTGAGTCTGAACGTTATAATTCAAGATTTAAAAATTTAAATCTTGAGACCCCTTCTGTAAGAAACATGAGATCCATCGAAAATCAAAATACCTTGGGTCATATATGTCTCTTAGCTGTTGCACTCGCCGCAATCCTTACAAATAAGGGCGATATGCTTCGTTCTTTGAGTAATCTTAAGCGTGCAAGCTAACTCTTTGATAATCTAATTTTTTACATTTACTATCCTCATAGGGATAGTCTGCCCTTTTTTAGGTCATATTATTAATAGCTATCCTAATTTTACTATTTTTAATTCTCTAATCTATATTCAATTTTTTAAAGATCAATTATGCTCATCTCTAGTATTGTTAATAAAAACTTAATTGTTTTAACACTAACAATTAAGTATACCTCTACTATTAATAATTTACAATTAATAAAAATTTATAATACCATATAAAAAAATAATATTATGTAAGTAAAAAGATATTGTTTATCACAAAACAATATCTTTTCAATACATAATATCAATTACCAGTTCTGAATCTCAGAATTCTATAATAAATATACTATTTCCACTAATAAATATTCATTTTAAATACTTGTATAAAAATCTAAAATCTTATCTATTACATGAAATGCTATATTATCTTCTTCATAAAAGCTCTCATGTTTTGAGCCTTTTACTATTAAAATTTCACAGTCTATAGCATTTTCAGCAAATTTTAAATGCCCTTCAGGCATTACATGAGTATCAAGTTCAGCTTGAAAAAGTATTACAGGCACTTTAACCTTCCCTGCATTCTCCTTTAGTAGCATTTTTTCATCAGCTTTCATAGCCTCATAGTACCATTTTGCAGATGATCCTCCTGTTTGAAATGCTTCGTTTTCTTTTTTCATTTTATTTTCATAGTCCCATCTATTCTTAGAGTGTGTAGTTCTACATGGAAATTTCCCATTACCTGTATAAGGCTTCTGTCCTGGCAGATACTCTTTTCCCATTCCTACAAAAACTAAAAACGTAGAAACAGCATCTGCTACTACTTGGGGATATTTGCCCGTATTTATCTTATGCATAGGTGAACTCAATACAGCTGCTTTAAAATATTCAGGATATTTTTCAAGAAATGCAGTTCCTATTCCCCCTCCCATAGAATGTGCAAACATAAACAACTTTTTATCACCAGCTTCAGGTAATACAATTTCATCTATAAAAGTCTTCAAATCTTCTATATAATTGTCAAAGTGTTCTACACTTATTTGATATTTATCTTTTCCCAACCTTGAAGACCTGGCATTTCCTCTATGCTCCATTATAAATACGGAATATGATTCATTTAAAAAATAATATATTAATTCAGTATACTTTTCACAAAACTCTCCAAACCCATGACTAATTACTATATTCCCCTTAGAATTATCAATTATATACTTTTCAAAATATAATTTAACATTATTTATACCATCTATATAACCAGATTTTCTATATGATGCCACATATGGTTCTACATTATTTTTCATACTTTCTTCATAATTTCTTTCTGATATATATTTTCTCTTTATTTCTGCATTTAAATCTAAATATGAAATACATCCACTCTTATCAATTTCATTATTCATAAAATCCACCTCTATAATGGTATTATTATTTCTATATAATTCTTATTCTATTTAAAAACACAAAAAAATAAAACCCCTTTAACGGAGTTTTATCTTTTTATTAACAATATTGATCTTTTACTTTATCAACTAATTTTAAAACAAAATACATCATTGCAACATTTATTGGTGCCATAGCAAAGTTCTTAACTACTCTCATAGGAAGTAAAACAAAAAATCCTTTTCCATATAATAATGATAACCAAAATGTATTAAGCAATAAATCTACTATAACTACAATTGCAATTTCTGCAACTATACATCTTGCAATAGTAACCTTTTTCTTATAAAATGCTATCCCATATATTATTCCACTCACCATTGCTGATATTGTGAAGCCTGGAAAAAATGCTCCTTTGGGATTCATTATATAATTTATTATATCTGATAATGCTCCACACATAGCCCCTGTTACAGGTCCAAATAACATGCTTAATGATGCAAATGGTAAAAACTCAAAGCTTAAATGTAATGCTTGATTTAATTGAATAGTAAATAAATCAAGTATTAACTTCATAGTAATCAAAAGACTGGCAATAGCTAAGTTCTTTACGCTTTTAAGTTCTTTTGATGAACATAAAACTAAATTATAAAAATTTCTCATTTTTCACTCTCTCCTTTTTATTTTTAATTAAAAATCAAAAATTTATTATTTCAGCTAAACTATTAGATTTATAATCCAACAGAAAAGTTGTTAACATTTATTAATTTGCTGAGATAAAAGAGAGCTACTCTTTTAAATAACAGCGGAATGCAGTAGATGTACCGCAAACTTTATAAAAGTTTTTCGTTTAAAAGGCAACTTCCCGTCCTTTTAACACTTAACGCACAAATACCTACTCTGTAATCAATTATTAATAATATCTAATTTTACATGACCTATTATATATATTTTTAACTAATTTGTATAGCTTATTTGTATTTTTTTAATATTTTTATCAAGATACTGCAACTTCTGAAGTATATTATACCCCAAAGCTGAATTATTTTTAATCTCATTATATTCATTTTCAGTAAGTCTTCCAGGCTTATCTAATATTTTAGAATCTATTTTAGTCTTACCGCAATCATGAAGCATTGCTGCATAAACTAATAGCTTAATTTCCTCTTCACTCATATTAAGCCATACACCTAATAATGTACACAAAGCAGCCACATTTACTCCATGCCTATATATAACATCACTACCACTTCCATGAAGAACAATATTTTTTATAACTAAATCTTGAGATTTAATTTTTTCTTTTATCCTTGTAGAAAAATCTTGTATATCACTTATAAAATCATCATCACTAGAAAATACCTTATCAAAAGTTTCTTTTAATTTATTAGAAATTGTAACAAATTCGTTCTCTATTTTATTAAACTCAATATCCTTTCTATTTTTAGAAATTTCTTCGCTTTCCTTTACATACACATCAATTGATCCTATAACATAAATTCTTTTTAGTTTTTCTATAGTAATTTCAGTAAGTTCCAGCCCTTGTTTCATAACTATTGTACCATTTTGTTCTATATCTTTGGCTAAGACCATTCCTGTTTTTAATTCTGAAATATTTACGTGTTTTACTATTCCCTTCATCTATTAAACACCCTTATGAAAAAATATTGTATTTATTCATTTTTTTACATGATAATATAAAAAAATAATATATGTATACTTAATTGTATACATATATTATTCTATATTTTTTATTTTTTGTCAAAAAATCCTTTTAAAGCTTGTAATCCTAAAATTAATGCTCCTCCAATAATGAAAAATACTATACTAAAAGTATGTATACTCATAGGAGGCTGAGGTACTTTTAATGAAGCTGGTCCCATTACAACTGCATATAAAGAACCAATCATAAGTCCTAATATTGTATATATAGTTTGAGATCTAAAATTAGTTAATACAAACTTAACTCCTCTTATTGTAACAAATATACCTACAAGTACCCCTAATCCAAATATAATTAATATTGGAAGATAAGTAAAGTTAAGTGTTAACACTTCTTTTATTGCTCCTACTATTGGTAAGTATAGTCCAAATATAAGCAATAAAGTAGAACCTGATATTCCTGGAAGAACCATTGCTGATATTGCAATCATTCCTGCTACAAATACATAAGCTCCAAGACCTATAGTTAAAGTATTTATTGAAACATCTACTCCACCTTTTGTAGCTGGATTAAAATATGTAATACCTACAACTACAGCTATACCGATTAATGCAAATATAATATTTTTGTATTTTCCATAAATAGAATCTTTTTCTTCAACTACTATTATAGGAATTGCAAAAATTATAAATCCAATAAACAATGAACTTATTCTATAAATCTGACTTTCAAAGATAGATCCTATGAATAACATAGATAATATCATTCCAACAATCCAGCCAATTCCTATTTTTATTAAGAATTTTAAGCCTTCAATTTTTTCTTCTTTTTTTCCTGCTACAACTGCATCTAAGGATCCTATGAATTTATCGTAAAATCCAAGAACAAACGCAACAGTTCCTCCAGAAACTCCTGGTACACTATCAGCTAGTGCCATACAAAAGCCTCTGATAAAATTAATAATGTACATCGAATAAATTCTCCTTTTTCTATTTTCATTTTTTTCTAACAATATTTATAATAATTGAAGAAAGGATGAAATTCTACCCTAATTTCATCCTTTTTAGAAAAATTTAATAATTTTAAGCTATAATATAGTTCCTGCTTTTTTATTTCCAGTTTTAGCCTTGCCTTGAATTTCTTGCGGAATGTCTCTTACATCATTTTTCTTATAATGTTGTTTAGTATTACTTTCTGTTCCATGTGGTTCACTTGGATCTGGTCTTCTCATTCCTGCTTTTGCCATAATTATTCACATCCTTCAAAATATCTTCATTTTAGTTTTTGAATTTATAATAATATTATTCATCCTAAAATAATGTTTTTAAGGGATATTAATAAAGCCAAGAATAAACTTCACTCTTTTCGCAGGATATTGCGAAAATTATAAATTTTATTATTAAAACCTTAATTTAAGTCAAATTACATTCCTACTATTGTATCTAAAGCAACTTCCATCATATTAGTAAATGTTGTTTGTCTTTCTTCTGCTGTTGTAACTTCACCAGTTACAAAATGATCACTTACAGTCATTATTGCTAAAGCATTTACATGATATTTAGCTGCTACAGTATAAAGACCTGCTGCTTCCATTTCTACTCCTAAGCATCCATATGCAGCCCATTTCTTCCAATCTTCATTGTCATCACCATAGAATACATCTGAACTATATATTGGTCCAACCTTTGGATCTAAGCCTTTTTCTATTGCAACATCATATGCTTTCTTTAATAATCCAAAGTTAGCAGTTGGCGCATAAGTTCTTCCTTGGAATCTTGTTAAGTTTAAGTTAGAATCAGTTGAAGCTGACATGGCTATAATTAAATCTCTTACTTTAACATCCTCATGATATCCACCACAAGTACCTACTCTTATAAGATTCTTAACACCATAATCTTTTATAAGTTCAGTTGCATATATAGACATTGATGGTATTCCCATTCCTGTACCTTGAACTGAAATTCTCTTTCCTTTATAAATACCTGTAAATCCATACATTCCTCTAACTTCATTGTAACATACTACATCTTCTAAGAAAGTATCTGCTATAAACTTAGCTCTTAGTGGATCTCCTGGTAATAATACGCTTTCTGCTATATCTCCTGGTTTTGCATTAATATGAATACTCATCTTTATACCTCCAAATTTTATTGTTAATAATACAGTAAACAGCTTGTACATATTTATCTAAAAATAAATACTTATTAGCTTATTCACTTTACTATTAAACTTAATCTTTATTTATTAAAATCAGCTATAAACCTGATTTTTTTATCTTCATAAAACAATTGTGTTTTAATCATAAAATCTAAAATATTGATTACTAATATAGTATTAAATAAACCTATTATCTCTTACCTGGGTCAAATGGTTCTCCAGCTGCTTTTGGAGCCTGAGAAGATTTTGAAAATATTATTAAAACAACTAATGTCGCTATATATGGGAACACCTTTAATATTACAAGTGGAACTGATCCAAGTGCAGGTATTACTTGTGATACATTTGCTATAGTTGTAGCTGTACCAAAGAACATTGTTGCTGCAAGTATTCCAAGTGGTTTCCATTGGCCAAATATTAATGCTGCTAATGCTAAGAAACCAATACCAGCTGCACTACCATTAAATTCACCTGAATATGTTACAAGTATTATTGCTCCACCAAGTGAAGATAAACCTCCTGATACTAAAACACCTATATATCTCATACGTTGAACATTGATACCTGCTGCATCTGCTGCTTGAGGATGTTCACCACATGCTCTAAGTCTTAAACCAAATCTAGTTTTATACATTAAGAATACTGTAAGTACTAATATTACTAGTACAAGCCATGTAGTAGCATAAGTCCCCTTAAAGAACAAATCTCCTATAACAGGTATATCACTAAGAACTGGAATGTCCTTTGGCTGAAATCCGCTTTTTATTCTTATACGTCCACTTCCTGCCATAGTTCTCGCTAAGAATACTGTAAGTGCTGCTGCTATCATATTAATTGCTGTACCACTTATTGTCTGGTCAGCATTTAAATTAATACTTGCAAATGCATGTAAAAGTGAAAATAACATTCCAACTATTACGGCTACTAAAAGACCAATCCATAATGGTAATGTACTATTTGGCATAGTTTCTTGTAATTTAGAAATTGTTATTGCTCCTGAAAAGGAACCTATAATCATAAAACCTTCAAGCCCTATATTTATAACACCGCTTCGTTCACAATATAATGCGCCAAGTGCAGTGATAAGTAAAGGAATTGTATATCCAATGGCATATGGAAAGATTTGTTGTATAGTTGCCCACATATTATTTTTCCTCCTTATCTGTATTTGCACAATCTTGCAATTTAGATTCATTAGAATAGTTAACAGTTTCTTCAGCTTTCTTTGCCTTCATTCTTTTAATTTTATTAACAATCATAGGAACTGCCGCACTTATAGCTGCGAAATAAATAATGATTGCAATAATTGAATCAGCTATTTCAGGAGGAATACTTGTATTAACATTCATGAACCCTTTACCTGAATATAGTAAACCAAAGAATATTGCTGAAACTAATATTCCAATAGGACTATTTGCACCTAAAAGTGATACTGCTATACCATCAAAACCTTGAGATGGCATTACACCAATCTGCATATTAGTTGAATTACCAACATATTGAACTACCCCAGCAAGACCTGATAAAGCTCCTGCAATCATCATAGCTAAAATTATGTTTTTATTAACAGACATACCAGCATATTCTGCTGCATCTCTATTAAATCCAACTGCTTTTAATTCATATCCTAAAACAGTTTTATTTAATATAAAACCAATAACAATTACAGCTATAATAGCTAAAATTATTCCTAAATTTATATATGAACCATTAAATGTATTTGTAAGCCATTCAGTTTTAAGAGATGCTATAGATAAAATATTCTTTGATTCTGTTTCACTAGCACCCTTAAAATAATATGGTACTGCATAATTAACTATCCAATATGCTACCCAGTTCATCATAATTGATGAAACTACTTCGTTAACATTAAATTTTGCTTTTAATGCACCTGGAACAAAGGCCCACATACCACCAGCAAGTGCTCCTCCTATTATCATTAAGCTTAATAATAGGAATCTAGGCATACTATCACTAAATGTTAATGCAATAGCTGTAGCAGTAAATCCACCAGCAAGCATTTGTCCTGGAGTACCTATATTGAATAATCCAGTTTTAAATGCAAATCCTACAGATAACCCTGTAAGTATTAAAGGTGCTGCTGTAGCCAGAGTATCTCCTATTCTCTGTATATTCATTAGTCCGCCTTTAAAAAGATATGTATATCCATCTACTGGACTATCTCCAATAAAAAGCATTAATATTGCTCCTGCAATAAGACCTAATGCAACTGCAAGCAATGAATTAATCGTATCCTTTTTAGTCATGCTTTGTTCCTCCTTTTTGAACTCCGGCCATCATTAATCCTATTTCATTTTCATTTGTATCTTCTGCATTTACTATACCTATTAGCTCTCCACCATTAACAATTGCAATTCTGTCTGATAAGTTAATAACTTCACTTAATTCTAATGATACAAGAAGTATAGCTTTATCTTTATCTCTCTCTGCAACTAATCTCTTATGTATATACTCTATTGAACCCACATCAAGGCCTCTAGTTGGCTGTACTGCAATTAATAAATCTGGATTTAGTCCTATTTCACGCCCTATAATAGCCTTTTGCTGATTACCACCAGACATTGTTCTTGCAATAGACATTCCTCCCTGACCTGATCTTACGTCATATTGCTCTATTATATTTTCTGCATAATCATGTATTGCTTCCTTATTTAATAATCCATACTTAGAGAATGGCTCTCTATTATATGTTTGTAAAACCATGTTATTTTCAAGAGTATAATCTAGAACTAATCCTCTTTTTTGACGATCTTCAGGAATATGTCCCATACCTGAATTTATTCTCTTACGGATTGAAATATTAGTTATATCTTTATCCTTAAAATAAATCTTTCCTGACTTTACATGTCTCATACCAGTAATAGCTTCTACAAGTTCAGTTTGCCCATTACCTTCTACCCCTGCTATTCCAAGAATTTCTCCTCTTTTAACTTCTAAAGAAAAATTCTTAAGTCCAAGAACTTTTTTATTATTCATCACACATAAATCTTCTACTTTAAGTACTGTTTCGCCTGGTTTTCTTGGCTCTTTATCAACCTTAAAGCTTACAGGTCTTCCAACCATCATTTCAGCCATTTTAGCTTCAGATGTTTCCTTTACATCAACTGTACCTATATATGTTCCACGTCTTATAACAGTACATCTATCAGCAACAGCTTTTATTTCCTTAAGTTTATGAGTTATAATTATGATAGATTTTCCTTCTTTAATTAGATTTTTCATTATCTTTATTAGCTCGTCTATCTCTTGCGGAGTAAGTACAGCTGTTGGTTCATCAAGTATTAACACTTCTGCATCTCTGTAAAGCATCTTTAGTATTTCCACTCTCTGTTGCATACCAACTGTTATATCTTCAATCTTTGCATATGGATCAACATTAAGACCATACTTTTCAGATAATTCTGCTACCTTTTTTGCTGCACTCTTTACATCAACAGTTAATCCTTTTTTAGGTTCACATCCTAAAATTATATTTTCAGTTACAGAAAAATTATGAACTAATTTGAAATGTTGATGCACCATTCCAATTCCTAAGTCATTTGCTATATTAGGATTTGAAATCTTCACTTCTTTTCCTCTTACTTTTATAATCCCTCTTTCTGGCTGATACATTCCAAAAAGAACAGACATTAAAGTTGACTTACCAGCACCATTTTCTCCAAGTAATGCATGAACTTCACCTTTTTTAAGTCTTAGAGTTATATTATCATTCGCTACTATCCCAGGAAATTCTTTACGGATATTTAGCATCTCAACTACATATTCCACAACAATGTCCTCCTTTTAATAAATTAACAATGTCTAATTGTCAATTGACAATAAACAATACATCCCTAGTCATATTAAAACTATTGCCCATTGTCAATTGTCAATTTAAATGATTTATATATTTTTCCAATATTTAATCCCAATTATGAAATTAACAATGATGGTTCCATCATCAGAATAAAATTACTATTCTGATGACTTAACCAAATCATTGTTAATAATTAATTGTTCTTTCCAAATATATTATTTGATTAATTTTCCATCATCATTGTTGTCTGCAACTGTAATTGATCCATCTTTAAGTTTTGCATAGACGTCATTTACAACTTTCATTGTATCGTCACTTAAGTTTGGATTAACTTCTGGAAGACCAACTGCGTCCTTAGTTATATCAAATACTAGCGATTCTCCACCTGGGAAGCTTCCATCCTTAACATCTTTAACCATGTTGTAACTAGCTGAATCAACCTTCTTTATAGCTGATGTAAGAATTACTGATTTTCCATCTGCATAAATACCATCATCAAATTGGTCTCTATCAACACCTACCATCCATACATCTTGACCTGCTGCTACTTTATTCTTAGCTGCTGTTATAACACCATTTCCTACTCCACCAGCAGCGCAGAATACAACTTTAACTCCTCTATCATACATTGCATTTGCAAGTTGAGTACCTGCTGCTACATCATCAAATGTTCCTTGATATACAACATTTTCGTCTTTTACAGTCATATTAGTTCCTAAGTTTTCATTAGCATATGCTATACCTTGTTGGAATCCCCAGTTGAATTTTTGAACTGCTGGAAGTTTCATTCCACCAATAAATCCTGCATCTCCTTCTTTTAATTGAACAGCTGTTGCAACACCTGCCATAAATCCAGCTTGATGTTCAGCGAAATTGATTGCTACTGTATTTTCTCCAATTTTAACATCTGGTTTTTCTGCACCATCATTTGGTGTACCATCTATAATAACAAATTTAGCATCTTGATATTTGTCTTGTGCTTCATAAATTGCTGTTTCAAATTTAAGACCAGGAGTTGCTATTAATCTATATCCTGCATCATATAGATTACCAATTTCCTTCATGTAATCTGCTTTTGTTTCTCCTGCTGGCTTTAAGTACTTAGGCTCTGCAATACCTAAATCTTCTTTAGCTTTTTGAAGTCCTTCCCATGTACCTTGGTTAAATGACTTATCATCTATAGTTCCTGAATCAGTAACCATACCAACCTTAAGCTTGTCCTTTCCAGCATCAGATGATGAACTTCCACATCCTGCAAAAAGCCCCATAGTTAAAACTGAAACTGCTACTAATGATAAAAATTTCTTTTTCATTATTATTCCTCCTAAAAGTATAGTATTTAGTAATATTTAAAAATCATTGAATATTAATTCAAGATTTAAACACAAATTTAATTTCTATATATTAATCAATCATTATTCTCTTTTCTGATCCTCTTACCTTTATTTGAGGTACAATGGTTACTCTTCTAACTTCATCATACGACTTGTTATTTATAATATCGCATAAAATTTTCATAGATTTTACACCTAATTCTTCAGGACATTCATCTATATATGTAAGATTTAATCCAAAGATATCAAGCAGTTCGTTTTTATCATACCCAATTAACGAAATATCCTTGGGAACTTTTAGATCTAACTCTTCTATTGCTTTAATAACACCCATTGTCATTCTATTTGTAAACACAATTAATGCAGTAGGCTTGTCCACATTTTTCATTATTTTCTTTGCTATATCATAGGATGTTTCCATAGTAAAATCACTATAATATACATACTTTTCATCAAATTTAATATTATTTAATTTTAATGATTTTTTATATCCTGTAAGCCTCTCACTCATTGGCTCAGAGCCTACAAATCCAAGCATAATTCCAATTTTCTTATGCCCTTCTTTTATAAGCAAATTAGTAGTTTCAAAAGCACCACTTATGTTATCAACAAAAACACCATTTAAATATATTCCTTTAATATCAGCTGCAACTAATATTATTGGACAGTTCAAACTTTCAATAGTTGTTTTATAAATTTCATTTACTTTTTCTGCTCCAAATCCTGGAGTCATTATAATTCCTTGTATTCTTTGCTCTTTTAAAATTTTTAATGCTTTTATTTCTTTTTCTAGACTATTATCTGTATTAAAAAAAATAATATTTAAATCATTTGCTTCAGCAATACGACTTATTCCTTGAATAATTTCACTAAAATACCCATTAGTTATATCTGGCACAATTACTCCAATCGTATTTGTTTCTCGTCTTGATAAACTTCTTGCTATTGCACTAGGCGTATAATTCATTTCCTTTATTGCTTCATTAATCTTCAAGCGTGTTTCTTCTTTTACATATCCAGAATCATTAAGTACTCTCGATACAGTTGATGGAGAAACATTCGCCTTTTTAGCAATATCCTTTATGGTAATCGACATAAAAGCACCTCAACTTTAAATATTCGATTAATCTCAAATATTTTTTCTTTAAAATTACAATTATGGTACCGCTACCATATCCATAATAATATATTGTCAATATATTGTCAATATTTTTAGTACCTTATTTAATTAAAAAACAGCAATTCAAATATATTATTTATGATATTGTATATCATATTTAGTTAAAACACTGTTATTAATACTATTTTTATACAAAAATATGTTTATTATTACTTTTTTATACTTTTTTATATTTTATTTTAAAATTACCATTAACTTTTTTAATTTAAACATTATTATAATATTCGCTCGTATGACTTTTTCCAACAAAAATTCATTTTTATTTATACTAGCATAATAAAAAATGCAGATATAACATAAATTACATCTGCATTCTTTCATCCGTATAATAACAAACATTTATAAAATTATAGCTATATATTTTTTGCCTGTAATGATTTTACAAACCTCTCGATTCTCTTTAATGCCTCAATTATATTTTCCATAGATGATGCATAACATGCTCTTATGAACCCTTCTCCGCATTCTCCAAAAGCATTTCCTGGTACAGTTAATACTTTTTCACTTATAAGAAGCTGTTCACAAAATTCTTCTGACGAAATTCCTGTTGATTTTATACATGGGAATACATAGAATGCTCCTAATGGTTCAAAACAATCTAATCCCATTTTTCTAAATCCATCAACTAGTACTCTTCTTCTTCTATTATACTCTTTAGCCATTTCTTCAATACTTAAATCACCATTTTTTAATGCTTCAATAGCTGCATATTGAGCAGTTGTAGGTGCACACATTATTGCATATTGATGGATTTTTTTCATCTGACTTATTAATGCAGAATGTCCACAAACATAACCTAATCTCCATCCAGTCATAGCATAAGCTTTTGAAAATCCATTTATAACCAAAGTTTTTTCCTTCATTTCTGGAAATGATGCAATAGAAACATGTTTTTCATGGTAACATAGTTCTGCATATATTTCATCAGATATTACTATTACATCTTTATTCTTTAGAACTTCAACTATTGCCTCAAGATCTTCTCTTTTCATAATTGCACCAGTTGGATTATTAGGGAATGGAATTATTACAACCTTAGTTTTTGGTGTAATTGCTTCTTCTAATTCCTGCGGTGTAAGCTTAAAGTTGTTTTCTGCCTTAAGATTTATCACTTTTGCAGTTGCCCCTGTAAATGCTGTACACCCTTTATATGCAACAAAGCTTGGTTCTGGAATTATAACTTCATCTCCTGGGCCAACTAAAGTTCTAAGAGCTACATCTATACCTTCACTTCCACCTACAGTTACTAATATCTCATCTAATGGATTATAACTCAAATCAAATCTTCTATATAAATACTTTGCTATTTCATTTCTTAATTCAACAAATCCAGCATTTGATGAATAATGTGTATGGCCTTTTTCTAATGAATAAATACCAGCTTCTGTTATATTCCATGGTGTAAGAAAATCAGGTTCTCCAACTCCAAGTGAAATAACATCCTCCATTTCATTTATCATATCAAAATATTTTCTTATTCCTGATGGAGGCATGCCTTTAACATTGTCCTTTATCATATTTTCTATCATCATATAAATATAGCCTCCCTATCGTCTACTTTCTTTTCTTTAAATATTGTTCCATGGTCCTTGTACTTCTTTAATACAAAATGAGTTGCTGTACTTAATACATACTCTTGAATTGCAAGCTTTTCTGAAACAAACATTGCTACTTCTTTCATAGTCTTTCCTTCAACTATTACTGTAAGGTCAAATCCCCCTGACATTAAATAACATGCTTTTACTTGAGAAAATTTATAAATTCTCTCAGCTACTTTATCAAAACCTTCACCTCTTTGTGGTGTAATTTTTACTTCAATTAATGCAGTAACAGTTTCACTACCTGTATTTTCCCAGTTAATAAGTGTTGTATAACCAGCTATTATGCTTTTTTCTTCATAATCTGTAATTGCCTCACGCACTTCTTCTACTGTTTTCCCTGTCATAACTGCTATTTGTTCATCAGTATACCTACTGTTTTTTTCTAAAATCTCAAGTATTTCTTCCATATATAAATACCTCCTCTTATAACTATTTAATTATTCAAAACTAAGTTAGCAATTAATTTTTGAATAAAAAAAACTCCACCATCCCACAAAAGGGACGAAGGAACTACTTCGCGGTACCACCCTAATAAACAATCAAAATTGTTCACTCAGTAAGAATATAAACTTATATTCTGTCCTCTATAACGTGAGGCATACGTCATAACCTAATTAAGATATATTTGTATCTTAGTTCTCAGTATGAAATTCAAAGGCTGCTTCTGTAAAATATGCTTACTGAATTGCACCTGACTTCAGCTCTCTAAAAAGCATAATAATACATACTCTTCCTTATCACTATTTTTAATAATATATTATTTTTTATGTTTTAGTATAATATCAAAATTTATGATTAATTTATTAAAATTATGCTACTAAAAATCTTTATTTATTATTATAAACCTAATTCTACAAATAATTCAATAGTATTTTTAAATTATATACGTTGTAATAAAGTTTCTACATCTTTAAACATAGTCTATCTATTATTTGAGTAATAATCACTATTTTTCCAGTTTTATAGTGTAAAAATGTTGTCTTTAAGAATTCAAGAGTAATATTTTCTTTTGATGCCCTTTCAAGAACCAAGTCTTTTGAATAGCTTGATATTACTCCTAAAAAAACATAAAAAAAAATAATAATTATATAGCTTTTTAATTATTGTTTTTTTATTTTTTATCTAATTTTTTATAAAATTATTTAATAAAATAGACTAGATTTTATATTTTAAAGCTAGAGAAAGTTTTTTTTGCAGAATTATGTGATAATCACAATTAACACTGTATTATTTAATATTTTCAGAAAAATTAGACTTTTATGATTTTTTTTTTTTTGCTCTTTTTTTATTATCATAAAGACAAGCCGGCGACATAAAGAGCTTTAAAGCAAATTTTAAAAATATTGGGAGGCTTTTAAAATGCTTTTTGGAAAAAATAATTTAGGTAACGAATTTGTAACCCCTATATTTGGGACTGTAGAAAGTAATGAATCAATCCCAAAATACAAATTATCAAAAAAATCTATTCCACCTCAAGTTGCATATAGATTAATCAAAGATGAATTACTTGATGAAGGTAATGCACGTCAAAACTTATGTACTTTTTGTCAAACTTATATGGATGATGAAGCCGTAAAATTAATGTCAGAAACTTTAGAAAAAAATGCTATTGATAAATCAGAATATCCTCAGACAACTGACTTAGAAAATAGATGTGTAAATATATTAGCTGATTTATGGAATGCTCCAAAAAATGAAAAATTCATGGGAACATCAACAGTTGGATCATCAGAAGCATGCATGCTTGGTGGTATGGCTATGAAATTTAGATGGAGAAATAGAGCTAAAGCTTTAGGTATGGATGTAACTTCAAAAAAACCAAACTTAGTAATTTCTTCAGCATACCAAGTTTGTTGGGAAAAATTCTGTGTTTACTGGGATATAGAAATGAGATTAGTGCCTTTAGATGAAGAACATTTAAGTATAAATGTGGATAAAGTTTTAGACTATGTTGATGAATATACAATTGGTGTAGTTGGAATATTAGGTATTACATATACAGGAAAATATGATAATATCAAAGCTTTAGATGAAAAATTAGAAGAATATAATAAGACAGCAAAAATATCAGTTCCAATTCATGTTGACGCTGCTTCAGGTGGTTTGTTCGCACCATTTATAGAGCCAGATTTAAAATGGGATTTTAGATTAAAAAATGTTGTATCAATAAGTGCTTCAGGACATAAATATGGTTTAGTTTATCCAGGTATAGGTTGGGTATTATGGAGAGATTCTGAATACTTACCAAAAGAATTAGTATTTGATGTAAGCTACTTAGGAGGAACAATACCAACAATGGCAATTAACTTCTCAAGATCAGCTAGCCAAATAATCGGACAATACTATAATTTCTTAAGATATGGATTTGAAGGATTCAGACAAATACATCAAAGAACCAAAGATGTTGCTATGTATTTAGCAGATTCACTTGAAAAAACAGGATTATTTGAAATCTATAACAATGGTGAAAACTTACCAATAGTTTGTTATAAGTTAAAAGAAGATGCTAATGTACAATGGACATTGTATGATTTAGCAGATAGATTATTAATGAAAGGATGGCAAGTACCTGCTTATCCATTACCTAAAAACTTACAAGATACAATAATTCAAAGAATTGTTTGTCGTGCAGATTTCAACCACAACTTAGCTGAATTATTCATAAGAGATTTAACTGCTGCTATAGAAGAGTTAAATAATGCAAGAGTTTTGAATAAAAAATCTAAAACTGGTGTACAAGGATTTACTCACTAATATAACAAACTAATATACTAAATATATTAATATATTACAGAAATTCTCTTTAGAGATGTAGAGAGTTTCTGTAATATACATAGAAAATTAATAACTAAGGAGGCGGTGTTTATGACAAATAATTCAGGCGTAGACACTAAGAAACTCACTTTATTTGGATTTTTTGCAATGACAGCATCAATGGTTATGACTGTATATGAATATCCCACATTTGCATCATCAGGATTTCATTTAGTATTCTTTTTAATCATTGGTGGTTTACTATGGTTCTTACCTGTCGCATTATGTGCAGCTGAAATGGCAACAGTTGATGGATGGGAAGAAGGAGGTATCTTTGCTTGGGTAGGTAATACTCTAGGTGAAAGATGGGGATTTGCTGCAATCTTTTTCCAATGGTTTCAAATAACAGTTGGCTTCGTTACTATGATTTATTTCATATTAGGAGCTTTATCTTATTTATTAAATTGGCCAGCATTAAACAGCAATCCATTAATTAAATTTATTGGTGTTATGATTATATTCTGGTTCTTAACCTTCTCACAATTTGGAGGAACAAGGAATACAGCAAAAATAGCTAAGGCAGGATTTGTTTTTGGAGTTTTATTACCAGCGGTTATATTATTTCTATTAGCTATTATATATGTAGTAAAAGGAAACCCAATACATGTTGCTATTAGTGCTAAAGCACTTATTCCGGACTTTTCTAAAGTTGATACTTTAGTTATCTTTGTATCATTTATATTAGCATATATGGGAGTTGAAGCATCAGCTTCTCACGTAAATAAACTACAAAATCCCAAAAGAAATTATCCATTAGCAATGTTTATTTTAGTTGCATTAGCAATTGTTCTTAACACAGTTGGTGGTTTAACTGTAGCATCTGTTGTTCCAGAAAATCAATTAAGTTTAAGTGCAGGTGTTGTTCAAACATTCCATCAATTAGTATTAATAAATTTTGGTTCTAGATATGATTGGATAACAAAAATAATAGCTTTATTATTAGCAGTTGGTGTTATGGCTGAAGTTAGTGCATGGGTTGTAGGACCTTCAGAAGGTATGTATGTAGCAGCAAAGAAAGGTATATTACCTAAAAAATTAGCTGAAACAAATAATCACAATGTACCAATTCCACTAGTATTAGTTCAAGGTGTAATAGTTACAATATGGGCTGCAGTATTGACATTTGGTGGTGGTGGAAACAATGTTTCATTCTTAACTGCTGTATCATTAACAGTTGTTATCTACTTAGTTGGATATTTATTATTTTTCTTAGCATACTTTAACTTGCTATTTAAACATAAAGATTTAAAACGTGCTTATAATGTACCAGGTGGTCAAGTATTCAAATTTATAGTAGCATTATTGGGTATTTTAACTTCAATAGGTGCTTTAATAATTTCATTCTTCCCACCATCACAATTAACTGGCAACAGTGTTTCAGAGTATTTACTAATATTATCAATAAGTTTTATAGTGACTATATTAATTCCAATTATTATTTACTCATTACGTCATAGCTGGAATAGTAGTAAATCTACTTCAAATACTAATTCACATTAATTATAGGTTTCAATTTTAAATTTTTTATACTTTCCTATACCTTAAAAAGAGAAGCATTAAGCTTCTCTTTTATAAAATAAATATCTATCTATTTATTGTACTGTTGTTTTTTGGCTCTTCTACAGCTTTGGCATCTTACAGGATCATTTTCAAATCCTTTTTCTTTATAAAATTCTTGTTCTCCAACTGTAAAAATAAATTCTTCTCCGCAATCTTTACATGTTATCTTTTTATCTTCCATTGTAATGCTCTATTGCCAGGGAATTAAAACTCCCGCAACAGTTCACCTCCTCTATAAAATAAAAGCCTTCACTTTAACATCTATAGTATTTGAAAAATATTAACATATTATTCATATAAATCAATAGCAAAAAATAATTAATTATTGTGGAATAATATTTAGTTTAAATTCATCATTTTCTAATTCAATAGTACACTTTCCACCTTGAGAAAGCCCCCCAAATAGAATTTCATCAACAAATAGAGGCTTAATTTTTGAGCTTATAACTCTAGAAATTTCTCTTGCGCCAAATTCCTCTGACGTTCCTTTTTCAGCCACATAAGCAACACATTCATCATTAAATGAAACATACACATTTTTTTCTTCAAGTTTCTTCTTAAAGTCATTAAGTTGTTTATTTGCAACTTGTTTAGCCATTTCTGGATTCATACTGTTGAATACAACAACTTTATCTAGTCTATTTCTAAATTCAGGCGTGAAGAACTTCTTCACTTCTTCCATAATAGCTTCCCCCTGAATCTTTCTATCACCAAAACCAATAAGTCTCTTACCTATATTTTTAGCTCCAGCATTTGAAGTCATTATTATTATTACATTCTTGAAATCTGCTTTTCTTCCCTTATTATCAGTTAAAGTAGCATAATCCATTACCTGCAATAGAACTGCCATTATATCTTCATGAGCTTTTTCAACTTCATCAAGAAGAAGTACACAATGAGGTGTTTTTCTTATTGCATCAGTTAAAAGTCCACCCTCTTCATAACCTACATATCCTGGAGGTGATCCTATAAGCTTAGCTGCTGAATGTTTCTCTGCATATTCACTCATATCAAATCTAATAAGTTCAATTCCAAGCTTCTTAGCTAAAGTTCTTGCAATTTCTGTCTTACCAACACCTGTAGGTCCTACAAAAAGCATTGATGCAACAGGTTTATTATCATCATTAAGACCTGCTCTTGACATCTTAATACATCTTACTACTTCTTCAATAGCCTTATCTTGATGGAATATATTTTCTTTAAGCTCCTGCTCAATATATTTAAGAGCATTCACTTCATTAGTTTCAACTGTTTGAGCAGGTATATTGCATACTTTTGAAACTATTTCTTCTATAGTTTTCTCATCTACAACTACTTTATCTGTATTTTCAGAATTCTTTATTCTAGCATAAGCTCCTGCTTCATCTATAATATCAATAGCCTTATCAGGAAGATATTTATCATTAATATATTTGTCACTTAATACTACTGCTTCCTTTAAAGCTGCATCAGTAAAGCTTACATTATGATATTCCTCATAGCTGTTTTTCAATCCTTTAAGTATTTCAACTGCTTCGTCTATAGATGGCTCCTTAACATCTATTGTCTGAAACCTTCTTACAAGTGCCTTATCTTTTTCAAAGAATTTCTTATATTCTTCATATGTTGTAGCCCCTATAAATTTAATTGACCCATCTGTAAGATATGGTTTTAATAAATTTGATGCATCTAAAGCTCCACCATTTAAAGCTCCAGCTCCTACGATGTTGTGAATTTCATCAATATATACGATTGGCTTATCTTTTTTGCTTATTAAATCTAAAATCTTTTTAATTCTTTCTTCAAAGTCACCTCTATATTTAGTTCCTGCAATTACAGAACCAATATCTAAAGAATATAAAGAACTTCCCTTTAATTTTTCAGGTACTTTCCCATCATTAATAAGCTTTGCAAGTCCTAAAGTAATTGCAGTTTTACCTACACCAGATTCACCTACATGAACAGGATTATTTTTTGTTCTTCTACATAATATTTGAATACTTCTATCTAGTATATCCTGTCTTCCTATAAGCGGATCACTATTCTCTTGTACCTTTTGTATTAAATCAACAGCAAATTTATTTAAGAATGTATCTTCTTTTCTCTTTTTAACTTTTTCAGTTTCTTCCTTTTCATCTTCAACACTTGTATCATCAATAATTTCTTCAAGCTTTTCTTCTTTTTCTATCTGTTCATCATCATTTTCACTGATATGACACAAGTAATAAAGAAGATCCCTTCTTTCTACACCCTCCTGTAGAAGATAATAAAGAGCATAACTATCTTCTAAAGTATAAATTGCTGCAAGAATATGATCCACATCAATTACATCTTTCCCACTATATCTAACTTGTTCGTCTGCAGTTAATATTACTCTTTGAAATGAAATACTTTCCTGTGGCTCTCCCGTAGTTGTTCCAACATAAGTTTTTATATATGTTGCTAAATTATATCTTAAATTTTCAATGTTTCCTCCACATTCATCTATTGCAGCTTTTACATTTTCATCAAAAGTAGCAGCATATAACAAATGCTCTGGTGTTATGTATTCGCTATGCCTGTCCTTAGCCTCTTTATAAGCTCTTACTATAATATCATTAACATCATTAGTTATTTTCATGTTTAAACCTCCTCTGCAGCAAGCTTAAATGGATACCCTTCCTGTCTTGCCATATTCATTGCAGTTGTAATTTTAGTTATAGCAATGTCATAACTATATATTCCTGCAACTCCTTTACCCCTTTCATGTACATCAAGCATTATTTTCTCTGCCTCAAGTACACTTTTATTAAATATATTAACTAATACTTTTATAACAAATTCCATTGTTGTATAATCGTCATTAAACATTACAACTTTATAGCTTTTAGGCTTTTTTATTTTTATATTATCCTTTTGTTTTGTAATAACTTGGCCTTCTACGCTCAATTAAAACGCCTCCTCTTATTAAATAACTATTTTATCATATTATATCATTTCACAACAATAAAAATGCACAATATAGGCCACCGTATCTAATATAATTAAACTTTCATGTAATTTTTATAAAAATCAACATGTATTCAATCATATTTGTTAGCCTTATATTGTGCATCCTGCTATTTATTATATAAAAATTCTATTATACATTTCCTTCTTTTTTCTCATTGTATAATGTAATTCCTAATGTTAAAAGTAAACCTC
Source organism: Clostridium sp. SM-530-WT-3G (assembly GCF_012843905.1). Classification (GTDB taxonomy): domain Bacteria; phylum Bacillota; class Clostridia; order Clostridiales; family Clostridiaceae; genus Clostridium. The sequence continues at coordinate 21,013 of NZ_JABAGC010000048.1, forward strand.
CCCATAAAACTGTAGCACCTACTCCAAAAAATGTTAAAGCTATTCCTGTCATATTATTCATCCCCTTTCATATTTAAAAATATCTTTATACTTCCCCTTCAGCTACACTTAAACCAGAATTTTCTTCGTATGATGAATTCATACTTTTATTTTTCCAAGGTCTACTTGTTATTATAAGTGAAACAATAATACCTCCAGCTACAACTGACCATCCATATGCAAATAATGCATTCATTTCATATCCTCCATAAGGCGATTTTATTTCTGTAATAAAACTTTGTACTGACATATAAATTAATAATGCTGGTGTTAAATACTTTATAGTTAAATCCCACCATGTTCCTATATTAAAATAAGAAATTTCATTTACATGTTCACGTATTGTATTAGTTTTAATTATCCATCCAACTAAAATAACTTCAAGCATTCCAACTACAACTATACCGTAGTTATTAATAAAGTTATCTATAATATCTAATAAATAAAGACCTGCTCCTGTTGCAAATACTGAACTTAAGATAAAACCTATAAATGCAATTTTATTTACGACTTTCTTTCTACTCCATCCAAACTTATCTATAAATGGTGCTGATACAGCTTCTATTAAAGATACTGAAGATGTCATTCCAGCAAAAAGTAAACATAAAAAGAATAGTAATCCTAAGAATGTACCTATGCTTCCCATTTGAGTAAATACTGCTGGGAAAACTACAAATGCTAGCCCAACTCCACTTGATACAACCTCTGACATTGGTAAGTTTTGAGCATTTGCCATATATCCTAATATTCCAAATACAGCAATTGCAGATAAGAATTCAAATCCACAGTTTGCAAATGCAGTCATAAATGCGCTGTTATTTATATCAGTTTTCTCTGGAAGATAACTTGAATAAGTCATCATTATTCCCATTGCTAAACTTAGTGAAAAGAATACTTGTCCATAAGCTGCAACCCATACTTTTGGAGTCATTACTACAGACCAATCTGGTGTAAATAATGTGTTTAATCCAATTGAAGCACCTTCTAATGTAACTGACCTTATTGCAATTATAATCATTATTAAAATAAGTGTTGGTAATAATAATTTATTTGCTTTTTCTATACCACCTTTAATACCCTTATAACAAATAAACCAGTTAACTGTCCAAACAAATGCCATTCCTAATAATATTGGCCAAACCATTCCACCAATTTCAAATGGTGATGATGAAAGTTTTAAAAATGATTCATGGAAAAATCCATTAGAATCAGCTCCCCAACCTTTATTAAAACTCATCTTTAAATAATTTGCTGCCCAGCTTAATATTACTGAATAATAACAAAGAATTATAAATGCACTTATTGTTGGCCACCATCCAAGCCATTCCCACTTTTTATTTGCTTTTGCAATTGCAAGTGGTGTAGAACCTTTAAATTTATGTCCCATTCCATATTCTAAAATAAGAAGTGGAATACCTGCTGTAAATATAGCAAAGAAATATGGTATTAAAAACGCTCCGTTACTGAAAACTTATAAAAATCTATAAAAAATTATAAAATCTTATGTTTCATTCCTTTTTCAATGTATCTGCT
>NZ_JABAGC010000049.1 GCF_012843905.1 Clostridium sp. SM-530-WT-3G
TTGTGTAAACATCTCTGTTGGGTTTATTGTAGCACTTATATTCCGTAAGCGATAGGCGTCTATTTTTTTACGCTTACGAATGTCTTAAACCTGCATAAGAAGCAAATAATCCCCCTAAGCTGTATCCTCCTATTACATTTTTACTTTGCTCATTGCTTACATTATAATTTTCTCTTACATATTCAACAACTTCATCACATATAAATCGTAAATACTCATCATTACACTTTAACTGTTCTGGTCTTTCTTTAGTTGACTCAATAAACACTCCTATAACAGGTGGTATATCTCCACTACTTATTAAATTATCTAATACATTAGTAATATGAAGGATATTCAAATATTCAAAACCATCATTAAGCATGACCATTCCATATGAATCCCCCTCTTTATTATAATTTTCAGGTAAATATACAGAAATCTTTCTATCTTCATTTAATATATTACTATGAATTATATGATTTTCTAACGTACCTTCTGGAGAATTTGGATTTTTAATAATATACTTTCTTTCATCTGCATTCTTCATTACTACAAATGGAATTTTTCTTTTCCTTTTAGATATGTTATCAATATAATTTAACCCTATTCTATTAAATTCATCACCCTCAACATTATTCCATCTTCTGTTCCAGTCATTATTAAGTGGATCATTAGCTACAAATTGATAATTAAAACATATATCATTTTCAACTTTATAAGATATATACCATAAATCCGTATTTTCTACTTTATCTAATATGCAATTTTCAAGTTTTCTCATACCTACTGGTGGTATTAAAACAACATTATCAAGTTTCTTCTTTTCTCTATAAATTATAGTTACAAGGGATTCTTCACTATTACCTTCAATATTTTGAATAAGTGGAGCTCCATTTGCTTCAGCAAATGCCCAAAATTCCTCTAACGCTTTATCATCCCCATTACTCAATCTATTTTCTAGTTCAACAATTTTATTATTCTTTAATGATACTCTTTCCATAATGTCTAACTCCTATGTTGTATAATTATTATAAGCTATATAAATATTTTATCAGTTTATAATAATTTAATAAATGTTGATATTATAAGAAAAGTATACTCTAATCTACTATATTATTTATCCATACACCTTTTTTCACTAGTACATATCCAATTATGCATTTTATTATGCTTATAAGTTGACAGAAAAGATACACTAGAACAATAGGTAACGATGTAAAATTCATAAGAAAATATGCAAAAGGTATTGATATAACCCAAACAGAAACACTATCAAACAAAAATGTTATAAAAGTTTTTCCTCCTGAACGAAGTGTGAAATATGAAGCATTCATAAAGGCTTCAAGCGGCATACATATGGCTATTATTATAATAAAATATGTAGCGTATTTTCTGACCTCTTCACTTGTATTATACATTCTAGGAAATATTGGTGAAATTAATATCATTAATACTCCTATTACAAAACAACTTGCAACTGAAAAAAATATAAGTTTAGTATCTGTTTCCTTTGCTTCTTCCATTTTACCAGCCCCAAGCAGTTGGCCTATTATTATTGAAACAGAACTTCCCATTGCTATATAAACTATATTAAAAACATTCCCTATTGTATTAGTGATATTTAATCCTGCCACAACTGCAAGACCTGCATGCGAATAGATTTGAGTTAAAGTTGACATTCCCATTGCCCAAAGTCCCTCATTTATTAAAAGTGGTGTACCTTTTATTGTTATTTGTTTAGCTAAACTACTTTCTATTTTAAAATTCCTATATGCACCATCAATAAATTTATTTATTGACTTATTAGCATGTGTCCAAATGACAACAACAGCACATTCAACACATCTTGAAACTACTGTAGCAATTGCAGCTCCGTATGGACCAAGCTTTGGCAATCCAAACATTCCAAATATTAAAAGAAAATTAAGTATTAAATTAACTACTACAGCTATAATTCCTGCCTTCATAGGAACTACAGTTTCACCAGTCTCTCTTAAGGTACTAGAATAACACTGCATAATTGCAAATGGTACAAGTCCAATAATATCAATTGCTATATATCCACTTCCATACTTTAAAGTTTCAGCAATATTTCCAGTGGTACTTCCTTCATGTAGAAAAAGTGATATTAATTCATATCTAAATACCCCCATTATTGAAATACCAACTAAACATATAAATCCACATAAAATTAATTTAAATCTAAAAGTCTGCCTTATACCTTCATGATTATTATTCCCATAAAACTGAGCACTGAAAATTCCAGGTCCTGAAATTGCTCCAAATATAAACAAGCTGAATATAAAGATAAACTGATTAGCAATAGCCACCCCACTCATGGCATCAGTTCCAATTTGGCCTACCATTATATTATCTAACATACTTACAAAATTAGTTATACCATTTTGTATCATTATAGGAATTGCAATCGTGAGAACCATTTTATAAAAATCCCTATTTCCTACGTATTTTCTAATATTCATTTTTCACCTCTCGTAAATTTGTATAATTTAATAATTATTTTATATAATCATTGACTTATTATACATTAAAAACAATATTATTTATATAGTTTTTAGTTTTTTATGCAAAATATTACTCATATAATAAAATCCAAATATAGTTTTCTTGAATTAAAGTTACATTTAATTTCCAACTCTTTTAATTGAAATGCTTTTTCAAATAAAACAAATAGAACTCTATAGTTTTTAATATACTATAAAGTTCTATAAAATAATTATATATAATTGTAACTATTTTTTATTTAAGTGTGCTTTACACTTCTATTTATATAATTTATATAAATTAACTAAAATTATTATATTTAAACTGTTTGTATTTCTTTAGGAGCAATATTTCCTTGATTTGATACGCTTTGTATCTTCTTTGCAATCTCATCTTGGTCTCCTAAATAGTATTTCTTAACCACATTAAAATCAGAGTCAAACTCATATACTAATGGAACTCCTGTTGGAATATTAACATTTAATATTTCCTCTTCAGTTAAATTCTCTAAATGTTTAACTAAAGCTCTTATTGAATTACCATGAGCTGCTATTAAAACTCTCTTACCGTCAATCATGTCTTTCTTTATAATGTTTTCAAAATATGGAACAACTCTTTTTACTGTATCTTCTAAACTTTCTCCAAGTGGGAGTTCGTCCTTATTTATTCCTCTATATTGTTCTAGATATTTTGGATTCTTAGGACTTGATTCATCTAACATTGGAGGTCTAACAGCAAAAGATCTTCTCCAAATCTTAACTTGCTCTTCTCCATACTTTTCAGCAGTTTCTGCCTTATTTAATCCTTGTAGAGCTCCATAATGACGCTCATTTAACTTAAATGTCTTTACTACTGGAAGCCATTCTCTGTCCATTTCTTCTAGAACTAAATTTAAAGTATGAATAGCTCTTTTTAAATACGAAGTATAACATATATCAAAATCAAATTTGTTATTGACCATACTCTTTCCTGCATTTCTTGCTTCTTCAATCCCCTTTTCGGATAAATCAACATCACTCCATCCAGTAAATAAATTTAACTTATTCCATTCACTTTCTCCATGTCTTACAATAACAAGTTTCATTTTTATGTACCCCGCTTTTTTATATTTTTCTCCTACATCATAAATTTTGATATAGATTATATATTTAATTCCAATTGTTTTAATAGGAATTGTTTTATATTTATATTATAACCCCTTAATAATCTTTTTCAACACATAATGATAATTTTTATCATAATCATATACTTTTCTGTTGCGTATTTGAAAAATAATATTGCTGATTTTAAAAAATGAATAGATTTTAAATTTAAGAGTTAAAATATCAAAAGAAGTTTCTCTCTTTCCGTAAATTATTTATAATTTATCTTAAACTCTATTCGAGCACATTCGACAATTATTACGAATGAAATAATAAATTTCTTTATATCCCCTCATATTTTTGTAATTTCTTTTTATTCTCCAAAAGAAATCTATCTTCTTTAAAAGAAAATATATAATTAAATAAAAAAATAATAAAAAAAACAAATGCACTTTGTCTAAAAAAAGTATATAATAATATTGTTTACCTTCAACAATATTATTATTTAACTCCATCAGAGTGCTTAAAATAGGAGGACTAAAACTGTATGAAATTTCATAAAATCTAAAATTATAAATCTATCAAAAAGTAAACAATAATATTTATAGCTTAATATAATAGAATTTATAATTTATAGTTTTTTATTATTCAATTTATATTATGACTTAATAATCAAGGAGCGGAAAAATGTTTAATTTTGGTGCTAAAGAAGATAAATTTTATAATATGTTATCACAGTCTGCTGATTTAGTTAATGAGTCTGCAAAAGTGTTAAGAGATAGTTTAGATTGCTTAGACAAAAAAAATGAAGAAGCAAAAAAAATCTCTGATTTAGAAGATAAAGGTGATGAATTAGTTCGTATATTAATAGGAGAATTAAATGAATCATTTATTACTCCTATTGACAGAGAAGATATATATGCAATAGTTAAAGAAATGGATAAGATTTTAGACCGTATGAATTCAATTATGCACAGATTTATTATGTTTGATATATCAGAGCCTAAATACGAAATAAAAGAAATATGTGATTTATTAGTAAGCGTAACTAATGAACTTTGCGAAATAATGGTCGAACTAAAAACAAAAGGATGTAAATCTAAAGATATAATAACAAAAATCATGAATGTTTCAAAATTAGAAAGTAAGGCAGATAAAGTATTCAGAGAAACTGTTACAACTTTATTTAAATCTGAAACTAATCCTATAGAAGTTATGAAATGGAAAGAGATTTATCAACTTGTTGAAGATACTATTGATAATTGCGAAAAGATAGCAAACATAATTGAGGGAGTTGTAATAAAAAATGCCTAGTTCTCTTATATTTACAATTATAATTATTATTCTTGCTATTTCTTTTGACTTTATCAATGGATTTCATGATACTGCTACCGCTGTAGCAACTTCAATAACTACAAGAGCTTTATCACCAAGAAATGCTATTATAATATGCTGTATATGTAATTTTATTGGTGCATTTGCAGAAACTGCAGTTGCTAAAACTGTTGGAGATAATATTGTGGATAGTTCATTAATGGCTCAATGGGTTATAATGTGCATATTAATAACATCAATAATATGGAACTTACTAACATGGTACTTTGCTATTCCAAGTAGTTCATCACATGCATTAATTGGAGCGCTTGTAGGTGCTGGTATTTCATATAATAACTCTTTCAAAGCTGTAAACTGGTATAATCTTTTTCATAGTGTAATTTTATGGTTATTTCTTTCGCCAGTAATCGGATTTGTAGTTGGTTATGTATTAATGAAGTTTTTAAACTTAATACTAGCTCCCTATAAGAGAAGTTCAGTTAATAAAGTATTCTTAAAACTTCAAATACTAGCAGGTGCTTTTATGGCATTTAACCATGGTAGTAACGATGCTCAAAAGTCTATGGGAATCATAACTATGGCATTGTTAAGTGGTGGTTTACTTAGTTCTTTTGAAGTGCCAACATGGGTAATATTTCTTTGTGCATTAGCTATGGCACTAGGTACTTCTGTTGGTGGTAAGAAAATTATAAAAACTATGGGAAGTGGTATGACAAAACTTACTCCAGTAAATGGATTTGCTGCTCAAACCGGAGCTGCTTCAGTTATATTAACTGCAACTTTATTTAAAGCTCCAGTAAGTACTACTCATATAATTACAACTACAATTATGGGTATAGGTGCTTGTAAAAGAGTCAAAAATGTAAAATGGGGAGTAGCTAAAAATATTGTTTGGACATGGGTATTAACAATTCCACTTACTGCTCTTCTTTCATACTTACTAATTTTTGTTATAAAATTATTTGTATAAATACATAATTATAATTTAGTTTTAAATGCTCTGTACTTAAACATAAGAAGTATAGAGTATTTTTTATAGTTGTTTTTCTATTATAATAAAAATAATTAAAAATCTTACTATATGGGGTGTGCATAACCATATAGTAAGATTTTAACTTGAGCATTATTTTAATAATTATTTTAATAATTAGAGAGTATATATTTTAATCATTTCTTTGTATGGTATACAGTCCAAAGAAACTACTTAATAATATATAATATACGATATATAGAGAATTATTCTCATTTATATAATATAACTTTTTCACCTTTATATCAATACTTATTGATAAGCATTTTCAAAAAGTGAGTTAAAAAAGCATTCGTCAATATTGGCGAATACTTTTTTTAAATAAAACTATTTAATATTGAAGAATGCTTTCTTTCCTCTGTATTCAGCAATACCATCTAAATCTTCTTCGATTCTAAGTAATTGATTGTATTTAGCAACTCTTTCAGATCTTGCAGGAGCTCCTGTCTTTATTTGTCCAGCATTAACTGCAACAACTAAATCAGCTATTGTTGTATCTTCAGTTTCACCACTTCTATGTGATACAACTGCAGTATATCCAGCTCTATTTGCCATTTCTATAGCATTTAAAGTTTCAGTTAATGTACCTATTTGGTTTAATTTGATAAGTATTGAGTTAGCAACACCCATATCTATACCCTTTTCTAATCTCTTAGTGTTAGTAACGAATAAGTCATCACCTACTAGCTGAACTTTCTTACCAAGTCTTTCAGTCATGTGCTTCCAGCCTTCCCAGTCTTCTTCAGCCATACCATCTTCGATTGAGATAATTGGATATTCATTCACCCAATCTTCGAAGAAGTTAACCATTTCTTCTGAAGTGAATGTCTTTCCTTCATGTTCTAATACATATTTACCATCTTTGTAGTATTCAGATGATGCAGCATCAATAGCGATGAACATATCTTCACCTGGTTTATATCCAGCTTTTACGATTGCTTCTACGATTACATCTAAAGCTTCTCTGTTGCTCTTTAAGTTTGGTGCAAATCCACCTTCATCACCAATAGCTGTTGAATATCCTTTATGATGTAAAATTTTCTTTAATGTATGGTAAACTTCAGCACACATTCTTAATGCTTCACTAAAGCTTTCAGCGCCAGCAGGCATAACCATGAACTCTTGTAAGTCAACAGAGTTGTCAGCATGTGAACCACCATTTAAGATGTTCATCATAGGAACTGGTAATACTTTAGCATTAACTCCACCTATGTATCTGTATAATGGCATATCTAATGATGCAGCAGCTGCATTAGCCACAGCTAAAGATACTCCTAGGATTGCATTAGCTCCTAATTTTCCTTTATTTTCTGTTCCATCTAATTCAATAAGTAATTTATCTATTCCAACTTGGTCATAAACATTATGTCCAATTAATCTATTTGCTATAACTTCATTTACGTTTTCTACTGCTTTTAAAACACTCTTACCTTGGTAATTGTTTTTATTTCCATCTCTTAATTCAACAGCTTCATACATTCCAGTTGATGCTCCAGATGGTACTGCAGCTCTTCCAGTAGAACCATCTTCTAAGTATACTTCAACTTCTACAGTTGGGAAACATCTTGAATCTAAAATTTGTCTTGCAACTACATCTACTATTTCTAAATAATTTTTCATTTTACATTCCTCCTTAAGTAGATTACAATCATATTATCACACAACCGATAATCATTTTCAAGTACAACTGATTATTTTTTCTCTATTTTTAAGTAAAACTAAATATCATTAAAAACTTATTATTATTTAAAACTTTTTTCTTCAAAAAAAACAAAAAAAGTCGATTTTTTTTGCAATGAGCAAAATAATCCTCACCTATTTAAACGTTTACTCTTGATTCTCTAATATTTATTTTATAATAAGGAGTGGAAAAATTGAGATTCATTATATGGGGTGATTCTAAAGGCAAAGAAAATGGTATTAATAAAAAAATATTAAATTGTATTATGAATAGAATATCAAAACTTGAACCAAAACCAAAATTTATGATAATGCTAGGAGACACTGTAAAAGGAAGCTTAAATGAAGAAGTATTTACTCATCAGCTTATTGATTTAAATGATATTATAAATAAATACATTCCAGAAATAAAGCTACTACCTGTTATAGGAAATCATGAAGCAAATATTATACCCAAAGATGATCGTTTTGAAAGAATAATATCAAATTTTTATTGTAATCTTAATCCAACAAGCTCTCTAAAAGATTATAATAATACTGTATATTTTAAAGATTTTGATAATTTACGTATTATAATATTAAATTCACATCATCCAAACGAGATTCATCAAATATGTGTTTCTCAGCTTTCATGGCTTGAAAATATAACTTCAGACTGTAGCAAGAAAAAATTATTGTTTGTTCATTCACCACTATTTCCAACAGGTGCCCACATAGGACATTGCTTAGATCAATATCCAGAAAAACGTAATGCCTTACTAAAAACTCTAGAAAATTCTAATATAGATATAGTTTTTTGTGGCCATGAACATAATTATTCTAGACGTATTATAAAAACAAATTGTGATAATAATAATAATAATGGTATATATCAGATAATCACAGGTGGAGCAGGCGAAAAGCTAAAGGATAAATATAAAAGTAAAAATGGTGTAATCATCCCCCCTATTGCTAAATTTCATTTTTTACTTGCTGATTATACTAAAAATAAACTAGAGATATCTGCAATATCGATCAATGGGAAAATTCTAGATTCATTTATAATATAAAAAACGCTGGGAATAAAAATATTCTCAGCTTTTTTTTGTTATTCATCTCCATAAATTTCTATAACTTCTCTCAAATATGGTATAGATGGTTGGGCTCCTGGTCTTTGAACTGCAATTGATGATACTCTGCTACCGAATTTTACTGATTCAATCAAGTTGTCTTTAGTAAGCTTATTACAATCAAGTTTTGAACTTAATCCACCTATAAAGCTATCTCCTGCAGCCGTAGTATCTATTGCATTTACTTTATAGGCATCTACAATTTCACAAAAATCTTCTCCTATAACAGCTGCACCTTTAGATCCTAAAGTTATTATAATGTACTTCACACCTTTTTCTAAAAACATTTTTCCAACTCTTTGTGCATCTTCTAATGTTTCTACTTTAATCCCTGTAAGTAATTCTGCTTCTGTTTCATTAGGAATTATTATATCTGTCACCTTTAATAATTCATCATCTATTTTTTTAGCTGGTGCTGGATTTAATATTGTTACTTTACCAAGTTCTTTAGCTTTTTTAAAAGCATTGATCGTTATATCTTCGTTAGTTTCAAATTGGGCAATTAAAATATCACTTTCTGCAAGTTTATTATATGTTGTTTCGATTTCATATTGTTTCAATGCCATATTTGCACCGGGAATTACAACTATTGAGTTATCACCTTTATCATTAATTGTTATAACAGCCATTCCAGTAGCTGCTCTTTTATCTTCAAAAACAAAGCTTATATCTATATTTTCGTGTTCTAATTTTTCTTTAAGATATTTACCATTATCATCTTCACCAACCTTAGCTATCATAAATACTTCTGAACCACTTCTTTTTGCTGCAACCGCTTGATTCGCACCTTTACCTCCAGGTATCTTCTCAAATGATTTCGCTAAAATTGTTTCTCCCTCTTTAGGATGGTTTTTTACTCCAAGAACCATATCCATATTCATACTTCCAAGTACACATATCTTATTCAATTTTCTGCACCTCTCATTAAATTTTGATTTAGTCAATTCTTTTATTCAACTTATTAACTATATAACAAATTACGTGTAAAACATCTTGAAATTCTTTTTTAAATTTTCATGCGTATTCTTATATTAATATGAATGAAGATAAAAAAAAGTCCGAATGAATATCTTAAATACTAATGTTTCAAGATATTCATTCGATTTTTTAAATTACATGTACATATTTATATCATAAATTTTAAGAGCTAATTCTTTTGGAATCATTGTACTTAACGTTGTTGGACCTATTACTACACCATCATATGGAATTAACTTTTCTTTTATATCTTCGTAAGTCACCTTGCATAGACGGAATTTATTCTTAGGAAAGATCTTGCGCACTTCCTCTGGACTATTAAATAAAGGTAGATATGTTTTCTGATTCCCACTGTTAACTATAGTATAAAAATTCATTTCTCTCTCAGCTATTTTCAATTCCTGTTGTTCTTCATTAATATTTTTAATCTTTGATGCATCTATTGAACAATAAATACTATCATCATTAATATCTTCATTAATATTTTCATCAGTATATCGCATTGGCATTATAAATGTACCTATATTATTTGAACCTTCTTTAATTACAATATCTGCATTTCTTGTTTGTACATCAAATACTTTTATTACATCTACACTATTATCTTCCAAAAACGTATTCATAGCATCATCAAACATGTTTTTTCTTACAAGTGTATTAATTATATAATTATTAATACATACTCTATTTTCTTCACGCATAAATACAGGAAGTCCATTAGGTGCATTTACTACTTTAACTTCTTTATCAAATATTTTTGGTAGTTCTTCTTCTTCAAATTTTTCTTGTTTAATTCTAACCTGGTCCTCTTGAGATACTATACCTGCATCCTTTTTTATTGAATCTAAAGTATTTCTATCTAACCTAAACTGCATATTTGAAAAATTAATACATACTTCAGATATATGACAGCACTCTACTTTATCTATAATATCCTTAAATTCATTAACCTGTGCTATCCATCCACTATCTAGCTTAAGGCCAGTTAATTCCAACTTCCTCATTTCTACTTCATCTGTAAATACATATAAACCTATAGATGTACCCTTTTCATCATTTCCGACCTTATATATTGGAAGATTGAACTGCTTTTCTCCTCTTTCTTGAACTGGAATAATAAATTTCGCTTTTAATAGATTTATCATCATTACTCTTCCAAGAACATTTAATGTTTTATTTTCACTATAATTATTTGCAGTTCTTCTAAATTCCTGAAGATAAGCAGTTAATGAAAAATACAATTCTGGATTAGTAGGATACTTTGATTTTTCTACTTTTGATACTTCCATCATTTTTTCTATTTTTATAGTACAAGGTACCTGTCTACCATCAGTAAATCTAATACCCTTATAACCTGTTCTATATAAATCTTTTAACTCATTAATAAATTGTTCATGATTAATTTTAACTGCTTCTACCTCTACTCCAAGCTTCTTGTATTCTTCAATCATATGTTCTTTATACATATCTGAAATAAGAATATGTTCCTCTTGCCCATCAATCACTGGACATCCTGTTGCTTTATTGATGATTTTCCATAATTGATCTAGTGCCATTGCCTTTTCAAATACCATATTTTCAAATGATTCTATAGTCTTAAGTAATCTATCATATAAATCCTTAACATTATCACCTTCAAACTGCTTTAAAAGTGTATTTCTCATATAAACGGTTACAAATATATTTTCTCTAATATTAGTTGTTTTTATATATTCTTCACCAAAATCTTTATCTTTTAAAACATGCGATATAAGTTCATTACATCTTTCACCAGTTAAAGTATCCACATTATTAAAATCTATATCAATATGATCTTCGTTATCAATATTCACATAAATAGGGTCTTCATTCTTAATATCCTTATTATTTTCTGATTCATTTTCAAAAAAATCATTATTCTTATTCTCCCCTTTATTAGAAGACTTTTTAAATATATCTAGTACGCCCATCTTTCTTCCTCCAATTTTGATATAAGTATTATTGCTTATTTATTACAATTATGATTATATCACAAGAAAATAATACCAGAAATAGTTTTCATAAAATAAAATCTTTTAATGATATTAAGAATATAAAGTTAGCAAATTTTGAGATAATCTTGAATAATTTATTTTGGTAAAAATAAACAAACAATAATAGTTGCATAACAAAATTAAATTTTATAATATTAATATGCAGTATTCATTTTTTTATATGATAATACTGCTTCATTTTACTAAGGATAAATTATATAAATTACAGGACGGTGATAAAACTTGAATATTATCAATGTTAAAGGAAATACTTACTGTATTGAAACAGGTATGAGCTATATACCATTTTATAAAGTCAATGACAATGAAATAATAATGTTAGATACAGGATTGAAAAAAAATGAACGAGAAATTATTAATGCTGTTATTGATGCTAATAATTTTAAAGTAGTAGGAATTATAAATAGCCACGCTCATATGGATCATATTGGCAATAATGCTTATTTAAAAAACAAATTTAACTGCATAATTGCTATGCCAACTTATGAAGCAATAATTTGCAGCTCCTATGCAAATCTAAAAGTATATTATGGTGCTTATGCTCTAAAAGATATAAAGGAAAAGTTTGGACATATGATTTGTGAAACTGATATAAAAATCGATGACAATGAGGATGAAGTTGATATATGTAATACAAAATTTAAAATAATTCATACTCCTGGACACAGTCCTTCCCATATAAGCATTATTACACCAGATAATGTGGCGTATTTAGGTGATGCCCTTGTAAGCTATGAACTTATGAATGGAGCAAAAATGCCTTATGCCTATATTTTAAGTGAAGATATGAAAAGCAAAGCTAAATTGTATGATTTACATTGTAGTAAATACATTGTTTCTCATAAAGGTATTTATGATAACATAAAAAAATTAATTGATGATAATATAGACTTCTACGAGAATAGATCAAACATAATCTTAGAATTAATTAACAAGCCAATGACCATGGAAGAAATTCTTAGAGATGCATGTCATAAGTTTGAAATTAATATATATGATATCAAAAAATATAATATGATGAGTTTAATGCTTAAATCCTATGTTGATTATTTATATGAAATAGGAAAACTAAAAGTAACTATTGATGACGGCTTATTAAAATACTCAAAATAATCTCTCATATAAACTAATATAAAATTTTTAAAATAAAAATATACAAAATAAAGGCTAATAGTTAATGCTGCCAACCTTTGTTTTGTATGTTTTTTTATACTTTAATATCCTTGGTATTAAAAATTTCAACACATCACAAATATATCTTCCCTATTTATCAAAGTTTCACCTTTTATAATTCCTCAATATCTATAGCTACACAAAAACTTTAATTCTATAAAATAAATACTTTTATTTTTATGAGCAGAGAGCCAAAAACTTGTTTTTGTGCGAGTCGCTTACTCCTATGACGTCAGGAATAGGAGTTTCCAATTTTTAAAAAGTGTGAGGTATAACTGCATTATTAATATCCATTACACCATCAATTGATTATACTTTACTTTACATAATATTTATTAAGTAATAAAAAATTTAAAAAGATTAAATTTTTTAATTCATTTTATTTTTAGAATATTATCCATTATGAATTCTCTAATAAATTACTATTTAATGTTATAAGGAAAATTTGAATATTTTACATTTTTAATATTATAAAAAATAAATAATAACTATTAATTAAAGTTTTAATTTATATTTTCTCAACATTTAAAAGTATAAAAAACAAAATTTATCTTTTCTAATAAAAACTTTTATTTTTATAAGCAGAGAGCCAAAAATTTATTTTTGTGCGAATCGCTTACTCCTATGACGTTAGGAATAGGAGTTTCCAATTTCAAAAAAGTATGAATTATGACTGCAATATTAATATCCACCAAACCATTGACTAACCACACTTTACTTTACATAATAATTATTATTTGAATAACAATTTTTAGGCATTAATTTATCTACACAACTTATATATGTATTTTATATAATATAGATAAAAATTTTATTATAATTTTATAAAAATTAACTTTACCGCTCTCTCCTTAGAATATCTGATATATTATTATATATTAAACCTTCGGTATTAATTAAATTTGACTTTTAAAATTCTATACTATATAATACTAAATTTTTTCATATAAAGCTGTTTTTAAAAAATGTTGTTTTGTATATTATTCATACTTTGTGGCAATGATCCAAACGAGGTGAATAAATTGATAGAAAATGATATTGATTATAAAAATTTAGAAAAACTTATACCACAATTACTAAAAGTTGATTTATATAAAGATAAAAAATTTGAATGTTGTCCACATTGCCATAACACTGATTTTATTAAACACGGCAAATATAAAGGAATTCAAAGATATATGTGCAGAAATTGCAAGCGAACATTTTCAAATACAACCAATTCTTTATGGTATTATTCAAAAAAAGTGCCTGAACTTTGGGTTAAATATATAGAATTATTCTTACAGAGAAGAACTTTAAGAGCATGTGCTGCTGAATTAAAACTTAATTTATCAACAGCTTTTTACTGGCGCCATAAAATATTAAACATTCTAAAATCAGCTCATCATTATGGAATCAATCCAGAAAAATTATCAGGAAACATATCTGTGGACACAATATGTTTTCAAGAAGGAGCTTATAATTCTACAATAAATTTTAAACCTGATTACTATTTTCAACAAAAACTTATAGTTGCAGCAGCAGTCAGAGATTGCCAAGATACAATGCTAATAGTTCCCTTAAGCAGACACAGTTTTGATAAAATTCAATTTAAAAATAAAGTAATCAGCAGACTAGATAAAAAAGCATTAATTATTACTAATGGATGGAATCGTTTCTTAAGGGCTGTAAGCGAAAGGCATAACAATAAAACTAACAAGAGATGGAGAAGCAAATCTAGGCCTATTGACGATAAAATCAACCATATTGGAAGGAAAGTATCAGCTTGGTTTTGCGATTTTTATGGAATAGCAACTAAATATTTAGAGAACTATTTATCCTATTTTATATTGTTTAATCTTGATTATTGCTTTAAGTCTATGGATATGTCCTACTCCCTAGTAAAATGTTTTGGATTTATAAAAACAAGTAATATTAAAAAATCAGAACTTGTCTTAATTTAATCTCGCATAATCTAAAAACAACATTTTTTTAAAACAGCTCTGTATACTATTAAAATAGTAATATATTGCATGTATAAGATTAATATATTATAAAATTTTTCATCAACATATTATATCTGCTTGTTTTATAGTATACTTCAAAACATTATCTTCTTTATTCAAGTATTTTCACTTATGTTAATAATAGTTCTATGTATCTCCCAACAGTCTTGGTATAATTTAAATTCAAAATTAAAAAAATCATATACTTTCCTCGTATTTAGAAATAAAAAATCTTTACAATTCTCAATTATAAAATTAAGAGTTGTAAAGATTGATTGTACCCAATTATTCAATATTAAGCTGTGACTTTAAATAATCCTCATGATATGAATTAATATAGTCTATATATTCATCTGTAATCTCTGATATCCTATTTAATATTAAACAATATTGATACCTATCCTTAAGCTTTAATGCTAGCAGATTATCAAAAATATCATTAAGAAGCAGCTTTTGTTTTAAATCAGTTCTAAAGTCATTATAATCTAAAACTTTTACTTGTAATAAATCTTCAATCATAAATATGTAATCAAGGTAATCATTAATCTCGTTTTCATTACTTTCTGCAAGCTTATTATATTCATCTGCTATCTTACTTTTAAGTATATGTGCCTTATCTTCATCAATGATTTTATAATCATTCATAAAAAAGCGCTTTTCATCTATATCAACTTTTTCCATAGTATGTCCACTCAAATAATAATAATCAATATTCATATCATCATGTTTTACACCAAATATATGTTTTGATTTTATAATAATATTAAACAAACACTTTTTAACATTATCTTCCAGAAAACCTTCAGATAATATTTCATCACAGTTTTTCTCTAATTGGCTTAATTTTTCTTGTATAAGTTCTTTGAATTTAAATTCTCTTCCTAAAATCTCAATTGAAGCATCACTAGTGACTAATTTTTCAACTGCCATTTTCTGAATATCATTAAAATCATATCTTTTATCTTGTCCAACAGCCCTCTGTTTTTCATTCAATACATTTGCTATTAAATCAATCATTCCATCATATTCATCTGGTACACCTATTTTAGAATGCCTTATTTTGATTCTGTTTGCCATTAAGTTCCCTATATCTTCTACCATTATATTTTATCTCCTGATTATAGTTATTATAAATAATACTTTAATTATTCTACTTTTAATAAGTTATAAAAATTAATATCTTAATATTATTATATCAGCTTAATTAAATGTTTTAAATCTATATTGAATAAAATACAATATAATTATTTAATTATTATCGTTTACATAGTATACTATAATTAACAATATTTAACATAGAAAAAGGAGTACTTACAATGAAAAAAGATTTTTATGATAGCCAAGCCTATTCAATCACAAATTATCTAATAAGCTATATTCAAGTGAGCTTTTATCTCATAATATGCAATATACTTCCTATAATATATCTATTTTTATCAATTTCAAATCCAGATATATTCGGTATAGCAATTCTATTTATAACTCTTATTCCAACTGGCGCTTCAATTGGAGCTCTTTATTCTATAGCTGGTAGATGTATAAGAGAAAAAGATATGTTCTTCGCCTCTCAATATTTTAAATATTATAAAGCAAATTTTAAATCATGTACAAAGTTTTGGGTAATAATACTTGCATTATTATTCTTATTACTTTTTGATTATGAATTTTTTTCTATTGACACATCATCAGGTATGTATATGATTTTTGTTTTACTTGCAATAGTATTAGGATTAATATGCTTATATGCATTCCCTATTAATTCAAGATTTGAAATAAGCGTAAAAGACTTATTTTTAACTTCTATTTACTATATGATAAAAAATATGCCATACACTTTCTTAAAAGTAGTTATACTATTTTTATTTTATACTATGTTTAAACGTGTATCTATATTTTTAGTATTATTTGTACCTACAGCTCTCTGCTTTATACTTATGTTTTATGATAATAATATGCTTAAAGAAATAGAAGAAAAAACTATTAAGGAATGATAAAAATAATGGGAGGAATACTTTCAGATTTCCTTCCATTATTTTTGCAACATAACTTCTTTATTTTATCTACTTCTTCTTTTCATTCTTCCAAAACTTCTATGACGTCTTCTACCTCTAAATAAAATTTTCATTTTCTCTTTTTCTCTCTTATTTTCTAAAATAATATCTCTACATTTTCTACACATATCATTTGGATAATCCCATGAAAGTTTTTTACCACATACACTACATCTTCTTTCATGATCAAGTAGACTTGTCAAAAGAAGATCATTTATAGCATTTGCTGCATTTTCCTTTTCACTATGTATATATCTATTATTTATGGCCATATTAAAGTTTTTTCCAAATGAATAATTCAAATCCAATGATTTATAATAGCTTTCTAAATTATCGAGTTCCTTTTTGCTACTTATATTTTTCTTAAGAACAGGCTTCTTTAAATTTATTGCTCCCATACTATACATTCTACAGTATTCTTCCCAAAGAGCGTATACTTCTTTATTATTTTCTTCAAAAGGAATAGTAGCCATCTTAATAGCATCTTGTTTAGAAATATTTAAATTCATCTTTTTTATTCTATTTAGTAAATACACTATTCTTGTAACATCTGTTTTTTCAAAAAGTCCTTTTGAATTCATTGTACTCCATGTTTTTAGTGAATCTACAATATCTATATTTAAATCTAATAATGATTCTGGTATACCTATAAAACATTTTTCTATTTTACTGCTCTTAGCTTTAAGGGCACCTCTTATTAAATTTGTATCTACTGCAGTTGCTACATATCCTTTATTATATATTCCTCTTCTTCCTGCTCTTCCTGCAATCTGTTTTATTTCTGGCACATTAAGCCGTCTTAAAGATACTCCATCATATTTTCTTGTTTCTAAGAATACAATACGTTTAATTGGAAGATTAACTCCCATTCCAATGGCATCTGTACATACTATAACTTCTGTTTCTCCATTTAAAAATCTATCAAACTGCTTTTTTCTTGTGGAATATGGAAGTGCTCCATAAATAACACTAGTTTTTATATTCTTATTTAAAAGTTCTGCACATACTGCAAGTGCTTTTCTTTTCCCAAAGACAACTAATGCATCACCTTTTTTTACATCATTATTTAAATCAAATACTTTATCTTCAAAAATAAGTTCAGTATCTCTCTTATGCTCTACAACTTCATATGTATCATTACATTCTTCTATTAACTTAATTATTACATCTAAAGCTTCAGGTGCCATACAAATATGTACCTCTGGTGAAAGTACTCCTATTATTGCTCTCGTCCATGCCCATCCTCTTTGATTATCTGAAATCATCTGTGCTTCATCTATTACGCAAACGTCATATTCATTTCCCATCTGAAGTTTTTCAATTGTTGATGCCACATGACCTGCATAAGGTATTATATCCTCTTCTTCTCCAGTAAGAAGTGAACATGGAACATTTTCAGAATTAAGCTTATCTTGTATTTCTAAAGCTAAAAGTCTAAGAGGTGCTAAATATACACCAGTCTGTACTTCCATAAGCCTCTGAATACTTGAATATGTCTTTCCTGTATTAGTTTCTCCAACATGAAGATAAAAATGCCTCTTCATAAATCTTGCTTCAGGATATTCATCTAAAGGATTATCAAGTAAGATTTCTTTAATTTCATCTTTAGCTCTATTTTTTATGTATATATTTTCTGATGTCCATATAAGCCCTTTTAAGCATATCCACGGGATACATTCATCAAATTCAATTAACTCGTTTATAGAGGGTGCTTTTTTATTTTCTTCTAAGTATTTTTTGTATAGATAATTCTCAACAACACCTATTCTATTAATTATCTCAAGTATACCATCTTCCTTACTTCTTAAAAAGCTTTTTACACCTTTAAGATTTAAACTTTTATAGTAACCAAGAACTAATTTTCTGGCTTCTTCTAAAAACAGATTCATATGCTCTTCTGTTTTATAGATATTCATATTAATAAGATGTTTAATTCTTTTATCAATAGAATTAATAACTTTAATTTTCAGTCTGTTGATACCATTCGCACTGAAATTAGTAGTACTTATTGCATCTATTAAAACATTGATTATATTTTCTTCATCTTCACTATTTTCTTCTGTTAGCACATCAACATAATTTAAATTATCTTTTCCAAGAAGACTACAACCTTTATTGTAAACATCAAGAAGAAGTTCATCTTGTAACACATCTACTTTAGACACTATAGAACTTCCCCATCTACTTTTATATGCATTTGCAAGTTCTGTCTTTATTCTTTCCTCAAGACTTCTCTTTTTATCTGGATTTATATTTTCCAAATCTAAATCATAATAGACTTTGCCATCACGAGTCCGCTGATACCATCTTACAGCTCCAAATAGATATTCTTCCGTGTACCTTTGTTTAAAATTCTTATAAATATCATTTTTATGAAATTTCATTTTTTCTGAAACTTTTTCATAAATAATATGCCCTATATCTAAAGGCTCATATTTATATACAATTTCACTTCTATCTAAAGTTTCATTTTCTTTTTCATATTCTGTATAAAATCCATTCCATGATATATCAGAAAGAAAATCTTTTACAAACATATAATCATTAATATTAAATGACCCTTTATCAATTAATCTTATTTCAGACTCTTTATCGTGTTCATCATACGAACTATCATCAATTTCAACTTTATGCATATTATCAATATATTTGACAATTTCTTTTATTGTTTCATTAATAAATTCATTATCTATATATTTAGTAATTTCATTTTTCGTTTCTCTTCTTAAAGTGAATTTAGTTGAACTCATTAATTTTCCACATCCTTCTTCATCATAAGTTTATTATATATTATTCAATACATTATGTCACAAATAAAATCATAGTATAGTTATTTAATTAGTATCCTATATATATTTAATATATACCGCATTAAAGCTTTTAATAATAAATATACACTTATCTTATATATTATGAATTTATTATTCTTATAAAAGTATTTAACTAAGAAAAATAAATAAGCAGTTATTAATAGTTTTGCTTTTTAATAACTACTTATTTTACTTTTATGATAATTGAATAATCACATTAAAATGCTTAATTTAGAATTTTAAATATCCATATAATATAGTTGCTGTAATAACCATTACACCACCAACAATGGCTTCATAAATTATTAATTTTAGACGATCTTTTATATCCATATTAACTGCATCAGCTGTGATTAAAAAGAAGTTTCCGTGTGGAAGCTGATCTAATACTACTCCTCCAGCATGCATCATTACTGCAGCATTTAATGGTGCTATTCCCATAGATAAAATAGCATCTCCAAAACTTCCTGAAGCAACAATTACTCCTGTAGAAGTAGAAGCTGTCGCTGCTGCCATAAGTATTCCTGAAAGTGGTGCTAATAATACTCCTGAGATTCCCGACTTATCTATTAGTTCCACAACAACACTACTTAAATTTGAATTTGATATTATCCCAGCTATTGCACCTGCACCTATCAAAATAATCGCTGTACCTGTCATTTTATTTAAGCCTGATGCTGTATATTCTAATATTTTATTTAATTTTCCCATTGCAGCAAGCCCTATTATACCAGCAACAGGTAAAATTATCATAGAATCAATCTTTATTCTTTCTAAAAATCCTATGTTTAATATACTTCCTAACGGACTTGCTCCTAGTAAAATAATAGCTACTATTGGTGCAACTATTGATCTACTAAAGCTTGGTTTATCCTTAACTTCTTGCTTTACTCCTTCATTTTCACCAATCATATCTCCCTTACGTTTTAAATAAGTTGCAACAAAATAAGTTGCAATAAGTCCTAAAACTGCTGGAATAAATCCTCCAATCATAACTTGTGCTAAATCAACATTAAATCCTTTAGCTACTGAAATTGTATTAGGATTTGGAGAAATTATATTACCTGCTTTTCCGCCACCTATCATGGCTAATAATATGGATGGTCTTGTAAGTTTCGATTTTTTAGCAACTGTAAGTGCAATAGGCGCTACTATTATAATTGAAACTGTTATAAATACTCCTACAGCTGTAATTATGAAACATGCTAATGCCAGTGATAATATTGCTTTTTTTTCGCCTAACTTTTCTACAATAGTTTCCGCTATTCTTTCGGCTGCTCCTGATTCAATTAAAATACCAGCCAGTACACCTGCTGCTAAAATTCTCACAACTGCTCCCATAACACTTTTTGTTCCATCAATTATTATACTTACTGTGTCACTTAGGCTTGCACCTCCAATTACTCCCCCAATTATTGCTCCAGTAAATAAAGCATAAACTGGATTTAGCTTTATCAAAATTAATATAATTGCTATTGCAAGCCCTATTAAAGCTCCACTCCAATGAATTATTTCCATATAAATTCCTCCTTTATTATGAGATTACATTACACATATTGTTCTCAATTAGGAGAAAATTTATTAATATAATATTTTTTAATCATTCATAGAAAATAATATTCTTAATTACTTATAAAATTGTATAACAAAAGCTGCTTTAGAATTATTACTTTTCCAAAGCAGCTACGCTATTAAAACCCTCTCATATAATTCCCAATAATAGTATTACTTAATCTCAAAATACCCGCTTTATAATAAGTACCCACTCTTATTATAAATTCAATTAAATACTAATAATTGTTTCTCTTTACCCTAATATAAAAATTATTTTTTTATAGGTTTTAATAAATCCCTTTATACCATTAAATATTAATTAAATTACACAAGTTAGCGCCATAGACATTGATTTTTTGTTCTTATCTCTCCATTAATAACGAATTATTATTAAAGCTAAAAAGCTACTTTAACCTCAAATAAAGCAGCTATAGAATCGAATTAAATACAACCTCTATATAAATATAGAACTACAAACGAGTAAATCTATCAATATAAGATAAGTCAAAATTCTAACAAAAGCATATAATGCTTTTAGCAACTGGCAGACATAGTTTACCACCTTAGTCCCTATAGCTTTGCGTCATTAAGTTTCCTTAATTTTGCCTATGTAATTTTCTATCTTATTTTACTATATTATTTATATTTTGTAAAGTATTTCACAAATTTTTTTATATAAATATTTACAAACGATCGAGTAGGAGGTAGACAATTATTTTGTCTACCGACCTCTCAGTCGAGTAAATAAGAGGAATTGCACCTCAAACTTCTCACAGAACCGTACGTGAAAGTCTCCTTTCATACGGCTCTTATCATTCAACA
>NZ_JABAGC010000005.1 GCF_012843905.1 Clostridium sp. SM-530-WT-3G
TTACAGGATTTTAAGTGCATTTTTTATCTGTAAATATTGGTAATTTAGTTGTCAAGCGCAGTTTTTAGTGTTGAGCCGTTTTTTTATTTTATATATTTTTAATCAGTATTTGAATTTATATTATTTTGTGTAAGGAAATTTTTGATTAATAATTAATAAGTACAACTTTAAAATGTTTTGTATTTTAAATAGCTTAATCTTAAAAATAAGGACATAAAATTATTTTCATAAATGCTAAAAATTGTTAATATAATCTAATAGGGATAAATATAAACAAGGAGGATATGATGAGTAACTATATGTCTGAGTATGAAGAATACTATAAAAATATAAATAAAAAAAATAACGATAATCAGAAATCAAGGTATCTTCCTTTACATCAAAAAAATAGTAGGAGTATTTATTCAATTGGAAGAAGTAATGAACAAGTACGATATTTTTCAAAAGAGTATTGGGTTAGAAGAATAATAAGGGAACTTTCATGTGCTCTTGTTATATTGACTATATTTATATGCCTTAAATATATTAAAAATGATTATATACAAAAAGCATATATATGGTCAAAAGGAATTATAACAAGTAGTTTTAATTATGATGAAATGATTGAAGCATTTAATAATTATGAATTTGGTACATTTAGAATAAAAGAATTAAACATTGGAGGGTTTACTGTAGAAGATTTAAAGTCAGATAAGATAAATAGAAGAATAAGTAATACTATAAATTATCTAAAAAGCTTAATAAATACACAAAGGGTATAGTATGAATTTAATTATTAGTTCAGTAATAATATAGGGGTTAAAAATGAGAAAATGGCTTAAAGTATTGATGATTGAATTACTAGTTCTGATTTGGATTTCTGATTTTAATGCATCAATATTAATCAGCTTTTTATGGATAATATTACATGAGGTAACTCATATATTAGTAGCATGTAGATTTGGATGTAAATTTAACAGTATAAATATTGGTGTACTGGGAGCAAAAGCAGAATTGATAGATATTGATGAACAAAGTGAAAGAAATAAGCTTTTAATATACTTATCTGGGCCATGTTTTAATTTATTTATTTCCGTATGTATGTATTGCATATATCAATATTTTAATTATGATTTTTTTTATAAGTGCATAATTATTAATTTGTGTTTAGGAGCATTTAATTTGTTACCTGCCTATCCTCTTGATGGATCAAGAATTTTTGAAATATTATTGGTTAAAAAATACCTATATAAAAAATCGAAAAAAATAACTGAAATTATCAGTTTTAGCATTTCGGGAGTATTATTTTTATTATTTAATATAATGCTTTTATTACATAAGGTAAACATAACACTGTTCTTAGCATCTATACTTATGGCATATACAACCTTTTTAGAGAAAGAAAAGACAATGTATATTATCATGGGAGATATGTTCAAAAAGGTTAGAAAATTAAAAAATCATAACTATATGGAGAATAAATCTATTTCTATTTATTATAAGAATGGGCTTGTTAATGTTCTGACTCTAGTTGATAAAAATAAATTTAATAGTTTTTATGTGTTAAATGAAGATATGAAATTTCTTGGAATAATTCATGAAGATGAACTTATAATGGCATTAAAGGAATATGGAAATATAACTTTAGAAGATTATATAAAAATAAGAAAAAAGCACTGATATTAGAATCAAAAAGTTCAATAGAATTCTAATTATTAGTGCTTTTCTTTTATAAATTTTGAATTAATTATGACTTATTGTGGGAACAATAAGAATATTCCCATGAGGAGTTAATTGTGTTAGAATAGGGATATCAATTAAGAAGTATAATAGAGTGTTTTATACTTCTTTTATTTTTGAAAATAGGAAAATGAAGTACATGATTTACGCGTAATTAAGCTAGGCTTAATTATTTAAGGAGGAAATATATTAATGAACAGAGTTTCAGATGATATTTTATTTAAAGTTGAGAAACCAAGTAGATATACTGGTGGAGAAATGAATGAAATAATAAAAGATCCTAAAGAAGTTGATATTAGATTTGCATTTTGTTTCCCAGATGTCTATGAAGTTGGTATGTCACATTTAGGAAGTAGAATTTTATATCATACTATAAATTTAAGAGAAGATACATATTGTGAAAGAGCATTTGCACCATGGCCAGATATGGAAGAATTAATGAGAAAAAATAATATTCCATTATTTACATTAGAAACTAAGGATGCTTTAAATGAATTTGATATGCTTGGATTTACACTTCAATATGAAATGAGTTATACAAATGTTTTAAATATGCTTGATATGTGTAATATCCCTATAAGAGCATCACAAAGAGGAGAAGATGATCCTATAGTTATGGCTGGAGGCCCATGTGCATATAATCCAGAACCATTATATGATATCGTTGATTTCTTTGAAATTGGTGAAGGTGAAGAAATGATGAACGATGTCCTTGATGTTTATAAGAAGTATAAGGGCAAAGGAAAGAAAAAAGAATTCTTAAGAGAAATATCTAAAATAGATGGTATCTACGTACCTTCATTATATGATGTTACTTATAATGAAGATGGAACTATAAAAGAGTTTAAGCCTAAATATGATGATGTTCCAGCAGTAGTTAAGAAGAGAATAGTAAATAACTTTACTAAAGTTCCATTCCCAACTAATATAATAGTTCCTTACACTGAAATAGTACATGACAGAATAGTTTTAGAACTTTTCAGAGGATGTACAAATGGATGTAGATTCTGTCAAGCAGGGATGATTTACAGACCAGTAAGAGAAAAAACTAAAGAAGAATTATTAGAATTATCTAGAGAATTAGTTAAGAATACAGGATACGAAGAAATTTCACTTTCATCATTAAGTACATGTGACTATTCAGATATAAAAGGGTTAGTTCATGATTTAATGGATGAAAATCAAGAGAAAAAAGTTGGAGTTGCACTTCCTTCCATAAGAGTAGATGCATTTTCAGTTGACCTTCTTAATGAAATTCAAAAGGTTAGAAAAAGTGGATTAACTTTTGCACCTGAAGCTGGTTCTCAAAGAATGAGAGATATTATAAATAAAGGTCTTACAGAAGAAAAAATATTAGAGGCTGCAACAAATGCATTTGAAGCAGGATGGAAGACACTTAAGTTATACTTTATGGTAGGACTTCCATATGAAGAATTAGATGATTGTAAAGCAATTGGTGAGCTTGCAGAAAAAATAGTTTATAGATATAAACAAGTTCCAAAAACAAAAGGAAATAATAAGGGATTAAAACTTACAGTAAGTACATCAATATTAGTTCCAAAGCCATTTACACCATTCCAATGGGCTCCAATGGCTAGAATTGAAGATGTTAATAAGAAGATTAATGCCGTAAAGAGCTCAATTAAGAGTGGATGCATAACTTATAATTATCATGAACAAAAGACATCAGTTATGGAATCTGTGTTTGCTAGAGGAGACAGAAGATTATGTGATGTTCTTGTAAAAGCATTTGAAAATGGTGCTAAATTTGATGGATGGGGTCAATACTTTAAATATTATGTATGGTTAGATGCATTAAAAGAATGTAATTTAGATGTTGATTTCTATGCTTATAGAGAAAGACAATATGATGAAATACTTCCTTGGGATTTCATAGATATTGGAGTAAACAGAAGATATCTTGAAATTGAAAATGAGAAAGCTAAGAAAGTACAATTAACTAAAAACTGTAGAGAAGGCTGTACAGGATGCGGAATTGATGTAAACTTTAAAGAAGGAGAGTGTTTTGAAGGTGCGATACTTACTAAAATTCACTAAAGAAGAAAATATTAAATTTATATCACATTTAGATGTGTTAAAAACAATTCAAAAAAATATAAGAAGAGCAGAACTTCCAATAGAATACTCAAAGGGATTTAATCCACATATGAGTACATCAATAGCTCAGCCATTATCAGTTGGAGTATATTCAAGTGGAGAATATATGGATATGGTTTTAGAAAGAGAAATGGATGAGAATGAAATTATAGATAGATTAAATAAAACTGCACCAAGTGGAATTAAATACATAAGCGCTTTGGCTATTCCTTATGTTGAAGGTGAAAAGAAAGTACCACAAGCAATGGCTATGATTGATGCAGCAAGATATACTATAAAAATAAAATATTCTGATGTTTCTAATTTAGAAAATGAAATGAATGAATTACTTTCTAAACCAGAATGGAACACTATAAAGAAGAGTAAAAAAGGTGAAAAAGAAGTAAATTTAAAGAACTTTATAAAAGAATTAAATTTCTGGATTAAGGATGAAGTACTAGTGTTAAACACATTAATAAGTACAGGAAGCAGAGAACATTTAAGTGCAGACTTATTAGTTAAGTACATTCAAGAAAATACATCAAATGCACTTGTGGATTCATTTGTAGCGATAAAAAGAGAAGAAATGTACTTTTATAAGGGAGATAAACTAGTTCCATTATATAAGTGCGTATAAGATGCAAATACAAATATATAAATGCATATAGGATATAAGTACAGATAAACTAAGAAAAAATAAGAAACCCAAAGATTCAGTTAACAGTTAACAGTTACTTGTTAACTGACAACTGTTTTTGTCCATTGTAAATTGGGATGGAGATGTATTAAAGTATGAAAGAGATTTTTATAGAAAGAAGAGAGAAAATTCTAAGAATAGCTGTAAAATCTAATAATGAGCTTGTTGAAAGTATAGTGGAAGAAAAGGCAAATCAACCTATTATAGGAGAGATTTATAAAGGTAGAATAAAAAATATTATACCTGGAATGAATTCAATATTTGTTGACCTTGGATTAGAAAAAGAGGGCTATATGTATTATAGCGAAGAACTAAAAAGTATGAATGTTAAAAAAGGTGATGAGATTTTAGTTGAAGTCATTAAAGAACCTATTAATGACAAAGGGGCTAAATTGACTCATAAAGCATGTATTCCGGGTAAATATGTAGTTCTTAACTGTTATAGAGAGGGGATAGATTTTTCTAGGAGAATAACTGATAATAATGTTAAAAAATTCATTCTAGACAATGTAGAGCCTTTACAGAATGCAGGGATTACAGTGAGAACCGAAGGCGCAGATGTTGAAATAGATGTACTTAAGCGAGAAATAAATAAGCTATACGATGAATTTAAAAAGATAGATAAGCAGATGAAATATTCATCAAATCTTAAAAAGCTTTATGGTGAAAATCTAACTTTAAATAAAGTACTTATGAATTCAAGCTTAAATGAAAATATAAAAATTTATGTGGATAATGAAGAAGATTTTCAATATGTATCTGATTTTGTAAAAGGTGAAGAAAATTTTAAGGTTAATTTATATGATGGATATAGAAATTTATTTGATTTTTATGGAATAGAAAAAGAATTGCTAAAGCTTAGACATAATAAAGTGAATCTTCATTGTGGTGGTTCTATTGTAATTGATAGAACAGAAGCTATGTATGTAATAGACGTTAATAGTGGGAAAAACATTAAGGAAAGAAACTTTAACAAAACAATATTAGAAACAAATCTGGAAGCTGCAAGAGAAATTGGTAAGCAGATAAGACTTAGAAATTTAAGTGGAATAATTGTAATAGACTTTATAGATATGAGAGATAGAAGCCAAAGGACAGAAGTTATGGCTGTACTTACAGAAAGTCTGAAAGATGATAAAGGAAATGTTAAAATATTTCCGTTTACCGAGCTTGACCTTGTTCAAATAGCTAGAAAGAGACAAGGAAAGAGTGTATATGAATATATGGAAGAAAAATGTGATTTATGTAAAGGTAGAGGAATTATTCTGAAGTTATCATATATAGAAGGATTAATTAAAAGTGAAATAGTTAGAATGAAAGAAGAAAATTCTATAGATTGTTTCAAAATAGAAATTGATAGTGTTTATAAGGATAGAATTCAAGAAGATATATTTACTTTCATGAAAGAAATAGATGGTATTGATAAGGAAATATACTTAATGTATGTAGATGGAATAGAAGGCTATAGAATAGAACCACTATTGTTTCAAGCTCAAAAAGATAATTTAGAAAAGTATAAAGTTACTGCAATTGAAAAAGCTTAAATTGTGATTTAAAATAAATTAATTTTGCTTTACAAGTAGAGAATAATATGATATCATGGCATTTGTAAACCGCACACGTAAGGTTTTTTGTAAAACAAAGTTAAATCTTTGTACCAAAAGTGGCGAGACCGTTATGAGGAGGTGTTTTAATGTACGCAGTATTAAAAACAGGTGGAAAACAATACAGAGTTCAAGAAGGAGACGTAATATTCGTTGAAAAATTAAACGCTGAAGTTGATTCTACAGTTGAATTAAACGAAGTTTTAGCAGTAGGAACTGATGCAGGTATCAAAGTTGGTACTCCAGTTGTTGAAGGAGCTAAAGTTGTAGCTAAAGTTGCAGCTCAAGGTAAGGCTAAGAAGGTTATAGTTTTCAAGTATAAAGCTAAGAAAGACTATAGAAGAAAGAATGGACACAGACAACCTTACACTAAGTTAGTTATCGAAAAGATCGAAGCATAATATTATGATTACGGTTAAGATTAACGAAAAACAAAGTAAGATTGTTGGTTTCGTAATGGATGGCCATGCGTTATCTGATGGTAGAGATTTTTCAAGTGATTCTGCACTTGTTGGAGAGGCATTTGATTTAATCTGTAACAGTGTATCTGTTCTATCTCAAAGTGTAATAATTGGCTTGGATGAAGTTTTAAAACTAAATTCAACTTACGAAATTAAAGATGGATACCTAAAATTAGATCTTCAGGATTTTAATGCTGAAGAGCTAGACGAAGCACAAGTTTTGCTAAGAACTTTTGAAAAGAGCCTAGAAAGTGTTATTTTAGGATTTGATCAAATAGTAGGTAAAAAGAAACGTAGGGAATATATAACTTTAATTAAAGAGGAGGTGTAGTCACATGCTAATTATGAACCTTCAATTATTCGCTCATAAAAAAGGGGTAGGTAGTTCTAAGAATGGTAGAGACTCTGAATCAAAGAGATTAGGAGTTAAATCTGCTGACGGACAATTTGTTCTTGCTGGAAACATCCTTGTAAGACAAAGAGGAACTAAGATTCATCCAGGTGAAAATGTTGGAAAAGGTAAAGACGATACTTTATTCGCTAAGATCGATGGAGTTGTTAGATTCGAAAGACTTGGTAGAGATAAGAAGAAAGCAAGTGTTTACCCAGTAGACGTTGAAGCAATAGCTGAATAATTTTATTTAAAATAAAGCACTCTTAGTTTTAAGAGTGCTTTTTTAAATGTAAGTATAAACTTTTTTAAAGTGGATAAAGTTTATAGTGTATAAGTGTAATGCATAAGCTTAAGAATAGACAATGTACAATTGACAATTTATTTGTAATAATTAGATTAAATTATAAATTCAATAAGTCTAATATTAAAAGACTTATTGTGAATTGTGCATTGTAGACATAAATCATTTAGTGGTAAAGTAAAATTAAGTTGAGCATTACTTAAGTTGTGATATAATATATTATATTTTTTATAGAATATTCACTACAGATTAAAAGAACATAAGTTATTTTATTAAAAAAACAGACTATCTAAAAATTGAAAAATTTTAATAATTATTCACACTTATAATTAGAGTTATCAACAGAAGTGTTAAGTATAAAAATAAGGTCTGTGCATAAAGTAACAAAAAGAAATAAAAAAATATGTTTAGGAGAGGTGAAAAGTATGTTTATAGATAAGGTCAAGATTTTTGTAAAATCAGGAAATGGTGGAGACGGAGCTATTACATTTAGAAGAGAAAAGTACGTTCCACTTGGAGGACCAGATGGTGGAGATGGAGGAAAAGGTGGAAGCATCATTTTCAAAGTTGATACAGGAATAACTACATTATTGGATTTTAAATATAAAAAGAAATTTGTAGCAGAATGCGGTGGTAATGGAAGCGGTTCTAAATGCTATGGAAAAGATGGAGAAGATCTTATAATAAAAGTACCAATGGGTACAATTATAAGAGAAGCTGAAAGTAATAAGATAATTGCTGACCTTTCTCATAAAGATGATGAACTTGTATTATTAAAAGGTGGTAAAGGTGGTAAAGGAAATACTAAATTTGCTACAGCTACTAAGCAAGCACCACATTATGCTGAACCAGGTATGCCTGGAGATGAATTAAATGTTATTTTAGAATTAAAATTACTTGCTGATGTAGGATTATTAGGATTCCCTAATGTAGGTAAGTCAACTTTACTTTCAATGACTACAAAAGCTAAACCAAAGATAGCTAACTATCACTTTACAACATTGAAACCAAATTTAGGAGTAGTTGCTGTTAAAGGTATAGAACCATTTGTAATGGCAGATATTCCAGGAATAATAGAAGGTGCAGCAGATGGTGTTGGACTTGGAATTCAGTTCTTAAGACACATTGAAAGAACTAGACTTTTAATACATATAGTTGATATTTCAGGAGTAGAAGGAAGAGATCCTTTTGAAGATTTCGTTAAGATTAATGAAGAATTAAAGAAATATTCAGTTAAACTTTGGGATAGACCACAAATAGTTGTTGCTAACAAGGCAGATATGCTTTATGATGACAGCATATATGAAGATTTCAAGAAAAAGGTTGAAGAACTTGGATATACTAAGGTATTCAAGATGTCAGCAGCTACAAATGAAGGTGTTGATGCTGTAATGAAGGAAGCATCAAGAATGCTTAAGGAAATTCCAGTTACTGAATTAGAAATATCTGAAGAAGAAAGATATATACCACCAGAAAAGAGATTTACTTATGAAATTTCTGTTGAAGATAATGAAGAAGGAACTAAGACATATGTTATAGAAGGATCATTTGTTGATAGATTATTACATGCAGTAAATATCCATGATGCAGACTCATTAAGATACTTCCATAAGGTTCTTAGAAATAAGGGAATCTTTGATGAAGTAAGAGAATTAGGAATCAAAGATGGAGACTTTATGAGATTAAATGACTTCGAATTTGAATATGTACTTTAATCAGTGAATTTAGCCAGTTAACAGTTTTCGATTAACAGTTAACTGTTCCTTGTTAACTGTTAACTGAAAATGGGTTTTAGGAGGAAATGAAATGATTACAACAAAACAAAGAGCTTATTTAAGAGGATTAGGAAGTACTTTAACACCAATATTTCAAATAGGTAAAGGTGGAATTGAAGAAAACTTCTTAATACAAGTTTCTCAAGCGTTAGAAGCCAGAGAATTAATAAAAATAAAAGTTTTAGAAAACAGTGGGTTAGATACTAGAGAAGCTTCAGATGCAATCTGTAAAGCACTTAAGTGTGAAGGAGTTCAAGCAATCGGAAATAAGATGGTACTTTACAAACAATCTAGTAACGTTAAAAAGAGAAAAATAGAATTACCTACAAAATAATTGTAAGTAAGATTAAAAATAGAGTCATAGTATAATCTATGGCTCTATTTTTATGTAGTATATTATATAGTAATTCTACTATTAATCAATAAATATATAATATATTTCTCATGGGAAGCAACAATATTGGTATAGAGTCTATTATATTACAGAAATTTTTTATATTTAGTATATGATGATATAATATGATTAGCAAATTAAATAGTTATGGATGGTTAAAACCAAGTAATTGTTTTTACTATGGGAGGACAGAATTATGAAACGTTATGGAATAATAGGAGGAACATTTGACCCAATTCATAATGCACATTTATATATAGCCTATGAAGCAAAGGAACAACTGAATTTAGATAAAGTAATATTTATGCCTGCAGGTCAGCAGCCATTAAAAACCGAAAAAAAGGTAACACCAGCATGGTTAAGATATGAGATGGTAAGAGAAGCTATTAAGCCGTATGAGGATTTTTCTATATCTGATTATGAAATACAAAATGAAGGATTAAGCTATACATATAAGACACTAGAGCATTTTAAAAAGCTTTATAAGGATTCAGAATTATTTTTTATAACAGGTGCAGATTGTCTTATAGATATAGATAAATGGACAGAAGTATCAAAAATATTTAAAGTATGTACTTTTGTTGTCTTTTCTAGAGGTGGAATTGACACAGAATTATTACATGTACATAAGAAAAAAGCAGAAGAAAAATATGGTGGAAAAATAATTATTTTAGAACTTAAAGACCTTGAAATATCATCAACTGATATAAGGAATAGAATAAAATTAGGAAAAAAGGCTGAGTTTTTTGTTCCTGAAAAAGTTAATGAATTTATAAAGAAAAATAACTTATATAGATAGACAAGGAGAGAATTAATTTGTTATCAATAAATGAAATAAAAGAATATCTTAAAGAAAATTTAAAGCCATCACGTTATGAACATACTTTAGGAGTTGCAGAAACAGCTAAAAAACTGGCTAAATTAAATAATGTTGATGAAAAAAAAGCAGAAGTAGCTGGTCTTTCGCATGATGTTGCGAAAAACTTAAGTAAAGAAGAAATGCTTAAAATCATAAAAGAAAATAATATTAAGTTATCGTTGGTTGAAGAGAATAATATGAATTTATGGCATAGTATAATAGCGCCTATAGTTGCTAAAGGTAAATTAAATATATATGATGAAGAAATATTAGAATCATTAAGATGGCATACTACAGGAAAAGAAAATATGTCTAAATTAGAGAAGATAATATATATTGCAGATATGATAGAGCCAAGCAGAAGCTTTGAAGGTCTAGAAGAAATACGAAAAGCAACATTTGAAAATTTAGATAAAGGAGTTTATGTAGGGCTTACTCATAGTATTAGATTTCTTGTAGATAAAGACTTATTACTTGACGAAAATACTATAAAAGCAAGAAATTATTTAAAGGTATATGGAAATTTTAATTAAATAAAATGATTATTTATAATAAAAGGATACTATAAATTAATAATCAAATATATAGGGATTTATATATAAAGATTAAAACATAGTTACTTTAGATAAATACATAAGAATAATTTGTAATGTTTGTAGATAATTATGGGGTTGTGTTGTCTAACTTATAAATAAGGGGTGAGTAATAATTGGGGATAAGAACTGATAGACGTAAACATGGATTAGGTTTTAGAGTGGGTAATGATGTGAGTATTATAGAAAAAATAATATTGGGGATAATTGCGCTTATATTAACATTCATTATAGTTTTTGTTTTTTCAGGTGCAACCGCATTATTTAAAATAGGCAGTAAGACAATGCCACAGGGAATAAGTCCATCAGGAGGACCAGTAAATATATTATTACTCGGAATGGACATAGGAGATCCAGAACAGATAGATAATCAGTCAATAAAGAGAACTGATACAATAATGGTATTAAATTATAATCCATCAACAGATAAGATAAAGGTTGTATCTATTCCAAGAGATACCCTCATAACTAATAATGGTAAAAATTTGAAAATTAATGCTGCATATGCAGTTGGAGGATATCCAAAGATAAGAAGTGAAGTAGAAGAGCTTCTAGGAATTAATATAAATTATATGGTAAAGGTAGACTATAATGCATTTGTAGAACTTGTAGATGCATTAGGTGGAGTAACCATGAAAATAGATAGGAATATGATTTATGATGATGAGGGGCAGAACCTTCATATAAATTTTAAAGCTGGAGAAACAGTAAAGATGGATGGTCAGAAGGCACAAGAATTTTTCAGATGGAGAAAAAATAATGATGGAAGCGGATTTGCAAATGGAGATTTAGATAGAATTAATAATCAACATAAGTTTATTTCAAATGTTATAGATAAATGTAAGAGCCCATTTATAATATTTAGGATTCCTAAGATATTAACTGCAGTTGCTAATAATGTAGAAACTAATATGCCTTCGTTTAAAGTATTAAAATATATGATAAGCTTTTTAACTATAAATAAAGATGATATATCTATGGTGACAGCAGAAGGAACACCTAAAATGATTAATGGACAGTCTTATCTTATTTTTGATAAAAATGCTAATAAAAATATTTTGTCATCAGGAATTGTTAAAAATTCTAACGTAAGTAATACTTCAAAAGCTAATTTAAAAATTAAAATATTAAATGGTACTAAGATAAATGGATTAGCAGGAAAATTAAAAACTGAAATGATGAATTATGGATATTCAAAGATTGATACTGGAAATACAAGTCTTAGTGATAAAAGTATGATTACTTCTGATAATGATGATTATATTAAAACTTTACAGGGGGACTTAAATATAAAAAATAGAGGCAAAAAAGATAGTAAACTTGAATATAAGGATTATGATGTAGTTATAATATTAGGAAAAGATTATAAGAATTATTAGTGAATAAAGAAAATATACTTTAAGAAAAGTATGGATAAAATATAATAAATATTAGTATAAATAAACCTTGATGAGGAGTAGATTAAGTACATGAGTATTTTAGAAAAAAAAGTTACGGATATTGGTGAAGGCGTAAAAATTAGAGAGTATTTAAAAAATGAATTAGGACTATCAACTAGACTTATAAGAAGTGCATCTATTGATAAAAGAATATTTGTAAATGATGAACCTGTTAAGATGAATAGAGTATTAAATAGCGGTGAAACAATAAAGATAGATTTAGCTAAGGATGAAAGTCAAGATATTTCACCAGAAAAAATGGATATTGAAATAATTTATGAAGATGAAGATATATTGGTAGTAAACAAAAAGCCATATATGGTTGTTCATCCAACTAAGAGTTATCAAAGTGGAACTTTAGCTAATGGTGTGATAAATTATTTTCAAGAAACAAATCAAAATTGTATAGTAAGATTAGTTTCAAGACTTGATATGAATACATCAGGGCTTATAATAATAGCTAAAAATCAATATTCTCATGGAATGCTTTCGAAAGAAATGAGTGCAAATAATGTAGGAAAGAGATATCTAGCAATTGTTCATGGTATTTTAGAAAATGAAAGTGGTACTATAGATAAACCTATATATAGACCAGAAGGTACTGAATTTGGAACAAAAAGAATAATAGATGAGCGTGGACAGAGAAGTATTACACATTATAAAGTTGTAGAAAAATTTAAAGATGCTACACTTTTAGAATGTAAGCTTGAAACAGGAAGAACTCATCAAATAAGAGTTCATTTAAGCAGTATAGGACACCCTATATATGGAGATATTTTATATGGATATGGTGATAATGAGATGGATTTAATAAAAAGGCAGGCACTTCATGCATATGCTCTTGATTTTAAATCCCCAAGAACGGGACAAATACTTTCTCTAAAATCAGATCTTCCAGATGATATGAAAGAGCTAATTGAAAAGTTAAAATAGTATAAAAAAGCAGAAGTTTAAATGCTTCTGCTTTTTTTATACTTTATTCTGATTAAAAGTCCTAATCCAATACATAATGCTAAGATTCCGATACTAAAACTTATATAAAGAAGAAGATTTGATTTATTAGATAACGAAGCTTTTGAAAATGGACTCTCATATACTCTTGATTCTCCAGCAGCTAAATCAAAAGTTTCAACTTCTTGGCCATTAACTAAAATAGCTCCTTTTAAAATAGGATCACCTTCATTAAAAGATTTTTTGCTTAAATCTTCATCTTGTATTTTTAATTCTCCAGAAGAAGTACCTTCTTGTTCTTTAAGAATAGCATATCCTATATCTTTTGTAGCAACTAAAGGTAAGCGTTCTTCTTTACTTACTTCATAGTCAGTTACTACATCACCCTTGTTATATAATTTAACGAAAGAAAAATTATCAAATCCGTAATTAAATACTGACTGCATATCAAAGAAATTTTGGTCTTTATCTGTAGCATTTAAAAACGATGCTACAAGAAGGTGTCCATCTTTTTCAGCAGCAGAAACATAAGTGTGATTTGCTTTTGTAGTGTAACCATTCTTTCCTGAAATAGCATAAGGATAATAATATTTTGAATTCTTATTAATCATATAATTTTTATTATTTATAAAAATTGTTCTTGAAGGGTCGTTAATTATTGTACTAGTTGTACAAGGAGTAGTTGATAGTTCCATAAATTCTTTATTATTAACTGCTTCTTTCATAATTAATGCTAAACTTTTTGGACTTATAACATGATGAGTACCTGGAAGTCCACTTGGATTTTCAAAATTTGCATTTGTTGCTCCAATTGATTTTGCTTTTTCATTCATTAACTTGGCAAATTCAGGAATGCTGCCTGAAACATGAATAGCAAGTGCATTTGCACAATCATTTCCTGATTCCATTAGCAGACCTAAAAGAAGATCTTTTACAGTGATTTCGTCACCTTTTAAAAGCCCTATTGCAGTACCATCAATTTCTGTGAAATTTTGAGTTATAGTTACTTTTTCATCTAATGCACAATGTTCAAGAACAACTAGGGCAGTCATTACTTTAGTTGTTGAAGCAGGTTCAAAATATCCATCTTCATTTTTACCATACAGGACTTTTCCTGTTGTGGCATCAATTAGTGCACAACCCTGTGCATTTATGTCAGGACCAGCTGCATATGCATTGAGTGAATTAGTGGTTAAAACCAATATAACTGCAAAAAATATACTAAAAATTTTTAATAATCTTTCCATAAAACTCTCCATATTGTAAATTATTTTATTACCATAAAATATATTTTAACAAAAAAATAATAATTAAGCTATATAAACTTAGGTAGATTAATCTTAATAAGTATAAAATACAAAAATATGTCAAGTATAAAAATAAATTAATTCATTTATAAGCTAAATATATTTATAAAAAATGAAAGAGGGAGTATATTATAGAAATAGAAGAATTTTTTAAAGATAGAAAGAAAATAGGAATATTTGTTTTACTTTTAATAGTCATCATTTCATCTGGAATTATATATTGTACTTCTGGATATAAAGAACTAAAGAAAAACGATAATGAAAGTATTTTTATTGAAGAGGAAACTTCTGCAGAAAAAAATTATTCTAATGAGAATTATGAAAATAGAATTAGTTCTGATTACATAAAATCAAATAATTTTAATAAAGAAGAAAAGAATATTACGGTTGAAATAAAGGGAGAAGTAAAAAATCCGGATGTATATGTACTTGAAGAAAATTCTATAGTAAAGGATCTTATAGAAAAAGCTGGAGGCCTTACTGAAAATGCAGATATAAATAGTATAAATAGGGCAAAACAACTTCAAAATCATGAACTTATTTATATATATAATAAAAATGAAGAATCGAGTATTAATGTAAGTGAAAATACAGCACAATCTAGTATAAACACACAAGTAAACTCTAAGGTAAATATTAATTCTGCAACAATAGAGGAGTTAAAAACATTAAAAGGGATTGGTGAGTCGAAAGCTAATAGCATAATTGAATATAGAGAAAAAAGTGGTGCTTTTAAAAGTATTGAAGATATTAAAAATGTAGATGGAATAGGTGAAAAAGTATTTGAAAAAATAAAAGATAGTTTAACAGTATAGGGTTAAAAGTTTATTTTTTATATTTATAATGATGTAATATAATTTGGATATTAATTGCAACACGTACTAAAAGAATATATAATTAGAATGCTATATAATGCTATATTATATAGAAATATAAATTTTAATATAATATTTTACTAATAGTGCTAATTAAAAGTAAAAACTGACACAAAGTTGTAATAGAATAATGTTAAAATTGGGATGTTGATGTTGTGCAGGTTATTAATTAATAATAGTATTTTAATTAGTAATTATTTATAAGTAATTTGGACTTATGAGCCAAGGGGGAGTTATTTAGTGTCTAAGAAGATTTTAAGTATAGTTATGAGTATGGTTGTAGCAACATCATTAGTTGGCTGTGGTAGTAAAAGTTTAGACAGCATAAAAATTTTTGGAAGTGAAAATCAAGTAGAATCTAGCGATGCAGAAACATCACAGGAAGATTCACAAGTAGAAGGTGAATGGTCAAAAAATTATACTTTAGATGAAACTAAAAATTTATATCAAAAAGAATTGAAGAAGATGGAAGAAATAACTGATCAATTTGGAATAAAATATTCTACAGATGAAGTTATTAAGAATTATGATAATGTATATATAACAGAAGATTGCATGTATTATGATAATGAAAATGCTCAAGCAAATAGGATTTCCAATATGTCTTTTGGATTAAAGCTTTATGGAAAGGATTTGGAAAGTGGAGTAATTGAATTAAAATTATTATTAAATTTTGACTCTGAAAATGCAATTAAAAATAATGATTTTGATTTAGGAAAAACATCATTTGCTAAATATATAGCAGCATTTACAGGTGAAGAAAATAGAGATTATTCAAGTATAAATAATGAAATAATAGGAAAACTTAAAGCAGGAGAAAATGAAGTTAAGATAAATAATACAATTAATGGCTTAAAAGAAGAAATTATAGCTAATAAACAATGTATTTTTTATAAATTGTCTACAAAGAAATATGTGTTTGCAGATGCAGAAATGAGTATGGAATAGACTTCAAGGGGGGAATTTTTTTTGAAAAAGGATAAAGTAATAGAAAATGAAACCAAGGAAAAAGAAACTTTAAATACAGAAGTTACAGAAGAAATTAGTAGTGAAGTTGAAAAATTATCTACAAATGAAGATGATTTAGACTTACAAGAAAATTCAGGAACAGGAAAAGAAATTTTCTCTAATATATTAGACCAGCTTATATTAGCTGCAATATCATCAGTATTAGTTGTAATCATTGATTTTGCTTTAAATGCTGTTGGATATAGATTTGTAAGAGATAATGGTGCAGTAGTAGGTGCCGGAGCAATCATATATTTTATATTAAATTGTATCTATACACCATTAATGGCAAAAACAAAAGAAAAAAAGACTATTGCAAAGAGGATATTAAGTATATAAAATTAAATTAAATATTAAGATTAACAGATTGGTTTATACGTAAAACAGTAGTAACCAATCTGTTGTCATGATTAGAAGTTTTTTATTAAGTAACTTATAGAAGAAATTTTAGATGATAGGAGTAAATAATGAAAAGAGGAAGCGACTTACAAGTTAAAATAGAAAAATTAGAATTTCCATCAACAGGTATAGGTCATGCGGAAGATAAAGTTATCTATGTCAAAAATGCATTTCCTGGGCAAACTATAACAGGAAGAGTCAAAAAGAAAAGAGAAGAATATGCAGAATTAAAATTAATGTCTGTAGATGAAAAGGCTCCATATGAAATAGAAGCACCATGTCCACACTTTGGAGTATGTGGAGGATGTTCGTCACAAAGCATTCCATATGAAAAGCAATTAGAATTCCTAAGTGATGAAGTAAAAGCTTTATTTGATGAAGCAGATGTTTCGACTGGAGAATATCTAGGAATCCAAGGAAGCCCAGAACAATTTGAATATAGAAATAAAATGGAATTTACATTTGGTGATGAAGAAAAAGGAGCTCCACTTGGTGTAGGAATGCACATGAGAGGAAAATCCTTTGGAATAGTTACAGTAGATAAATGTATGCTTGTAGATGAAGATTACAGAAAGATAATAAAATTAACAGTAGAATATTTTAGAGAACAAAACTTACCTTATTATAGAGTAATGAAGGGTGAAGGATATTTAAGACATTTAGTTATAAGAAAAGCTAAGAATACTGGAGAACTTTTAGTGAACTTAGTAACTACAACACAAATAGATTTTGATTTAAGCGATTATGTAAAATTACTTAGAAATCAAAGTTATTTAGGAACTTTAGTTTCAATAATACATACTGAAAATGATTCAAGATCAGATGCAGTTATACCTGAAAAGGTAAATGTTCTTTACGGAAAAGATTATATAAGAGAAAATCTTTTAGGGTTAGAATTTAACATATCACCATTCTCATTCTTCCAAACTAACACAAAGGGAGCTGAGCAGCTTTACTCAATGGTTAGAGAATTCATGGGGGATAGTGAGAATAAAGTAGTATTTGACCTTTACTGTGGTACAGGAACAATAGGTCAAATAGTAGCTCCAAAGGCTAAAAAAGTTGTTGGGATAGAACTTATAGAAGAAGCTGTAGAAGCTGCAAAAGAAAATGCTAAGCTTAATGGTCTTAATAACTGTGAATTTTTAGCTGGGGATGTAGCTGAAATAATTAAGACTGTAAAAGATAAGCCAGACATAATAATCTTAGACCCACCAAGAAGTGGAGTACATCCAAAAGCATTAGATTACGTAATTAAATTCAATGCACCAGAAATAATCTATGTTTCATGTAATCCTAAAACTTTAGTTACTGACCTTAAAGTTTTAGAATCAAAGGGATACAAGATAGTTCAAACGAAGGTAAAGGATATGTTCCCAAATACTCCTCATGCTGAGACAGTTGTTAAACTTATAAAGAGCAAAGCGATAAAATAAGTTTTTTACAAATGTCCATGCAAGGACTATCCAAGAAATGAACCTGTAAGGTGAAATTGATTGGAAATAGTCTACTGCTGAGACAGTTGTTAAACTTATAAAGAGCAAAGCGATAAAATAAGTTTTTAATATAGGGTTATTAATAGTATTTGAATAGTTTGTTTTTTGAAATCATTACAATAATTTGCCACCATAAAATTTCGATTGGTGGTAAATTTTTTTTTGTATATTATTAAAATTATTAACAGTAGTATAAATTTATTTTATATTAAAGTAATTATTTCAAGTTATTTTACACCAGTGTTAAAAATAATATAAGTAAAAATAAAAATTTTTGACAAAAATCTTAAATAAGAGGAAGTTTTTACTTGTGTTAATTCGACAAAAATAAATATTATTCGGAGTTTAATTGGATAATTTTAATATTTTTTATATAAATATAATATTTTTTTTGAAAAAATGCTCTAAATAATGTATATTAATTACTATAGTATACTGCGTGGAGGAAAATACTTGGAATATGAATATAGTGATTTTAACTGGAAAGTTTGGTAATGGCCATATGTCAGCTGCTGAGTCTGTATATGAAGAAATATTAGATTCAGAATCAAATTGCAATGTATATATAGTAGATATTATTGAATATATGTTTCCCACATTTAATAAATTTATTTATAAAATCTTTGATTTTATTGTAGGAAAGCATTCATCAATATATAATTTTTTTAGTAAAGCATCAGAAAAGAAGCCGAGGATTCCTTTTAAGAAAATAGCTTTATATAAGATAGAAGAATTATTAAATCAGTATGATGTGGATTTTATAATAGCGACAATGCCAATATGCCCACAATATATATCTGAATACAAAAAAGTAACAGGATCTGATATACCATTATGTACATATATAACGGATATATTCCCACATCCATATTGGTTAGCAGGTAATACAGATTTATATTTTGTTGGAGACCATAAGACTGAAGAAGAATTAGTTTCAAATGAAGTGAAACCTAAAAATATACTAGTATCAGGAATACCAGTAAAGCAAAAATTTAAAGAAACATATATAAAAAAAGATACAACAGAAGGTACTAATGTGTTAATTATGGGTGGAGGGTTAGGAATAATTCCATCAATAAGTGGATTTATAGACAAGTTAAATAATGCTAAGAATATATCTATTACTGTAATTGCTGGTAAAAATAAAAAACTAATTAACTATTTAAAAATTAATTATCCTCAAGTTAATGTTGTAGGTTATACGAATAAAGTAGATCAATATATGAAAAAGTCTGATTTATTGGTTACTAAGGCTGGAGGAGTAACAACATTTGAAGCGATAAGTACTCAGACACCATTGTATGTAATCAAGCCTTTTTTACAGCAAGAAGTAGGAAATGCAGAATATATTGAACATAATAATATAGGTAGAGTTGCATGGTCAGATGATATTGATATTGCTGAAGATATCTTGAATGTTATTAAAGATAAAAGACTTTTAAATTTAATGAAAAATAACATGGTAGATGTACAGCAAAAATTTAATAAAACATCTCCTATAAAAGCTTTTTATGAAAGGAATGATATAAAGTGCTGCTAAAATTTGTAATCGTAATATGTCTTATATTTATTTTAATATATAGTGTTGGAGTGACTTTTTTATGCAGAATGTCAAATGCTATGAAAAAAAATAAAACATCTGATATATATATCACATTTGATGATGGACCAGATCCAAACTATACAAATAAACTTTTAGACTTATTAAAAAAATATAATATAAAAGTTAGTTTTTTTGTTGTTGCTAAGTTTGCAGAGAAAAATCCAGATATTATATCTAGAATGAAAAACGAAGGACATTTAATAGGATTCCATTCATTAGAGCATAGAAATTCTTTATGGCAGACTCCAAAGTATACTAAGTATGATTTTGAAGAAAGTATAAAGATATTAGATAAATTATCAGTAGATGTACATTATTTCAGACCACCTTGGGGATGTTTTAATATATGTACATTATCTCAAATAAAAAAGCATAATTTAGTACCAGTTTTATGGAATGTTATGGTTGGAGACTGGAGTGGTAGTACTACATCTGAAATAATAGCTAATAAACTTATTAAGAGAACTAAACCTGGAGATATAATATGCCTTCATGAT
Source organism: Clostridium sp. SM-530-WT-3G (assembly GCF_012843905.1). Classification (GTDB taxonomy): domain Bacteria; phylum Bacillota; class Clostridia; order Clostridiales; family Clostridiaceae; genus Clostridium. The sequence goes on from NZ_JABAGC010000005.1 coordinate 20,470, forward strand.
GGAAGAGGAAAGAATGAAGCGCCAAGTAGAACTATACAAGCCTTAGAAAAAGTGATTCCATATTGGATTTCTAAGGGGTATACTTTTAAAACAATAGATAAATATAAAAAATAAAAAATTATTTGAAAATTTGATTCAAAGCACATTTTTATTTTTATCTTTTTTATATAATGAACCCATAGAGAAGAGATTAAACCATTTGGAGGGATTAATATGAAAAAGAGAATAAATAAAAATTTAAGTTTAGGTGAATGTGTTATTATGTATCCACCTATAGTTGATAAATTTAATGAAATTGAATTAGATTATTGTTGTGGTGGAAAATCAAACTTAGAAGAAGCATTAAAAGAAAAGAACATTGATGTAGATAAATTCATTGAAGAAGTAAATGCTGAATTTGAAAAATTCCAATTTGATAATACTCAATATGTAAATTGGGAAGAAAAATCTTCAGAAGAGTTAATTGACCATATAGTAAATACTCATCATGCTAAAACTTATGAATTATTAAAAGAAATTGATCCATTATTAGTAAAAGTATTTAAGGTTCATTTCTATCATATGCCTGAAGGATTAATAAAGATTCATAAGCTTTTTGGAGCACTTAAGTGTGAATTAGAAGAACATTTAATAAAAGAAGAAAGAATTCTATTCCCAAATATGATTAATTTTGATAACACAGATGATGCAGAAGAAAAGGGAAGAATAGAAGAAGAAATAAAAATGTTTATAAGCGAACATGAAGCTGCTGGAGATATACTTAAAGAATTAGCAAAAATTACAGATGATTATACTGCTCCAGAATGGGCATGCGCAAGCTTTAAATTAATGTACTTAAAGATGCATGAACTTGAAAAAGATTTATTTGTTCATATACATAAAGAAAACAATATATTATTTAAGAGATATTAATAAAAAAATAAATTATTGGCATGGAGGTGAGTAATATGGAAAATAAGACAATTGTAATAGGTAATGGCGTAAATGGAGCTGTTGATAACCAAAGGATAAAAGAACTAACAGTTGTTTTAAGAGAGTTAAATGAAAAGGGAATAACGGATGAGTTAAGAGAAAAGGGATTAGACCTTGTTAAATCTATAAGTCCTTTAGAACTTTCAATTGCAGAACAACAGTTAATAGAAGAAGGAACGGATCCTAGTGAATTAAGACATTTATGTGAAATTCATATGATGGTTTTAAAAGGCGAACTAGAAAAGTTACAAAGCAATATATCAAAGGGACATGTATTATATACCCTAATAGAAGAACACGAATTAATTTTAGGGTTTTTAAAGGAATTAGAAGAAGTAACAAATATAATATTAGCTTTAGATAATTATGATGAAAATAGAGAAGAGTTTGGAAGAGTAACTGAATTAATTACTAACATACTAGATGCAGAGCCACATCATAAAAGAGAAGAAGATGTTTTATTCCCAGAACTTGAAGTAAAAGGTGTTACAGGTCCAACTAGAATAATGAGACTTGAACATGATGATTTAAGAAAAAAGAAAAAAGAATTAAAGAAATTAAGTGAGTCTGTTTCTGATTTAGACTTTGAAGAGTATAAAAAAGAATTAAAAAGACTTTCGAATGCGATTTGCTTTGAATTAAAAGATCATATTTTCAAAGAAAACTATATATTATATCCTACAGCATTAGAAACTATTGAAAGTGAAGCTAAGTGGGATGATATGAAAAAAGAATGTGATAAGATGGGATATTGTAGTTTTACTCCTGAAGATTGCAGATAATAAAAATAATTTATATAGTTAATAGTAAGAGGGTTATCAGAGTAACTAATTTACACTTAGTTATTCTGACAGCCCTCTTGTTTAATTTAATAATATATAAAAGTATTCTCCATGACCACCGTATTGATTTTGAATTATACCGTCTATAATTCCTGTACTTGTAACTAACATAATATATTACCTCCTTTTGTTTTCAATAGAAATCATAATAATGAAGATTAACCTTTTCTTCTAATTTAGATAATAATATTACGCTTAAACATGATCTCCATAAAATTATAGGTTCCCATTTATCTTAATAATATCATTTATTAGTTCTAAAGAACATGTATAATTTTGATTTATTTCCAAAATTATTAGTTTCAAAACATGAAATTACTCGATTTTTGGATGAAAAAAGTGATAATAGCATCTTATTTTATATAGATAATGGAGTTACCGGAATTGAAGTAAGTGAAAAATGCTTGAGAAAGAATATAAAGAAGATATCTAATTTTACAACAGTTAAATATGTAACATTTTTATGTGTTATAGAGTATTATGAAATATACTCATTATGAAAGGATGATATATATGTCTAAATGTGAGAAATTAGAATATGCTCGTGCATATATAGTTCTTCAAAAATATGAAAATCTTTACTCAATAAGTGAAGCGTTGTGTAGAGGCACATTATTTGCAGATTTATATAGACCTTATAAAAAGAATAAATGCTAATTTAGAAGATAAACGAAGGAGATAACTATGGATGTACAAAAATTAACTTATGAAATACAAAAATTACAGTTTGCAGCTGTAGAATTAAATCTTTATCTTGATAATTTCCCAAATAATAAAAAAGCTAAAGAAGATTATCAGCAAGTTTCTAAGAAATTGAATGAATTAATTAAAGAATATGAAATATGCTATGGTCCATTAAAAAATTTAGGTGCTACATATATTCAGAATCCAGAGAAATGGGTAAATCAGCCTTGGCCTTGGGAATTATGTGATTAAGGGGGATTTTATTAATGTGGTATTATGTTAAAAAATTAGAGTATCCAATAAATTTAAAATGTAATGATCTTAGAATGGCTAAATTTTTAATGTCTCAATATGGAGGACCAGATGGTGAATTAAGTGCAGCTCTTAGATATTTAAATCAGAGATTTACTATGCCAACAGGTAAATCAAAAGGATTATTAACTGATATTGGTACAGAAGAGATGGCTCATGTAGAAATGATTGCTACTATGATTTATCAGCTAATGGATAATGCTTCTGTAGAAGATATAAAGAAAGCTGGTCTTGCAGGGCACTATACTGATCATGGAAAAGGATTATATTATTCAGATGCACAGGGAAATCCATGGACAGCAACTTATATACAGAATAAAGATGATGTAATAGCTGATTTGCATGAAGATATGGCTGCTGAACAGAAAGCAAGAGCAACTTATGAATGGCTTATTAATTTGACAGATGATCAAGACATAAAAGAAATATTACGTTTCTTAAGACAAAGAGAAGTAGTTCACTATCAAAGATTTGGTGAAGCACTTATGAATGTACAAGATCATTATGATAAAAGAAAGCATAAGGACTATTAATAATAAAAATTATTTTTATAATATAGAAAAGAAGGCCTAATTTTAGTGTTAGACCTTCTTTTTTACTAGTCTTGATAACTAGATAATTGTTGACATGCACTATTAATTGAGTCTATAGCAGATTGAATTTTTGCTTTATTATCAGCTTTTTCAGCAGAAGATAAAGCTTGTTGTAATGAACTTGTTGTATTTTTTAGTGTAGACATTGATGAATCTACGTAATCTTTTGCTTTTGCCATGTAAAACATCTCCTTAAATTGTTGTCATAAATAGTATGCTTATGAATTAATAATATATTCCATGTTAAAAAATGAAGACTTTCATATATTAGGATGTATAGTTATTTATTTCGATAAGTTATACTCCAAAATTTATTTTTGTATAGTGGAACTTATTAAACAAAAGAATGTGAGTCTAGTTTCATTAAATATTAAAATATTTATATTAATATGGCTATAATTTAGATTATTCTATCCACTAGATTTGACTTAAAATAAAAAACTTTTTAAAATATATGTAATTATAAAAATTGTAAAAAGTTGAAATTTAATATGAGGAAAAGGATAAGGTGAATAGAATATGAAAAGGTTTTTGAAATTAATATTATCAGTTGTATGTATTTTTCCTATGATTCTTATGGGCTGTGGTAATTCTTCTACAAGTACAAAAACAGAAAATACAACAACTAATGAAGTAACGAAAAGCTCTGATGAAGAGAATAAAAATCTTCCAATAGCAACAATTGAAGTTGAGGATTTTGGAACTATTGAAGCAGAATTATATCCAGAAATTGCACCAAATACTGTGAATAATTTTATTTCATTAGCTAATAAAGGGTTTTATGATAATCTTACATTTCATAGAGTTATAAAGAATTTTATGATACAAGGTGGAGATCCTAATGGAAATGGTATGGGAGGTCCAGGATATGCTATAGAAGGTGAGTTTACATCTAATGGATTTGCAAATTCTTTAAAACACACTGAAGGAGTTCTTTCTATGGCAAGAACTAGTAATCCTAATAGTGCAGGAAGTCAATTTTTTATAATGACAGGATCAGCACCTAATCTAGATGGGGAGTATGCAGCATTTGGTAAAGTTATATCTGGAATGGATGTTGTTGAAAAAATATCAGAAGTAAAGACTGATTCTCATGATAAGCCAGAAAAAAATGTAGTTATTAAGTCAATTAAGGTTAATACTAAAGGTGTAGACTATCCAGAACCTAATACTGTAAAATAATATTTCTATATAACTTATAACTGAGTTAATATGAAAAATAGATTAAAATCAATTATGTTGAATTATCAATTAAAAAATAGAAAATAAGGTTTTTAAGTAAATAAAAAGAATTGAGTTTTTGCTCAATTCTTTTTTTATTTATGAATAATATAACATAATAATTAATATAAGTAGTTATAAGATAAATTTTTAAATTTAGATAACTGAAAAAAATAGTCATACTGTAACCTTTTAGATGAATATATTGTAATTAGGAGGGGAGTGTTTATGAGTATGAACTTTAAGGAATTTATAGAAACAGATAGAGAAAGATCCAATAAAGAAAAATTTGAAGGAACTTTTCTTGAATATCTTGATATCGTTAAGGAACACCCTGAAATTGTTAAATTAGCACATAAAAGAATTTATGACATGATTATAAGTAAAGGCGTTGAAGAATTAAAGGGTGAAGAAAATCCACGTATTAGAAAGATATATGGAAATGATGTAATAAGAAAATATGGTTTCTTTAAAAATGAATTTTATGGAATTGATAAGGTTATTATGAAACTTGCTAATTATTTTAAATCAGCAGCCATGAAGGGTGAAGAAGCTAGACAAGTTTTGTATTTGGTAGGGCCTGTTGGTGCAGGTAAATCTTCTATAGTAGAAAGTTTAAAATCAGCAATAGAAGATTGTGAACCTGTATTTGCATTAAAAGGATGTCCAATGCATGAAGAACCTCTTCATTTGATTCCAAAGCATTTGAGACCAAAATTTGAAGAAATGCTTGGAGTTCAAATAGAAGGAGATTTATGTCCAGTATGTAGATATAAATTAATGCATGAACTAAATGGTATGTATGAAGATTTTCCAGTAGAGAGGACAGGATTTTCTATAAGATCAAGAAAGGGTGTAGGTGTTGTACCACCAGTTGACCCTAATAATCAGGATACTTCAATACTTACAGGTTCAATTGATATTTCAAAAATGGATTTATATTCAGAAGATGACCCAAGAATATTCTCTTTAAATGGTGCTTTTAATGTTGGTAATAGAGGACTTGTTGAATTTATTGAAGTATTTAAAAATGATGTTGAGTATCTTCATACAATTATTACTGCTACTCAGGAAAAATCAGTACCATCACCAGGTAAAGGTTCAATGATATATTTTGATGGTGTTATTGTTGCCCATTCAAATGAAGCTGAATGGAATAAATTCAAGTCTGATCATACAAATGAAGCTATATTAGATAGAATTGTTAAAATAGAAGTTCCTTACTGCTTAGAACTAGATGAGGAAGTTAAGATTTATCAAAAGATTCTTAGAAAGAGCAATTTCAAAGCTCACATAGCACCTCATACTATTGAAGTTGCCGCTATGTTTGCAATTCTTTCAAGGTTAGTTCCATCTGCAAAAGTTGATGCTATGACTAAGCTTAAGATTTATAACGGCGAAGAAATAGTTGAAAAAGGAACTACTAAGAAGATAGATATAACTGAACTTAGAGAAGAAGCAGGTCAATATGAAGGTATGAAAGGTATAAGTACTAGATTTATTATAAAAGCTATTGATAATGCACTTTCAGAATCAGAATATGATTGTATAAACCCATTGAGTATAATGGAAAGCATGATAAAGTCAGTTAAAGAATTAGATATTGCTTCAGATGAAAAGAAAAAATATCTCGGATTTATTCAAGATAATGTTAGAAAAGAATATAATAAGATTCTTGAAAGAGAAATTACAAAAGCATTTATTCATTCGTTTAGAGAACAGGCTGAAAGTCTTTTCAATAATTATATAGATAATGCAGAAGCTTATGTTAATAAGAGCAAGATAAAAGATGCATCTACAGGTGAAGAACTTAACCCAGATGAAGACTTTATGAGAAGTATAGAAGAGCAGATTGGTGTTTATGCAGCTTCGGCTAAGGGATTTAGATCAGATGTAACTTCTTATATGTTCTACATTATAAGAAAGGGTGGAAAACTTGATTATACATCATATGAACCATTGAAAGAAGCAATAGAAAAGAAACTTACTGCTTCAGTTAAAGATTTATCTAGAATTATAACTAAATCCAAAGTAAGGGATAAAGAACAGGCTGAGAAGTATAATTCTATGGTTGAAGAAATGAAGAAAAACGGCTATTGCCTTCACTGCTGTGATGTAATATTAAAATATGCTGCTAATAACCTATGGAGAGATTAAAGAGCCATGGCTATTTTTAGAGACTATACAAATAATCAGATTGATCATGATAGATCCATAGAAGATAGAAGAAGGCATAGACAATTAGTAGAAAAATCTATAAAAGAAAACCTAGGAGATATATTATCAGAGGAAAGTATTGTTGGAGAAAGTAAAAATAAGAAATTCAAAATTCCTATTAAGGGAATTAAGGAATATCAGTTTGTATATGGAAGAAACTCTAAAGGGGTAGCAACTGGAGTTGGTGATGAACAACGTGGAGATAAAATTGGAAATGGAAAGAAACAGATGGCACAAGGAAAGCAGGGTGCTGGAAATCAAGAGGGTGATGATGTTTATGAAACAGAAATTACACTTGAAGAACTTATGGACTATATATCTGAAGATTTAGATCTTCCTAATTTAGATAAGAAAAAATATTCTGAAATAATAACTGAAACGAGTGGCAAAAAGAGGGGATATCAGCTTCATGGTATAAGGCCAAGACTTGCAAAGAAAAAGACTGTAATGACTAAGATAGCTAGAAAACAGGGCAAGAAAAGAGCTCTAAGAGAAATGGATATGGAAGATGAATTAGAAAGATTTCCATTTAGAGAAGATGATCTTAGATATTACAGAGTAAAGATGAAGCCTAGAAAAGAAAGTAATGCTGTTATGATATTTATAATGGATGCATCAGGTTCAATGGATGTTACTAAAAAATATCTTGCTAGATCGTACTTTTTTGTATTGGCTACTTTTTTGAAGAGAAAATACAATAATATAGCTTTCGAATTTATATATCATACAACTGTAGCTAAGCGAGTAGATGAATTTGAATTCTTTCATAAATCAGAATCGGGAGGAACATATATATCTAGTGGAATAAAGGAAGCTTTAAATGTAATAGAAGAAAAATATCCTGTTTCTGCATGGAATATATATAGCATATATGCAAGTGATGGTGACAACTGGTCTGAAGATAATGAAAGAGCAATTGAAGCTGTAAAAAAGATATGTGAGGTAAGTAATTTATTTGGATATGCAGAATTACTTCCATCCACATATACTACAACAATGTATCATAAATTTAAGAAAGAAATAGATAATCCCAAATTTGTTCCTGTAATAATAAAAGAAAAAAAAGATTTATGGGATGCACTTAAGATTATGTTAAGGAAGGAGTTAAAGGAGGAAGAGTAATTGAAATATAGTATAAGAGATCTTGAAAAATGGAATGAAAAAATAGAAGCTAAAGTTCAAGAATATGGATTAGATTATTATCCTCAAGAGTTTGAGCTTATTGGTTTTAATGAAATGATTGGTTATGAAGCTTATGTTGGAATGCCATCAAGGTATCCTCATTGGAGCTTTGGTAAGTCATATGAAAAAAGCAAAACACTCTATTCCTTAAATCTTACTGGTCTTCCTTATGAAATGGTAATAAATTCAGACCCATGTCTTGCATATCTTATGAAAGATAATACTCTACTTTTGCAAATATTAACTATGGCTCATGTGTATGGACATAATGATTTTTTTAAGAATAATAGATTATTTAAACAGGCTACTAATGCAAAGTATACTTTAGAAATGTTTAATTTAGATGCAAAGATTATACGCTCATATATTGATGACCCTAGTATTGGGTATGTTAAAGTAGAGAGAATTTTAGATGCTGCTCATGCAATAAGATATCAGATAGGTAGATCAATCGGGGTAAAGGAACTTTCAGATGAAGAGATAAAGAAAAATATGCTTGATGAGTATGAATATAAAAAAGAAAATAGGAGCATACTCGATGTTTATGAAGAGATAGAACCTCCTAATGTAGAAAAAATTCCATTAGAGCCTGATGATGACGTTATGGGATTTATAATAGAGCATGGATCTCTTTCTGAATGGGAAAAATCAATTTTAAAAATTGTTAAGAGAGAAACAGAGTACTTTATTCCGCAGATAGAAACTAAGATAATGAATGAAGGATGGGCAAGCTATACACATTATAATATTTTAAAGGAGCTCGATCTTCCACAAGATCTTCATTTAGAATTTTTAAAACGTCATAATGATGTAATTGCTCCAATGATAGGTGGTTTGAATCCATATTATATAGGTTTTAAAATATTTGAAGATTTAGATAAGAAATATGGAAAAGATAAAATATTTGAAGTAAGAGAGATAGAAAGGGATTCATCTTTCTTGAGGAGGTATTTAACTAAGGAACTTTGTGAAGAGTTGAATTTATTTGAGTATAATCATAGAACATTTGATACAGTAATAGAAGAAATATCTGATGAGGAAGGCTGGAAGAAGATAAGAGATACATTAAGCTATACTTCAGGTATGGGGAATATTCCATATGTTAGAGTAACTGATATGGATAAAAAGGATTATACTCTTACTTTAGAAAATATTTTTGATGGAAGAGCATTAGAATTGTCTTATGCAAAAGAAACTCTTAGATATGTTCAGGAGCTTTGGGGACATAGGGTAAAATTAATAACAAAAGGAACAGATAATCAGGAGATAATTATAACTTGTGATCAGGATAAAAAGATTACAATAGATTAGTAATATATTTTTTTAATTCCCTACACTTTAAGTGAATGATTTTATGTAAAGTGTGGGGAATTTTAATTTTGAAGGAATTAAATAGACTGCATGAGCTGAAAAGTTTTTTATAACAGTATACATATATAGTATTAGAAACAAAACTTTATGAGAAATATTACAGAATTTGATTTTATCAGTTTTAACGTATGTGTAACTGAATAAGAAAAATATGAATAATATATAAAGATATAAAATAATACTTAGGAGATTTTAAGATGAGCCTTAAGGGTAGCAAAACTGAGAAAAATTTATTAAAGACATTTGCTGGTGAATCAAGAGCTAGAAATAAATATAATCTATATGCAGAAAAAGCTAAATCAGAAGGATATATGTGGATTGCTGAAGTGTTTGAATCTATTGCTTTAAATGAGTATGCTCATGCAAGAGAAGTATATAAGAGGTATTTAGATAGAGTATGCTGTACAAAAAATAATCTTATAGAATCAGCAATTAGTGAAGCTGAAGAAAGTAAAGTTGTATATAAAAATTTTGAAAATATGGCTAGAGAAGAGGGGTTTGATGAAATAGCTGATTTTTATAAAGAGCTTCAAGAAGTTGAAGAAAGTCATAAAGAAAAATTTCTTGATTTAGCTAAGAGGGTAAAGGATAATATGATTTTTGCTTCAGAAAAGAAATCATATTGGAAATGTTTAAATTGCGGGTATATATATGAAGGTTGTGAAGCACCTGAAAAATGTCCATTATGTAGATATCCTAAATCTTATTTTAAAAAATTGAAAGGTAAGGATTGCAGGTAGGAGGGCAGTAAACTAATGTTATATGAATATCCTGATGAATTTATAGTTCCCATAAACTATATTGATACTTTTGAGAATACTGTTAGAAAATATGAAATAAAAAGTGATAAATGTACTATGAAATCAGAAGTAAAGGATTTGACATCAGATAAACAAAGAAAAATCATTGAAGAACATAAATTGAAAAAAGTCTTTAGAGATAGTGAAGAGAGTGAGGACATGTTAGAAGATTTTGTTGATATGAATGTAATGAGCGAAAATTATAAGGACTATTATTTAGAAAATACTAATATATATTCGGATATAGATGATGAATATGCTAACAATGAAATTAAGAAGAAATAATATTAAACCATGGAATTGAATCATATAAATATAATAATTGGTATAAAAATTAAAGGAATTAAGATAATATGAAGTATGATGATTTAGCAAAAAATCAGTATAATGATATAGATAATTTAAGCAGATTATTAAAAAGTTATGTGGATTCTTATAGACTGCTTATTGCAGGGGCTGCAGAACTATATAATATAAATTTAGCTAAAAAAAGTGATGTAAAAAAAGCATTAGAAAGGGTAGATGGAGTAGGATCCCTAATTGATAATCTAGTAGATTCTCTTGATAAATGTGAAAGTGCTTATTTAAAATACTGTAAAATTAAAAATCAATATATGTCAGTAGCTACAGTTAAAGATCATATTTTTACAGAGATAGATAATGAACTTAATTTTCAAAATTCGTCATCAAGAGATGACGAAGATTGTGATGATGAATAGTTAGTTGAAAAAATAAAACTCTGATTCATTTATGGATCAGAGTCTTACTATAATAAATTATATTTTATACTTTTTTTAATTTTAATGTACTTACCATTAAATAAGAACCAATAATCATCAATATTACAACGATAGATGAAGGTACTGATACCTTTAATTCTAAAATAAGCAGATTAAATAGTGCCATAAAGCATCCAACTATTGTTATTGGAACACCTGTAAATACACCATCAAATGTAGCTGTATTATATCTAGCCAATCTAAAAGCACCACATATTGGGAAAACAAGTAATATTATATATCCAATTATCCCTTTTGGTCCTAAATTAGAAAACTCATATAATGTATATGTTAAGATAGATGGGGCCACTCCAAAAGAAACTAGGTCAGCTAAAGAATCTAATTCTTTTCCTAGATCACTGGATACTTGTAAGAAACGTGCAATACGTCCATCATATCTATCTACCAAACCTGCTAATAAGATAAAAATGCTTGCCATAGCATAATTTTTATTCATTACTGATAATATAGATACAATTCCACAAGATAAATTAATAAAGGTAAATAGGTTTGGAATACAACTTTTCCTCATAAAATCACTCCTAGAATTATAAAAAATACTTACAAAAATTTATTATAGCATATATATACAAATAATATAAGGCATAAATAGATTTTTAATACCAATTTTAGGGTGAAAATAATCAAATTAATCACAATATATATACTATAAGTGAACATACGTACATTGGCTTTAAATGTATATTTGCTAAAATCTCGACACTTAGAAAATATAATGCTATAATACTTTTTATGTTGTATTTAAATGAAATTTGGAGTAATATATTTTTCATATATTTGTGATATGTAATTTTAAAAGATATTTCTATGTTAGGAGGTAGATTTATATTTTGAAAAAGGTAAGATTTATATACAATCCATATTCAGGAGAAAATAGTATAATAAGCGAATTAGATAGTATAGTTAAAATGCACCAGGAAGTTGGACTAACTATAGTTCCATATAGAATTCAAAGAGGAAGGAACTTAGAAGAAGCATTAGATATAGTTGATGAAACATATGCTTATATATTAATAGCTGGTGGAGATGGAACTGTGGATTCAGTAGTCAATGCCATGGAAAATAGAAACATAGACCTTCCAATAGGAATATTACCAGTTGGGACTGCAAATGATTTTGGAAAGTTTATCAATATGCCTGCGGATATACAAGAAGCATGTAAGCAAATTTTGGATTCAAAACCTATATTAGCAGATGTAGGTAAAATAAATGATAAGTATTTTATAAATGTAGCAAGTACAGGGTTATTTACAGATGTATCACAAAAAACAGATGTTAATTTAAAAAATATAATTGGTAAGGCTGCATATTATTTAAAAGGTTTAGAGGAGTTGCCAAACTTTAGAAAGTTAAAAGTAAAGATTACATCAAAAGAATGTACTTATGATGGCGAAATGTATTTATTACTTGTTTTTAATGGAAAAACTGCTGGAAACCTTAATTTAGCAACGCGAGCTGAAATTACAGATGGAAAACTAGATGTAATTATATTTAAAGCAGTACCTATAATTGAAATATTACCTCTATTTATTAAACTTTTAAAGGGAGAGCATTTAGATTCTAATAAGGTTATTTTCTTTAAAACAGATGATTTGTATGTTGAATCCTATGAAGATATAGTAACAGATATAGATGGAGAAAAAGGACCAGATTTTCCACTTAGAATTCAATGTGTAAAAGGTGGAATCAAACTTTTAGGTATAAAAGAATAATTAATTTAATACATATAAGTAACAGGAATATGATTGGAGTGAAAACTTTCATGAACTTTGCATATTATATATTTTTGTTACTTATAATTTTTTTATCCTTTTTTACGTTAAAAAGAAATTTAGAAGTATCACCTAAGAAGATAAAGATATATTTAACATTTGTAATTACATTATTTTTATTAAGACATATAGGTCTTTTCATGCTATGTATACTTCAAAGTAGTAATATAATATATTATCTTAAACCTATAATATATTTAAATCATATAACTATGCCGTTAATTGTTTTAGCCATAACCTATGTTTATTTAAGGTCTGAAATATTAAAATTTACAGGAAGCTATATAGTAATGGGTATAGTAGTTTTGATATATATTTATATAATAAAAGTATCTAAATTAACTATAGAAGTAAGTCAGATATATGGGTTTATAGTAAATATAAGCAAAGAAACGGAGATGTATTTATTATCATTAATTCTTATGGGAATTATGATGGTTTTAAATGTAGTACTATTAGATAAACCTTATGCAAATAAAACAGGAATATGGTTTATAATAGTTTCAATTGTAGTAGTTATGTTAGAAGAAGTAATTATATTAGGAGGAATAAAGGTATTTCCATACTCAGTTATTGGTGAACTGATCTTCTTAATAATTATTAATTTCGTATTGAATGGATTTGAAAAATTAAAGAGAATTGAGTAGTTTTTAAGAAAGAATAACAGTTAACAATTTTGTGAAAGTTTTATGATATCGTAATTTGTTAACTGTTAATTTTTTATTACGAACTATATTCAGATAATTTGCCAGAGTATATGAGATCTAATCCAGAAATAGATTTAAAATCATAAGGTCTCATTAAAGTAAAGTGCTTTTCAAATTCTACTACTTTGGCCTCTTTGAGAACATAAGCAACAAATTGTGAACATACATAGTGATATTGTCTTTCAAAAGGAATATTAAAAAGCATAGCGACAAGTCCAGCAAAATTATAACGATATTTATTTTCGTTATCTTTAAATTTTTGAATTGATTTTTCTAAAATATCATACTGTTCTTCAGTAATTGATAGACGATAAATTTCACATAAAGTATTATCTTGTATTTTATAAATTCCACTATTAATATCTTCTTTTACAAAGCCAGCAATCAACGGAATGTATAAATTTTGACGTGCAAAACTATACAGAAAGTCCAAGTTTTCATCTAATGCAATTGAAGCATGATTATAAGGAGCACGAGTAAAAAATTGAAGTATTCTTGAACAGCCTGTATTAGTCTGGCTTAACATTATATAGATATTTTTTTTCATATATTCCCTCACTTTAAAACCATAAATATATTTTAAAAATAATGCTTGTCCTATTATTTTTGCATATTTATATGATAACTTATTTATTACTAATATAAAGATATTTGCTACAAAAAATGAAAAAATTACAGATATATGGAAGTATGGGAGCTACACATTACAATTATCGTATAATAAAGTAAAAAATAAAGAATAAACTGTTTGAAAATATCAATTAACAGTTTATCCTTAGTTATTTTATATATTAATAAGTTGTACGTCTCTTATTAGAATTTCTTTTACTAGAATTTCTTGATGGTTTTGAGTTTGACGCTTTTTTACTTCTATTTGAATGTCTATCTGAAGAATTTTTAGATGTATCTGATTTACTGCTAGAATTATTTTTTGATTTATTATTTTTATGTTTTCCTTGGTAACCAGTTTTACCAGGAGCAAATCCAATTAGACAATCTTTACCGTTTCCGATTAAATCTTCTCTATGAGCTTTAATTAAAGCTTTTTTTACTTTGTTGTAGTTTTTAGGTACAGCAAACTGGATTAATGCTCTTTGCATATCCTTTTCTTCTTGAGTTTTTGGAGTATACACCTCTTCTCCTGTAAGTGGATTAACTCCAGTATAATAAATAGTAGTAGAAAGACTACCAGGAGTAGGGTAGAAATCTTGAACTTGCTCAGGAGTATATCCCATTTGTTTTATGTATTGTGCAAGTTCTATAGCTGCATCTAAATCTGAACCAGGATGAGAAGACATTAAATAAGGAACTAAGTATTGTTTTTTATTTAGTTTCTTGTTTATTTCAAAATATCTTTTTACAAATCTATCGTAAACTTCTCTTGATGGTTTACCCATTTGGTTTAATACTTTAGGAACTACATGTTCAGGAGCAACTTTTAATTGACCGCTTATATGATGTTCGCATAATTCATGGAAGAATGCTTCATTTTTATCGTGAATTAGATAGTCATATCTTATACCAGAACGTACGAATACTTTTTTTACCCCTGGAAGATTTCTAACTTTCTTTAATAAAGATAAATATTCAGTATGGTCTATTATAATATTTTTACAAGGCTCTGGGAACATACATTGCTTTCCTTTACAAGTACCATATACTTCTTGTTTCTTACATGCTCTATGTCTAAAGTCAGCAGTTGGTCCACCAACATCGTGAATGTATCCTTTAAAATCAGGTAATGTTGTTAATAGCTTTGCTTCATTAATTATAGATTCCTGGCTTCTATTTTGTATAACTCTTCCTTGGTGGAATGTTAATGCACAAAATGAACATGAACCAAAACAGCCTCTATGGCTGATAATTGAAAATTTAACTTCTTGAATAGCTGGAATTCCACCTTTTTCTTCATATATAGGATGATAAGTTCTAGTATAAGGAAGGTCATATGCCATATCCATTTCTTCTTGTGTTAAATCTTCTTGAGGTCTATTTTGAACTAAATATCTATCACCATGCTTTTGTATTATAGTTTTACCTATAATAGAGTCTTGTTCATAATATTGAAGTCTATAAGCTTCATTGTAAGCTTTTTTGTCTGTAGATACTTCTTCAAAAGATGGAACTATAACAGCATCTTTAATGTTAGAAATATCATTAGTCATATAGCATGTTCCACGTATATTTGTTATATTCTTTATGTTTGCTCCATATCTAAGCATATCTGCAATTTGGGTTACAGTTTTTTCACCCATTCCATACATTAATAAATCTGCCTTACAGTCTACAAGGATACTTCTTCTTACTTTATTATCCCAGTAATCATAGTGAGCAAATCTTCTTAAACTTGCTTCAATTCCACCAATAGCTATTGGAACATCTTTAAATGCTTCTCTTATCCTATTACAATAAACAATAAGAGCTCTATCTGGTCTATGTCCTGCTTCTCCACCAGGAGAGTATAAGTCATCTCTTCTTACTTTTTTAGCAGTTGTATAATGGTTAACCATTGAATCTATATTTCCAGAGTTAACAAGGAATCCATATTTAGGTCTTCCAAGTTTTTTGAAGTCTTCAGCACTATGCCAGTCTGGCTGTGCTATTACACCTACTGAAAATCCTTGAGATTCAAGAGTTCTTCCTATTATTGCAGTTCCAAATGAAGGATGGTCTACATAAGCATCCCCAGAAACTATTATAAAATCTAATTGATCTATGCCTCTATCACGCATATCTTCTTTGCTTATAGGTAAAAATTCTTTACAAAGTTTCATATATATAATTACTCCAATTCTTAAAGATTTTAGAATAAAGTTTTTAAAATTAAAATAGTAAGTAGTATTTACTAAAATTAAAAAAACAATTTCTAATTTGTATATTTAATAACTTTTTGCTTTATCCAAAAACTATAAATTTACTAAAAATATTTAAAAAAATATGAATATTAAATTTTGAGTCTTAATGTATATTAACATAAGCATAATTAGTTTACAAACAATAATGAGTGGTATGTATTCCAAAAAAATAAGCAATAGTTAAATATAAAAATATAATATTAAGTATAGAAAATATTATTGCCTTTTATAATGTATGTAATATAATAAATAAGAGGCAAATTACGTTATTTAGAAAAATATACGTGATTTATTAAAAAACTGCTTTTATATGAGCATATTTTTAAGTTGCTATTAATTTTTTGAGTTAAAAGGAGTGTAAATGATGGAGGGTGGACCTCAGAATAGTAAATATCATACGAAAAAAATTAAATATTTATCAGAGAGAAGCCATTTATCAATCATTAGTCTCAATTAATATATTAGTTAAACTTTAATTTAACCTGCTTCTCTCTGTGTAGAAGTAGGAGGAATCTTTATGAAGAAATTAACCATGTTTCTATATACAAATATCTTAAATAGGAAGGTTTATGACGAATTTAATGATGTTTTGGGAACTTTGAAAGATGTGTATGTAACTACAGAGGAAGGATATCCAAGAGTAATTGGATATAAATTAAAAAAAGATGGAGTTACTTTTCATTACGAATTCAGATATATAGAGTTTATAGAAAAAGATGGAAAAGTAAAGATAAGAACTAAAGGGAGTAAAGAAATACTTCCTATGAGATATACTTATCTTCTTTCAGAAAATCTACTAGATAAAAAAATAGTAGATATTAATGGAAAGCAGGTTGTACGTGTTAATGATTTAAGAATTGCACTTATTGCAGGTGAGTATAGAGTCGTAGGAGTTGAAATAGGAACTTTTGCACATTACAGAAGATTAGGTATTGCTGGTTTTATGAAAGTTATTTATAAGATATTAGGAAAGAGTACTGAAGATACTGTTTTAAGATGGGACGATGTTGAGTCTGTTGAAATGGTAGATAACAACTTAAAAATTTCTGTACCTTATAAGAAATTATCAAAGATGCATCCTGCAGATTTGGCAGATATATTAGAAAATCTTGATACTAACTCAAGAAAGCAAGTTTTGGAATCATTAGATGAAGATTTAGCAGCAGATACTCTTGAAGAAATAGATTCTGAATATAAGGGAGCTATAATAAAAGAATTATCTGACAGTAAGGCAGTTGAAGTACTTGAAAATATGCCTAGTGATGAGATTGCGGATTTGCTTGATGATCTAGATGAAGAAGAAAGAGAAAAAATTCTTATAAATCTAGAAAAAGAAGATGCAGATGAAGTAAAAGAACTTTTACAGTACGAAGATGAAACTGTTGGTAGTATAATGAGTAAGGATTTTATTTCTGTTAATTTGGATATAACTGTTGGAGATGCAATAGATCTATTAAAAGAAATGAAACCAGATGAAGAAGTTATGTATTATATATATATTACAAATGAAGAAGATAAAATTGAAGGGGTAGTACCTATAAGAGATTTAATAATATATGATACTAATACTAAGATTAAAGAAATAATGGATACTACAGTGACACATGTGCGACATGAAGATGAAATAAATGAGGCAATAGAAGCAGTGGCTAAGTATGACTTAAACTGTGTGCCTGTAATAGATGAAGAAGAAAAGCTTGTAGGGATAGTAATAATTCATGATATAATAGATGAATTTTTATATCCTTTATGGAAAAAGAAAAATTAAATATGTGGTCAACACTTTATGAAAAAAATCGTAAAAGTGTTGACTTTTTTTTTATTTTGAATATAATAAATATATAAAGTTTATCAAAACACTCAGAATTAAAAAGCTGTGAAAAAGGAGAGTAGCATAAAGGAAGCTTAACAGAGAGAAAAGAAAGCTGAGATCTTTTCATGTGGGAATTTATGTGAAGTGCCCTTTGGAGTTGAAACTTGAATTATAGTAAGGTTCTCCGGGTTCACCCGTTATAGTGATATTGCATGTTAGTGCTGAATTAAAGTGAGGTTTATTTAACCTAATTAGAGTGGAACCGCGGATGTTACTTCGTCTCTATAATATAGATATTATAGAAGATGAGGTTTTTTTATTATATAAATTTAAATTATTAGTGCACAAATAATTTACATTAGATTAAAAGCATATAAATTTATTATTACAATTTATACAACAAGATTTTTAAGAACTATGATTTAAAATTAATATTTATAAAAATAATTAGAACCAACTAATATAAATAAGATTCAAGGAGGATTATGGGTATGATTTATAATGGAGTTTTAGATTTAATAGGAAATACACCAATTTTAAAGGTGAATAATTTAATTAAGGATGAAAATATTGCAGATGTTTATGTGAAATTAGAAAAGTTTAATCCAGGTGGAAGTGTTAAGGATAGAGCTGCACTAGGAATGATAGAAAGAGCAGAAAAAGAAGGATTATTAAAGGAAGGATCTGTAATTGTAGAACCTACTAGTGGAAATACAGGTATAGCACTTGCTTTTATAGGAAAATTAAAAGGATATAAAGTAATTATTGTAATGCCTGAAACAATGAGTAAGGAAAGAAGAGATTTAATAAAGGCATATGGAGCTGAATTAGTATTAACAGAAGGTGCTAAAGGAATGAAAGGTGCCATTGAAAAAGCATTAGAAATTGGAAGTGGTGATGGATATTTTATACCACAACAATTTGAAAATATAGCTAACCCAGAAAAACATTATGCTACTACTGCAGAAGAAATATATAAGGATATTCCAGACTTAGATGCATTTGTTGCTGGTGTTGGTACTGGTGGAACAGTAATTGGAATTTCTAAAAGTTTAAAAAAGAAAAATTCTAATATTAAAACTATAGCAGTTGAACCAGCAACTTCACCAGTATTAAGTGGAGGAAATCCAGGAGCGCATAAAATACAAGGTATAGGTGCAGGCTTTGTTCCAAGTATTTATGAAAAAGAATTTGTAGATGAAATTATTAAAGTAGAAGATAAAGACGCATTTGATACAGCTAAAGCTTTTGCAGATAAAGAAGGTGTGCTAGTTGGTATATCAGCAGGAGCTGCAATATATGCAGCAATTGAAGAAGCTAAAAAGCTTGGAAAAGGTAAAAAGGTTTTAGCAATGGCTCCAGATGGAGGAGAAAAATATATATCTATGGGACTATTTGATTAGTATAAATTAGGCTGAATTATACGAGAGGAGAGAATATAGCTGTGTTTAAAAGATTAAATTATGATTTACAAAGAATATTAAATGAAGATCCAGCAGCTAAAAGTAAAATAGAAGTATTATTATTATATCCATGCGTTCATGCTTTAATAGCATATAGGTGTTCACATTTTCTTTATAAGCATAAAATGTTTTTTTTATCAAGGTTAGTATCACAGATATCACGATTTTTTACAGGTATAGAGATTCATCCGGGAGCAACCATAGGAAAAGGTCTATTTATTGACCATGGAATGGGAGTTGTTATTGGTGAAACAGCAGAAATTGGTGATAATGTTACTATATATCATGGAGTAACCCTTGGGGGAACAGGAAAACATACTGGAAAAAGACATCCTACAATAGGAAATAATGTTCTTATAGGAACAGGTGCAAAAGTATTAGGTCCAATTAAAGTTGGAGATAATGCAAAAATAGGAGCAAATTCTGTTGTCCTTCACAATGTACCAGAAGGAGCTACAGCAGTAGGAATTAGAGCAAAAAATATATTGCCAAACAGACCAAAGGCATCTATTATTGAAATAAAAGATATTCAAGGTAGAAAAAGAAAAATATTTAATGATATGGTTATTTAGAGGAAAAAAGCATGGGAGTAAAACAAGATATAATAAATTATTGCCTTTCTTTAGGTATAGATTCAGTAGGATTTATTAAAGTAAGAAGATTTGACGAGTTAAAAGACTTTTTTAAATATAGAAAAGAAAAAAAATTAGAAAACGAGTTTGAGGAAAGTGAATTAGAACTACGTATTGATGCAAATAAGTGGTTTGATGGGGGGAAAACTATAATATCTATAGCTTTTCCCTATCTTTATGTGAATAATAATATTCAAAATGGATTTTCAGTATATACAAGAGGAATAGATTATCATTTTGTAGTAAATAAATATTTAAATGAAATATGTAAGATAATTGAAAGTTATGGTGGGAAAGCAAAGGGATTTGTTGATAGTAATTCACTACCTGAAAGATATCTTGCTTATATTTCAGGAGTTGGATTTATAGGAAAAAACAATTTAGTTATAACAGAAAAACATGGTTCATATACTTTTTTAGCAGAAATCATAACAGATTTAGAAATATATGATGAAGATAAACGAACATTTGATGAAATAGACTTATTTAAAGAATGTGGTGAATGTAATATATGTTATAGTGAATGTCCAACTAAAGCTATAAATCCAAAAATGAAAAATTGTAATATATGTCTTTCATATATTACTCAAAAAAAAGAACTTGAAGACTGGGAAATCCAAAAGCTTGATGGTAGAGTTTTTGGTTGTGACAGCTGCCAGCTTAAGTGTCCTTATAATGAAAAGGCTGAAAATTCAGTTATAGAAGAATTTAAAGCCATGGATTTTATGAATGAAAATAATGAAGATTTTATAATAAATATGGGCAATAGTGAATTTAAAGATACTTTCAAAAAAACTTCATGTGGCTGGAGAGGAAAAAATGTATTAAAAAGAAATACAATGATAAGAAAGGCATTGTATCTAAATGATGGTGAAATAGAAAAAATTAAATTTGAATCACCATATTTAAATGAATATAGAGATAGAATAATTAAAAAATAATATAAATATTAAGTTACTTATATTTTATGATACATGTATTGTAAAGTTAGAGTAAATATTTTACAATTATATCATATAGAATACTGCATAGAGGTAATATTACTGATTATAAGATAAAGTGTTAAAAACGTGATATGGCCTTGTTAATTGCAATTAAATATAAAAGTATATATAATATTATGAGTAATTTAGATTTCAATAATTATATTACATAATTAATTATAATAAATATTCATTTAAAGGGAGTGGATAAGGGTGTTATCTCCAATAGTAGTGAGGATTCTGAAAATATTACCAGATGATATGCTTGTAAAGTTTGCTAAAAGGCTTACAGATGGATATATAAATAAGTATGCCAATTTAACTGTAAATGGATTAGAAAATATAGATGAAGTTAAAAAGCCAAGGATATTTGTGTGTAACCATTTAAGTAATTCGGATGGTATTGTACTAAATAAGATTCTTAAAGAAAAAAGCGACCCATATTTTATAGCTGGAAAGAAGTTATCTGATGATCCGGTAACAAGAATAGGAACAAAACTTGTTAAAAATATAACTATTACACCGAATTCAGCAGATAAAGAGGCAATTACTAAAGTTGTTAGGGCATTAAAAGATGGTAGTGATATATTAATATTTCCAGAAGGAACAAGAAGTAGAACTGGTGCTATGATAGAAGGAAAAAAAGGTGTACTATTATTTGCAAGAATGGCAAAGGCGGAAATAATACCTATTGGAATGAGTGGAACTGAAAAACTTCTACCTATAAGTAAAAATGGAGATATGGGAGGAGAAAAGTGGCATTATTCAGATGTCACTATAAATATAGGAAATAAAATTGAATTCCCTGTACGAGAAAAGGGAGAAGATAAACACGAATATGAAGATAAATGTATGGATATACTAATGAGAAGTATAGCAAAACTTCTGCCTGAAAGTTACAGAGGAGTGTATAAATAAGGAGAAAAATATGAAAGCAAGGACAAAGAAAATCGCTGAGATTTTAAAAGAAACATATCCAGATGCACAGTGTGAATTAAATTTTAAAACTCCTTTTCAATTATTAGTAGCAACTATATTATCAGCACAAACAACAGATAAAAAAGTTAATGAAGTTACAGAAACTTTATTTAAAGATTATCCGGATGTGGATTCTTTCTTAAAGCTAACTAATGATGAATTAGAGGAAAGAATAAAGCAAATAGGTTTATATAGAAATAAATCTAAGAATTTAATATTAATGGTGAGACAGCTTAAAGAAAATTTTAATGGAGAAGTTCCTAAAACTATGGAAGGAATAATGTCTCTTGCAGGAGCGGGAAGAAAAACTGCAAATGTTGTACTTTCGAATGCTTTTGGCATTCCATCAATAGCTGTGGATACTCATGTATTTAGAGTATCTAATAGGCTGGGACTTGCTGATTCAGACAATGTTCTAGAAGTAGAAAAGCAGTTGCAGAAAGAATTTCCTAAAAAAGAATGGACTTTAATGCATCATGTATTGATATTTCATGGAAGAAGATGTTGTACTGCTAGAAATCCTAAATGTAGTCAGTGTCCAGTAAATTATTTATGCAAATATTATAAAACAATACAAAAGGAATAAGTTTTATATAGAATTACTAAAAATAAAACCACGGTTAATAAAATTTAAATTAATTGTGGTTCTTTCATTTACAGAGTTATTTTATTAATATATAAATATAATGAAATGTAGTTTAAGCTTGGAGGTTAGTTAATAAATGAAAGTTGGAGTAATAATGGGCGGTATTTCATCTGAAAGAGAAATATCATTAAATAGTGGAAGATCAATAGTAGAAAATATTAATAAAGATAAATATGAAGTTGTATCAATTATAATAGATAAAAAAGAAGATATTATTAATAAAGTTAAGGATATAGATTTTGCTCTTTTAGCATTACACGGTCAATTTGGTGAGGATGGAACAGTTCAATCAGTACTTCAAACACTTGGAATACCTTATTCAGGATGTGGTCCATTAAGTAGTGGAATGTGTATGGATAAGGATGTCACTAAATCAATTCTTAAGGCATCAAACATAAGAACTGCACCTTGGATTAACTTAACTAAGAATGATGAAATAGATTATGAAAAAATAAATGAATTAGGATATCCTGTAGTTGTAAAACCAACTCATGGAGGATCAAGTGTTGCTACATTTGTAGTAAAAGAAGAAAAAGAAATTGAAAACTGTGTAAAAGAAGCATTTAAATGGGATTCAGAAGTGATGATTGAAAAATTTATTAAGGGTGATGAAATAACTTGCCCTGTATATGGAGATAAAATGCTTCCTGTAATAGCAATAAGGCCTAAAGCAGAATTCTTTGATTTTGCATCAAAGTATAATGATGGTGGGGCAGAAGAAGTTGTTGTTGAATTAGAAAAAGAATTACATGCAGAAGTAGAGAGAATGGCATTATCTACTTATAAAGCTTTAAAGTGTGAAGTTTATTCAAGAGTAGATATGATAGTAACTAAAGAAGGAATTCCATATATATTAGAAGTAAATACATTACCAGGAATGACAAAGAACAGCTTAATTCCAAAGAGTGCTGCAGCTCTTAATATTGGATTTGCAGAATTAATAGACATGATTATAGAAGATTCAATGAAAGTTAGTAGATAATTTAAAATCTGTTTTACAAAATTACTTATAATTTGGAAAGTATATTTCCAGATTATAAGTAATTTTTTTATTTATAAATTAATAATTATATGGTAGAAAAGTATTTTTGAGTTGGAGGCATTATGCAGAATAAAAATGCAAAAAGTCTATTTGGAATAGATATAAATGAATATACCCAAAGTGTACAATTCAATATCATAGCAACTAAAGTAGATTTTTTATATTTAAGATCTTCTGGTTCAGGATCAGGAAGATTCAGAGTAGATAAAAAATTTTTAAATTATGCAAAAGAAGCTAGAAATTATGGAATACCTGTAGGGGCATATCACTTTGGAGTACCTTCATATGATCTTACTGATGCAGATAGGCAATGTGATGATTTTATAAGTACACTACAAAGTGGATTTGGTGAAAAAGATTATGGAGATTTACTTCCAGTATTAGATATTGAGACTCCAGTTGATAAAAGTATCTCAACTAAAACACTTATTGATTGGATAGATAGGTTTAGAAAGAGATTTGAAAAAAAGACAAGAAGAAGACTTATGCTTTATACTGGATTATTTTTTATTGAACTGTATAATAATTTTTATATTAAAGGAAAAGGATATCCACTAAAAAATATGCCTTTATGGATTGCTATGTATACAAATGTTCCTATAAATCCAAGAATTCCGCCAGATATTGGAGGATGGACACGGTGGAGAATTTGGCAGTATAGTGAAGGACAGAAAGTTACAGGTGTTGGAAACCCAGTAGATGCAAATTGGGGACCAGATAATATAGATTTGTTAATTCAGCCAGATATAATAAGTGGATTAAAAGCTAGAATGGAAAAAGGAAAAATATATGTATCTTGGAATAAGAACACCAACATAGATTTACTTGGATATAATATATTCTTAAATAATGAATGGGTAGGAACAGTAGATAAAGATAAGACAAGTTATACTATAAAAGAAGTAGGTAAAGTTAATCCAAATAAGTTGTCAGTTACTATAGAAGCATTTGATTATGATGGAGAGACTTCAAAAATCAGAGCCAAGGTACAGGTTAGCTAGAAATTGATAGACTATATGTGATATTCACGCTATCATATATAAAGTAGAATATGATATAATAGTAGTATTGATGGCAATTTGCAGAGCAGTGTAGATTGTCATCAATTATGTATTAATAAATTTACATATTTTTATAAATTCTTTGGAAGGGGAAGGCAATTAGTGAGAAGTAGTTATGAAAAAAAAACTAGGATTTCCAAGAAGAAATCAGCTAGAAGAAAGGGGATACTTATTTCTAGTGCAGCATTAGTAATTGTATTAGCTGGGATGTCAGCTTACTACATATCTGTAAATAATGCTATTGAAAAATGGAATGATAAAATATACCCAGGGGTTATGGTTCAAAACATAGATATTGGAGGGATGACTAAAGAAGAGGCGGAAGCAAAATTAAAGTCAGAGCTTGTTGGTCCAATAAGTGATAAAAAGCTTAAAATTAATGTACAAGATAAAACATTTGAGTTGGTTTATTCAGATATAGATCCAGATTATGATTTAGATTCTACAGTTGATGAAGCTTATAATTTTGGGAAAGAATATGGAATAGTACATAAATATGCAGCTATTAAGGGTAAGAAAAAAGCTGATATAGAAATGAAATTTAGTTATAATGATGATAAACTTAAAGATTTTGAAAAAAATTTAATAAATGAAGTAAGCGAGTCTCCTAAAAATGCTACTCTTTTGATAAAAGGAGGAAATATTTCAGTAGAACCGGAAGTAGATGGTATAACTATTAATGAAGATCAACTTGATTCAACACTTAAAGAAGCTATAAATGGAATAGTGGGTTCTGAAGAAACTGTAGTAGTTGAGCCTGAAGTGACAAAAGCAGAGATTACATCAGAAGATTTATCCAAAATAAATGGAGTTATAGGATCATTCTCAACAAGTTATGGTACTTCAGCACCAGGGAGATGCAGTAATATAGAATTAGCAACAAAAAAAATTAACGGAACAATTGTTATGCCTGGAGAAGTATTCAGCTTTAATGAGGTAGTTGGTCCAAGAACAGAAGAAGCAGGGTTCAAAGAAGCAGGAACATACGTTGGAAATAAAGTAGAGCCTGGCATTGGTGGGGGTATATGCCAAGTTTCAACAACTTTATATAGGGCAGTTATGAGATCTAACATAAGGTCAACTGAAAGAACAAATCATTCTATGTCTGTTGGATATGCAACACCAGGATTAGACGCAACAGTTGCATATGGATATTTAGATTATAAATTTAAAAATACATACGATTTCCCAATCTATATTCAAGGAATAACAGGCGGAAAAGTTGTAACATATAACATATATGGGGATCCAAGTGCATTAAATGGAAAAACTTACGATATGGCAAGTGATATATTAGAAACATTACCACCAGAAACAAAGATTGTTGAAGATAATACTTTAGAACAAGGGAAAGAGATTAATGAAGGTGGAGGAATGACTGGATATAAGACAATTGCATATCAGATAACATATGAAAATGGTGTAGAAACTAAGAGAGAAATAGTTTCTAGAGACACTTATGCTAAAGTTGATGTAGTGGTTAAGAAAGGAACTAAACCACTTGCTCCAGCTAATGATACAACACCTCCTGCTGATGGAAGTACAGCAGAACCAGAAAATGCTGCAGTAGGTCCAGTTAATTCTAATAATACTAGTACAAACGTTAATGCAAATGCTACTACAAATACTAGTAATACAGCTGGAAATTCTACTTCTATAAATTAAAGATGAAAATTGAAATAAATGTACAGATTATTTTATAATACTGGAATAAAGACAGATTTAAAATAAAAATGTACATTTATTTTTCTGATAAATTATTATAAGTAAACTGTGAAATGAAATTTTGACTTGTAATAAACCATATAGTATAATTTTAAGATAAACTAGAGATTATTAACAAGAAAATTAAAGAAGGTGAAACTTTGAATTTAAATATAGTATTGTATCAGCCAGAAATACCACAAAATACAGGAAATATTGCAAGAACTTGTGTATTAACTGATAGTAAATTACATTTAATTAAACCACTTGGATTTGATATTGATGAAAAGCATGTAAGAAGAGCAGGATTAGATTACTGGGATCAGTTAAATTTAGAGATACATGAGAGTTATGAGGATTTTCTAAATAAGTATGGAAGTGAAAGAATCTTTTTAGCAACTACTCATGAAAAAGGAACTCATTATGATGAAATTGAATTCCAAGAAGGAGATTTTATCATGTTTGGAAGAGAAACATGTGGAGTGCCTGAGGATGTACATGAGAGACATAGTGGTTTAAGAGTACCTATGATAAAATCAAGTACTAGAAGTTTAAACTTATCTAATACTGTAGCAATAGTAGCTTATGAAGCATTAAGACAATTAGGATTCCCAAATATGAAATAAATGAAGAGGAATGAAGATGATGGAAAAGATAAAGATTATAACAGACAGTACTGCAGATTTACCACAGGAATTATATGATAAATATGATATAGAAGTTCTTCCAGTAGTAATTAACTTTGGAGAAGAAAGTTATTTTGATAGAATTGATATTAATGCAGAGATGTTACTTAATAGACTGAAGACTGAAAAGGAACTTCCTACTACAGGACAGATAATTCCAAATAGATTTATTGACTGCTTCAATAAATATTTAGACCAAGGATATAAGATTATTGCAATTTTAATGTCATCAGTAATGAGTGGAACATATCAATCAGCATGTATTGCAAAGAATGCTATTGAAAGTGATGATATATTCATAGTTGATTCTCAAAATATAGCACCAGCATTAGGAATACAAGTATTAAAAGCATGTACGCTTTTAGACCAGGGTTATAGTGCTGAAGAAATGGTGGCTGAATTAGAAGATAAAAAGTATAAAGTAGAAACAAGAATGTGTTTTGAATCATTAGATAATCTTATTAAGGGTGGAAGAATATCCAAAACAGCTGGAGTTGTAGGAACAGTTTTAGGAGTTAAACTTGTACTAAATATAAAAGATGGAATAATGTCAGTGAAAGACAAGGTTAGAGGAAGTAAAAAGGCATTTAAAAAGATAATTAGTGACTTTGAAGAATGCGAATTAGACCCTAGTGTTCCAGTTTTATTAGTTTATGCTAGTGATATAGAAATAAAAAAAGATTTTGTAGAATATCTTGAAAACAATAATATAAATTATATAGAATGTCCACTTGGATCTACTGTATGTGTTCATTCAGGGCCTGATTGTTGTGGATTAGTGTTTTTAAAGAAATAATAATTATTAAAATGAGAGTTGGTAATATTTACTTTTTAGATTGTAATATTATCTGCTCTTTTTTTGTAAATAATTATAAGGATACTTGAAGCAATAGTAAAAAAAAGGTTATACTAGAAATATAATATATAAGGGGATTAGATGTATTTTGTGAATACGTTTAAATTATATTGTAGATAAGGGTGGGGATTATGGATTTAGACTATAATTTAGAAATTAAGCAGGAACAGAAAATGATATTAACTCAAAATATGCAGCAATCAATAAAGCTTTTACAGATGTCTATGTATGACTTAAGAGAATATATTGATAATCAGTATTCTGAAAATCCAGTATTAGAAATGGAGGAATCGCAAACAGAAAATGATGAGTATATTAAAAATAAATCTATAATAAAAGATTTTATTTATGATATTGATGGAGATGTTGATA
Organism: Clostridium sp. SM-530-WT-3G; assembly: GCF_012843905.1. GTDB lineage: Bacteria > Bacillota > Clostridia > Clostridiales > Clostridiaceae > Clostridium. The sequence goes on from NZ_JABAGC010000005.1 coordinate 49,034, forward strand.
GAAGTGAAATAAATTATTCTAAAGATGAACAAGTATCGCTATTAAATTTTATAGAAAAGAAAAAATCATTAAAAGAGTATCTTTATGAGCAACTTGTAGAAGTTGATGAAAATCCATATAAAATTGGAATAGCAAAGTATATAATTGAATCTCTTAATTCAAGTGGATATCTTGAAATTAAAACAAGCGAAATAGCAAAAGAGATTAAAAGTTCAAAGTTTGATGTTGAAGAAGGGTTAAAAATCGTACAGTCTTTAGAGCCATATGGAATTGGAGCTAGAAATATTCAAGAGTGTCTTCTTATTCAAAGTATGAAATTAAATATTTTAGATGATATTATAAAAGAGATGATTTTATATCATTTGGAGGATATAGCCCAAAATAAGTATGATGCAATAGCTAGAAAGTTTAATATATCTATAAGAGAAGCACAAAGATATGGTGATTTAATAAAAAAACTAGAACCTAAGCCATCAAGAGGATTTTTTACAGGTGATGAGGTGAATTATACAATTACAGATGCAGAAATAAAAAATATTGATGGAGAACTATATATAATAATGAATGACAGTGTATTGCCACGGCTTACAGTAAATAATACGTATAAAAGTGCATTAAATGATAAATTTGATATGGAAACCTGCTCGTATGTAAAAGAAAAGATAAATAAGGCAGTTTTTTTGATAAAAGCTATAGAACAGAGAAAGAATACTTTATACAAGGTATTAGAATGTCTTATAAATGAACAAAAAGAATTTTTTATTAAGGGACCAGAATATATAAAAGTACTAACATTAAAAGATGTAGCACAAAAAATTAAATTCCATGAATCAACTATAAGCAGGGCAATAAAAGATAAATATATATTAACAAGTTATGGTACTATTAAGATTAAAGATTTATTTTTGGGAAACATTAAATATAAAAATAATGAGAATATAATTCCTGTTAATATAAAAAATGAGATTAAAAAAATCATATCTATGGAAAATAAGAATAAGCCACTATCAGATCAAGCTATAGCTGATTGTTTAAAAGAAAAAAATGTACAAATTTCTAGAAGAACAGTGGCAAAATACAGGGAGCAATTAGGTATAAAAGCATCAAGTATGAGAAAAAGAATTTGAGGAATAATATTTATATTGATTAGATTGATATCAAATTTGTTTGAGTTTTATCAATCTAATCAATATAATGAATAATTATGATGCTAAAAAGGGAAAAGGTTTGAATTTATTTTTAAATAGAGATTTTTTTCTAATATTGAAAAAAATTTTGCATAAGGGGTTTAAAATTTTAGTAAGGTGATTTATAATAATATATGTGGGACATAATTAAATTTATATGGGACATACAATGACCAAAGGAGTGTTTAAGTTGCAGGAAATATTAGAGTTGCAAAAGAAGATAGTTCCTGAGCTTGTAAATACATTAGAAAAGAGGTATAACGTACTCAGAACAATCTATCATAATCAACCTATTGGCCGAAGAGTTCTCGCTGAGAAATTAGATGTAGGTGAGAGAGTAGTTAGAACAGAAATAGGATTTTTAAAAGAACAAGATTTAATTGATGTAAGTGCTGCAGGAATGACAGTTACTAGCGATGGAGAAGAAATTATTGTCAAGCTTAAAGATTTTATTCATGAGATAAAAGGTTTATCAGAAGTTGAAGATAGAGTTAAGACTTTACTTAATTTAAACAGGGTAATTATTGTTCCAGGAGACGTTGATAAAAACCCACTCGTTGTGAAAGACTTAGGTAAAGCATGTGCAAACTATGTAAAGGATGTACTTCATGATAATTCTATAATAGCATTAACAGGAGGAAGTACTCTTAAAGAAGTTGTAGAAGCATTTCCTAAGATAAATAATTTCTCAAATGTGCAAGTAGTTCCAGCTAGAGGTGGTATGGGTAAAAAAGTTGAAACTCAGGCTAATACACTAGCAGCTTCTTTAGCTAAAAAGTTGAATGCTACTTACAAAATGCTTCATGTTTCGGAAAACTTAAGTTTAGATATAATTGATAATTTACTTAAGGAAGAAGCTGTTAAAGGAGTAATAGATACTATACATAAAGCAGATGTTTTAATGTATGGCGTAGGTAATGCAGTTCAAATGGCCAGAAAAAGAGGAGTACCACAAGAAGAAATTGATAATTTAATTCAGAATGGTGCAGTTGGAGAAGCATTTGGATGTTATTTTGATAAAGACTCACATGTTATAACAGAAACTACCGCTATTGGAATAAAAATTAATGAAGCAAGAAACATCAAAACGCATATTGCTGTAGCTGGTGGGAAAAATAAAGTGGAGTCCATAATAGCAACTGAATACAATGACTCTACTGGTGTGCTGGTGACGGATGAAGCAACAGCAAAAGGAATTTTAGAAAGACTAGAAGAGCGATTCGGTTATTAAATTGTTTGTAAAATTTTTTTATAAAATTTTTAAAATATAAAAGCATTATTAGGAGGTAATTGATATGGTAAACGTAGCAATTAATGGTTTTGGAAGAATAGGAAGATTAGCTTTAAGATTAATGATGGAACAACAAGATAAATTTAATGTTGTAGCTATCAACGATTTAACAGATGCTAAAATGTTAGCACACTTATTTAAATATGATTCAGCTCAAGGAAGATTTAACGGAGAAATCGAAGTTAAAGAAGGAGCTTTCGTAGTAAACGGAAAAGAAATCAAAGTTACTGCAAATGCTAACCCAGCTGAATTACCATGGGGAGAATTAAATGTAGATATCGTTTTAGAATGTACTGGATTCTTTGCTTCAAAAGAAAAGGCTTCAGCTCACATCGCTGCAGGTGCTAAGAAAGTTGTTATCTCAGCTCCAGCTGGAAACGACCTACCAACAGTAGTATTTAACGTAAATCATGATATATTAAAAGCAGAAGATACAGTAATCTCAGGTGCTTCATGTACAACTAACTGCTTAGCTCCAATGGCTAAAGCATTAAACGATGCATTTGGATTACAAAAAGGATTCATGACTACAATCCACTCATACACTAACGATCAAAATACTTTAGATGCTCCACACAGAAAAGGTGATTTAAGAAGAGCTAGAGCTGCTGCAGCTTCAATCATCCCTAACTCAACTGGTGCTGCTAAAGCAATCGGATTAGTTATCCCAGAATTAGCTGGTAAATTAGACGGAGGAGCTCAAAGAGTTCCAACAATAACTGGTTCATTAACTGAATTAGTATGTACTTTAGACAAGAAAGTAACTGTTGATGAAATCAACGCTGTAATGAAAGATGCTGTTACAGAATCTTACGGATACACTGAAGACGAAATCGTATCATGCGATATTATCGGAAGCAGCTTCGGATCATTATTCGATGCAACTCAAACAAGAGTTATGGAAGTTAATGGAGAACAATTAGTTAAAGTTGCTTCTTGGTACGACAACGAAATGTCATACACTAACCAATTAATCAGAACTTTAGGATACTTCGCTAACTTAAAGTAATTTGAAATTAATTAGAACATAAAGTTATTGCGCAAACTTATGTCAAAGTAAATAAGTCTGGTTTTGTAGTATAAGGCTATAAAGCCAGACTATTTTAAAATTATCGAATAAAAAATAGTTTTTTGAGGTGAATTTAAATGAATTTCAATAAGAAGACAATAGAAGATATCGATGTAGCAGGAAAAAAAGTATTAGTAAGATGTGACTTCAATGTGCCATTAAAAGATGGAGTTATAACTGATGAAAATAGATTAAACGGAGCACTTCCAACTATAAAATATTTAGTTGATAATGGTGCAAAAGTTATACTTTGCTCACATATGGGTAAACCAAAGGGAGAACCAAAGCCAGAATTATCTTTAGCTCCAGTTGCTAAGAGATTAAGCGAAATGCTTGGTAAAGAAGTAAAATTTGCTCCAGATGACAACGTTGTTGGAGAAAATGCAAAAGCTGCAGTAGCTGCAATGAAAGATGGAGATGTAGTATTATTAGAAAATACTAGATACAGAAAAGAAGAAACTAAGAATGGTGAAGAATTCTCTAAAGAATTAGCTTCTTTAGCTGATATATTCGTAAATGATGCATTCGGTACAGCTCACAGAGCTCACTGCTCAACAGTTGGAGTAACTGATTACTTAGATACAGCTGTATGTGGATACTTAATCCAAAAAGAATTAAAATTCTTAGGAGATGCTATTGAAAATCCACAAAGACCATTCGTTGCAATATTAGGCGGAGCTAAAGTTTCTGATAAGATTGCTGTTATTAACAATTTATTAGATAAAGTTAACACTATCATCATTGGTGGAGGAATGGCTTACACATTCTTAAAAGCTCAAGGATATGAAATAGGAACTTCATTAGTTGAAGAAGATAGACTTGAATATGCTAAAGAAATGATTGCTAAAGCTGAAGAAAAAGGAGTTAAATTCTTATTACCAGTAGACCATAGAGTTGCTACTGAATTCAAAGATGTTCCTGCAACAATAACTGAAGACCAAAACATTCCAGCTGGAAACATGGGATTAGATATTGGACCTAAGACTGAAGCTTTATATGCTGAAGCTATTAAAGATGCTAAGACAGTTATCTGGAATGGACCAATGGGTGTATTCGAATTCGAAAACTACAATAAGGGAACAATTGCAGTAGCTAAAGCTATGGCAGAAGCTGATGCAACTACTATAATTGGTGGTGGAGATAGTGCTGCTGCTGTTAATATATTAGGATTTGGAGATAAGATGACTCACATCTCAACTGGTGGTGGAGCTTCTCTAGAATTCTTAGAAGGTAAAGTATTACCAGGAATAGCTGCATTAAACGACTAATTTAAAAAATAAATTTGAATTAGATAGTTATATATTTTTATAGATTAGAAGTTTTGATTTACAGTTAATGAAATATTATAGTAATTACAAAAGTATTTAAAATTAATAATATTATTGTGTATGGTAAATTCGACGGGATTTTAGAGGTTTTCGGCCAAAAACTTCATCATTACATAATAATGAATTATTGATTAGAAAATATTAAATAACCATGGAATATAGATTTAGCGGTAATAATGAACTTAAGAGAATCTGATCAATTCTCTTAAGTTCATAAAACTAATAATACATAAAAACAAAATGATATCTAATTTATTGTATTATAAATTATAAATTATGAGGTGGATACAATGAGAAAGGCAATTATAGCTGGAAACTGGAAAATGAACAAAACTGTTGATGAAGCAGTTAAAATGATTGAAGAATTAAAACCATTAGTAAAAGATGCAACATGTGATGTAGTAGTATGTCCTACATTTGTATGCTTAGATGCTGTTAAAAAAGCATGCGAAGGATCAAACATAAAAGTTGCTGCTCAAAACATGCACTTTGAAGAAAGTGGAGCATTCACAGGAGAAGTTGCTCCAGGAATGTTAGAAGCAATGGGAATTGACTATGTTATCTTAGGACATAGTGAAAGAAGAGAATATTTCAACGAAACTGATGAAGCATTAAATAAGAAAGTTAAAGCTGCATTTGCTCATAACTTAACTCCAATCCTTTGCTGTGGAGAAACTTTAGAACAAAGAGAAGCTGGAGTTACAGATGACTTTATAGCTTGCCAAATAAAAGTTGATATGGCTGGATTAACTAACGAACAAGCAGCAAAAGTTGTTATAGCTTATGAACCAATCTGGGCTATCGGAACTGGAAAAACTGCTACTAAAGAACAAGCAAACGAAACTATTTCTGCTATAAGAAAAGTTGTAGAAGGAATGTACGGAAAAGAAGTTGCTGATGCTATAAGAATCCAATACGGCGGATCAGTTAAACCAAACACAATAAAAGACCAAATGGCTATGTCTGATATAGATGGAGCTTTAGTTGGTGGAGCTAGCTTAAAAGCTGAAGATTTCTCAGCAATAGTTAACTACTAAAATATATCAATTACCTAAAAAAATAGAGCTTTTGAAGTTTAACTTCAAAGGCTCTATTTTTTTAGTTTTTTTTATAAACCAATTAAAAATTAATAATTAGTGATTGATGGAATAGGCAATAAATTTTGATGATAAAAATTTAATTATTCTAACGATATAAAAATAGAAATACATAAAAAAATGGATAAAAATGTATTATTGATAAGTATATAAATAAATTATTTTATCAAATATACATGAAGATAAATAGAAATTTATAAAAAAAATTTAGTTAAATTGAGATTATAATGTTTTAATGGTATAATATCTCATAAATAAATCATAAAGGAAGGAACATATGAAGAGTAATAAAGTATTATTAAAGAATGAATTAAACGCAAATATATTCACAGCAAGAGTTATGAGAATGACTTGTATATTTTTGGTGGTGGCTCAACTATTAAATTATTTGAATATATTTACAGTGACAAAGTCAGTAATGACAGCAACAGTTATATTAGGAATTATAATGCTTCTTATACCAACATTGATGGTTGATGTACTAAAGTTAGAAAAAAATTATGTGAAATACGTAGCGCTTACATGTTCTGTAATAGCTATTGGGATACTTAATGTAACATTATCTCATCATGTAATATTATTATTTTTATTCCCTTTAACATTATCTTGTTTGTATTTTTCAAAAAAAATTACTTTTGTGGTTTTATGTGAGATAATAGTAGTAACAATTATTTCTCAAATAATGGCGTTTTTATTTAATTTCACAAAGGATAATAATATAGATACGGTAATGGAATTGGTGTATTTTGGATTGGTACCAAGACTTATGGAAGTTTTGGCGCTTGCATTAATATTAATACATATTAATGCAAGAACATCTGTATTATTAAAAAATGTTATAGATTCGCAAAGTAAAAGCGAAGATATGATTGATGAAATGAAAAATGTTTCAGAAAAATCAGCAGATATGTCAAAAGAGTTAATTCAAAGTTTAGATATATTATCAAAAGTTACTAGTGACATATCTTCTACTAATGAAATGATTGTATGTAATTCAAAAGAATTAAGAAATGGATCTTCAGAGGCTATTATACATATAAGCGAGGCAAATAGTAATATTGACCATATAAATAATGGAATAGTAGAACTTTCAAATGAAAGTAGAAGTGTATATGATTTGTCAAATGATGTTAAAAGAATAACAATGACTAATTCTGAAATGATGAATATAGCAGCTGAAAAAATGGTTACAATAAATGAAAGTACAAATGATACTAAGGAAATAATAAATATTTTAGGTGATAAATCTAAGGAAATAGTAGGGATTGTTAATCTTATAAGTGAAATATCATCTCAGACAAATTTATTAGCACTTAATGCAGCGATAGAATCTGCAAGGGCAGGGGAAGCTGGAAAAGGTTTTGCGGTAGTAGCTGAAGAAGTTAGAAAATTAGCTGAAGAATCGCAAAATGCAGTAAGTAATATAGATAACATAATTAAAGAGGTTATAGTAAATACTAATAAAGCAGTACGATCAATGGATAATAATGCAGAATTAGTTAATAAGGGCCTTGAATCTATGGTACAAGCTAAAAAATCATCAGATGAAGTTTTACTAGCAAATGAACAAATGAGCATGAGGCTAGAAAAAATACAGAAAATTACCGAAAATGTTATGGTAAGCAGTAGTGATATTGTAAATATTGTTGGACAAGTTAGAAGTATATGCAATAGAAGTTTAAATGGAATAGAAAGCGTTTTTGAAGCTACTAATGGAGAGGGTGAAGCAATTCAGAAACTAGTTGAATTAGTATCAGTTATTGAAAGAATAACTGATGAATTAAAAATATTAGTTGAAAGAAATTAAAATGCCTAGGTCATATATAATATTTTTTTCGCATATATTATAAGTTAAGTTGCAATAAATCGCGAAAAATAATATAATTAAGTCGTTAAAATGTAGATAAAATAACGAAATGTTTTATGATTTAAAAAAGAAAATTTGGAGGGATAGGAATATGTCAAAGAAGCCAGTTATGTTAATGATATTAGATGGTTTTGGAATAGCACCAAAATCAGAAGGAAATGCTGTAGCTTTAGCTAAAAAACCTAATTTTGATAAATTAACTAAAGAATATCCAACTGCACAATTACAAGCTAGTGGATTACAAGTTGGTCTTCCAGAAGGTCAAATGGGTAACTCAGAAGTTGGACATTTAAATATAGGGTCAGGTAGAATAGTATACCAAGAATTAACTAGAATAACTAAAGCCATTAATGATGGAGAATTCTTTGAAAATGAAGCTCTTAAATTAGCTATGGAAAATGCAAAGAAACCAGGAGCAGCATTACACTTAATGGGTCTATTATCTGATGGTGGAGTTCACTCTCATATAGATCACTTAAGAGGACTTTTAGAATTCGCTAAAAGAGAAGGCGTTCAAAATGTATATGTTCATGCATTTATGGATGGTAGAGATGTTCCACCTTCATCAGGAAAGGAATTCATTGAAAAGACAGAAGCTATGATGGCTGAAATTGGAGTAGGTAAAATAGCTACTGTAAGTGGTAGATACTATGCAATGGATAGAGATAATAGATGGGAAAGAGTAGAATTAGCTTACAATGCTATGGTTTTAGGTAAAGGTGAAACTGCTACAAGTGCAGTAGAAGCTATTGAAAACTCATACCATGATAATAAAACAGATGAGTTCGTATTACCAACAGTTATAACTGAAGATGGTAAGCCAGTAGCTCATATTAAAAATGGAGATTCAGTTGTATTCTTTAACTTTAGACCAGATAGAGCAAGAGAAATAACTAGAGCTATAAATGATAAAGAATTCACAGGATTTAAGAGAGAAACTTTAAATCTTACTTTTGTAACTATGACTCAATATGATAAAACTTTAGAAGGCGTTCATATCGCATATAAACCACAAGTATTAACTAATACTCTTGGTGAATATTTAAGCAAGAATGGAAAAACTCAATTAAGAATTGCTGAAACTGAAAAATATGCTCACGTTACTTTCTTCTTCAATGGTGGAGTTGAAAAAGAAAATGAAGGTGAAGACAGAAAAGTTATTCCTTCACCAAAGGTTGCGACTTATGATTTAAAACCTGAAATGAGTGCTTATGAAGTAACAGAAGAATTACTTGAAAGATTAGATAGCGATAAATATGATGTTATAATCTTAAATTTTGCTAACCCAGATATGGTTGGTCATACAGGTGTTGTTGATGCAGCTGTTAAGGCTATAGAAGCTGTTGATGAATGTTTAGGAAACATAGTAGATAAAGTTTTAGAAAAGGATGGAACAGTATTTATAACTGCTGACCATGGTAATGCTGAAACTGAAATAGATTTCTCAACAGGAAATCCATTTACAGCTCATACTACTAATCCAGTTCCACTTGTGTGGGTATCAAACCATACAGAAGGAAAAACGCTTAAAGATGGTAAGTTAGCAGATTTAGCTCCAACAATGTTAAATGTATTAGGATTACCAGTACCAGCAGAAATGACTGGAGAAAACTTAATAGTAAATAAATAGTTTGTAAAAAGTGCTGCTTTGCAGCACTTTTTTAGTTAGCAATTAACAAGTAACAGTTAACTAAAATATTGGTTCTATTTTACGAGTATTTTCAATATATTAGTAAAAAAAGAGTAGGATTGATTGTATGAAGAAAAATTTTGCATATTCTGCTGATTTTGATGAAGATACAGAGATACTGTTTAGAGAAGCTACATATTTAGGGCAAGGAAATAATGGAATAGTTTATAAATTGCCAGGTAATAAAGTAATTAAGCTCTTTTTAAGTCCTAAAGTTTGTAATGATGAGGGAAGTATATTAGTTAAAACGAAAGAATCTAAATATTTTCCTAAAATATATAAAAAGGGCAGATTGTATATTGTCAGGGAAATGGTTCAAGGTGAACAACTTGATAAATATATAAAGAAAAATGGATTAAGTGATAAGTTGATAGAAAATATCTATAATCTATTAAAGGAATTTAGAAGATTAAAATTTAAGAAAATCGATACAAGATGTAAAGATATATTAGTATCGGAAGATGAAAGTCTTATGATTATAGATCCTAAAAAAGCATATGTAAGAAAAATGGATTATCCAAGACATTTAATGAAGGGGTTATATAAGTTAGGTACTTTAGATAGGTTTTTTACTGGATTAAATGAAATTGATAAGAAGGCTTCTAGGGAATGGAAAGAAAAATTTTATAAATATTGTGATTCAGAAGAAATTTAGATGATATTTTAATGCGTTATTTTTTATATCGCATTTTTTATTTTGAATAATATTAATATGAACAAGGATATAATTCCGGTTTTTAAAATTTTTATTGGTAAATTAAGCTATAACTTTGTTGTGAATATTTCTAAATGGAATTACTAATAATATTATGGTAAATCAAAATCATGTAATAATGATCTGACTGAATTTATTAATTATTATTTATTAAAATTTGAGGAGGGTAATATTATGAAAGATTATTTAGAAATCATTGATGTTGTAGCTAGGCAAATTATAGATTCAAGGTGTTTCCCAACTGTAGAAGTAGAAATCTATCTTGAAGATGGAACTATGGGAAGAGCAGCTGTACCATCAGGGGCTTCTACTGGTATGTATGAAGCAGTAGAACTAAGAGATGGAGATAAAAATGTATTTTTAGGTAAAGGTGTTTTGAATGCAGTAAATAATGTAAATGAAATTATTGCAGAAGAATTAATTGGATGTAATGTATTTGATCAGACTTATATTGACAATATGCTTATAGAATTAGATGGTACAAATAATAAAGGAAAATTAGGAGCAAATGCTATACTTGGAGTATCACTTGCTGTAGCCAATGCAGCAGCAAATGCTTTAGGATTACCTTTATATAGATATATAGGTGGAGTAAATGCAAAAGTGCTCCCAGTTCCAATGATGAATATACTAAATGGAGGATCACATGCTGATAACTCGGTTGATTTACAAGAATTTATGATTATGCCGGCTGGAGCACCAACATTCAGTGAAGCTCTTAGAATGTGTGCAGAAGTTTATCATACATTAAAGAAAATATTAAATGATAAAGGATATGCAACAGGTATTGGTGATGAAGGTGGATTTGCACCAAACTTAAAGAGTAATGCTGAAGCTCTTGATGTAATTATAGAAGCTATAGGTAAAGCCGGATATAAAGCAGGAGAAGAAATGTTTATAGCTATAGATGCAGCATCATCTGAATACTATAAAGATGGAAAATATGTTTTAGAACATGAAGGAAGAACATTAACAAGTGCTGAAATGGTAGACTTTTTTGAAGAATGGGTTAATAAGTATCCTATAATCTCAATTGAAGATGGTATGGCAGAAGAAGACTGGGATGGATGGAAGCTAATGACTGAAAGACTTGGTAAAAAGGTTCAATTAGTAGGTGATGATTTATTCGTTACTAATACTGAAAGACTTGAAAAGGGAATTCAGCTTGGTGTAGGAAACTCAATTTTAATTAAGTTAAATCAAATAGGTACATTAACAGAAACATTAAATGCTATAGAAATGGCAAATAGAGCAGGATATACAGCAGTTGTATCTCATAGAAGTGGTGAAACTGAAGATACTACAATTTCAGATTTAGTTGTTGCTGTTAATGCAGGTCAAATTAAGACTGGTGCTCCAGCAAGATCTGAAAGAGTAGCTAAGTATAATCAATTATTAAGAATTGAAGAAGAACTTGAAGATGTTGCTGAATATAGAGGAAAGAAAGCGTTTTTTAATATAAAAGAATGTTAAATATGACTAATATAAAAATGGTATAGATTAAAAATCTATACCATTTTTATATGTAAAAGTGATATAATATATATAAGCTCAGATGTGATTTTTTACTAGAGAAAAGTTGTAATGAGTAACTAAATATGATATGATTTAGATTAGACGTATTGATTATTATAGGAGGTGTAACCTATGGAAAATATATTACTAGCAATAGAAATAATATTAGGATTAGCTATTATTGTTACTATATATATGCAGCCAAGTAAAGCAGATGCACTTAGTGGATTAATTCAAGGAGCATCGGAAGATACTTTCTTTGCAAAAAACAAATCAAGAACTAAAGAAGTTATACTTGTAAGATTAACAGTATTCTTCTCAGTATTATTTGCAATAAATACACTTATAATTAATATAATATAGCAATTGTCTGAGCTACTTTATTTTTAAGTAGCTTTTTTTATATGTTAATTTATATTTTATTATGGTTACAGTATAAATATAATATATGAAACAATTTTTTTAATATATAATGCTGCAATAAATATAATACTATTAATAGAATTTTATGACATACTAATGAATATATCTATAAAGTGATTGCCTAATCTTTATACTAACTAACCTAAATTTAAATGAGGGGTGAGAGGTATGAATTTATTATATGTTTCAATTTTAATTGGTATTATTTCTATTTGTGTTGTTGCCTTTTTAGCAAAAGACATCTTGAGTAAAGATGTTGGTGATGAGAGAATGAAAGAAATTTCAGGATATATTGAAGAAGGTGCAATGGCATTTTTAAAAAAGGAATATTCCTATCTTGCAGTATTTATTGTAGTTGTAGCATTAGCTATATTGCTATTTTTAAGTCCTAAGACTGCGATTGCATTTGTTATAGGTGCAATTTTTTCTATTGTAGCAGGATATGTTGGAATGAGAATTGCTGTTAAAGCAAATGTAAGAACAGCTCAGGCTGCTAAAAATGGGATAAAGGGTGCATTAGAAGTAGCATTTTCAGGTGGTTCAGTAATGGGGTTAGGTGTTGTAGGATTAGGATTAATAGGACTTAGCTTTTTCAGTTTGGTTTATGATTTAAATGCAGAATACATTACTGGTTTTGGACTTGGAGCATCATCTATAGCTTTATTTGCTAGAGTTGGTGGAGGTATATATACAAAAGCAGCTGATGTTGGTGCAGACTTAGTTGGAAAAGTTGAGGCTGGAATTCCAGAAGATGATCCTAGAAATCCAGCAGTTATAGCTGATAATGTTGGTGACAATGTTGGTGATGTTGCAGGAATGGGAGCTGATTTATTTGAATCTTATGTAGGGTCAATTATTTCTGCAATTACATTAGGAGCAGCACTATCAAGTACCTTTGGTAAAAATATAATAATATTCCCTATATTATTATCAGCAGTTGGTATTTTAGCTTCATTGGTAGGTATAATATACGTTAAGTTGTATAAAGGAGACAATCCACAGAAGGCTTTAAATGGTGGGACTGCAATTTCGGGAATAATAGTACTTGTAGTTGGTTTTATTTTATGTAATGGTATGCTTGGAAATTTGAAGATATTTATACCTATAATTTCAGGATTGATAGTAGGACTTGCAATTGGTAAGATTACTGAATATTTTACTTCATCAGATTTTAAATCAGTAAAATTAATTGCAGATGAATCGAAGACTGGTCCTGCAACTAATATAATATCAGGATTGGCAGTAGGTATGAAATCAACAGTTCCACCAATATTATTGATAGTTGTAGGAATAATTATTTCTTACTATGGCATAGGTGGAGCTAAGGATACTGCTCTTGGATTATATGGTATAGCACTTTCAGCAGTTGGAATGTTATCTACAACAGCTACTACAGTAGCTGTTGATGCATATGGACCAATAGCAGATAATGCTGGAGGCATTGCAGAAATGAGTAATTTAGATGAAAGTGTAAGAGAAATTACAGATAAGCTTGATTCAGTTGGAAATACAACAGCAGCTATAGGAAAAGGGTTTGCTATAGGTTCAGCAGCACTTACAGCATTAGCATTATTTGCTTCATATTCTCAAGCTGTAAAACTTGAAACTATAAATTTACTTAATCCATTAACTTTAGTTGGAGTATTACTTGGAGGTATGCTTCCATTCTTATTTGGAGCACTTACAATGCAATCTGTAGGTAAGGCAGCTACAGAAATGGTTGAAGAAGTAAGACATCAATTTAAAGAAAAGAAAGGCATATTAGAAGGTACTGAGAAACCAGATTATTCTAGATGTGTTGCTATATCAACTAATGCAGCATTAAGAAAAATGATTTTACCAGGAATATTAGCAATTATTTCACCACTTCTTACAGGATTATTATTAGGTACTGAGGCTCTTGCAGGTTTAATTGGTGGTGGAGTTTTAGCAGGTGTATTACTTGCTATAATGATGGCTAATGCTGGTGGAGCATGGGATAATGCTAAGAAGTATATTGAAACAGGTGTTAATGGTGGTAAGGGAAGCGACCCTCATAAAGCAGCTGTTGTTGGTGATACTGTTGGTGATCCTTTTAAAGATACATCAGGCCCAGCAATGAATATATTAATAAAATTAATGACAATAGTTTCAGTTGTATTTGCACCATTAATTGCAACATATGGTGGATTATTAATAAATCTTTTTAAATAATTATGTAGAAATATTTAAATAATAGAAAAAGAATCTATATTGAATGATATATTAATTCAATATAGATTCTTTTTTAATTATACGTAGAATATATAGAGATTTAAAATATAAAAAATTATTGATTGATATAAAAAAATTAAATATGTCAATACTAATAAATAGTATATAAAAACTATAATGTGTTATATTATTGTGGTAGTATATAGTTATACAGAATAATATATAGTAAATTGTATTATAGTGCTATTTATTGCACTATAATTTTTTATAAGGAGGATAATTATGGGAATTAAACAAACGCTAGCTAACTTTATGAGAGAGCCTGCCTATAATCCTATGGATATAGAAGAACTAATTGCAATATTTGATATAAAGAAACATGAATATACAGCTTTTAAAAAAATATTAAGAATGATGGAAAGTGAAGGTATAATAAGAAAGACCAAAAGAAATAAGTATATGATAGCTGATGGAGTGGAAAATCATGAAGAACAAGATACTAATTTAGTTATTGGAATACTTCAGGCTCATCCAAAGGGTTTTGGATTTCTTATACCTGAAGAAGAAGGACAAAAGGATGTATTTATACCAAGCAACTGTATGAATGGTGCATTTAATGGAGATAGAATTGCAGTAAAAGTTACTAGAGAAGATACAAGTACTAGAAAAAGAGAAGGTGAAGTAGTTGAAATAATAGAAAGAAATACTACAAAGATAGTTGGGGTATATGAAGATTCAAAAAACTTTGGATTTGTAGTTTCTGAAGATACTAGAATGTCACAAGATGTTTTTATATCTAAAAAAGATAGAAACAGTGCTGAAGATGGTGATGTGGTTGTAGTTAAGATAACAAAATGGCCTGAAAGAAATAGAAAGCCAGAAGGTGTTATAACAGAAATATTAGGTAAAAAAGGTGATAGAGGAATTGATATACTAACTATCATTAAGAAAAATGGTTTACCAGAAGAATTCCCTAAAAAAGTTTTAAATTATGCTGAAGAAATATCTGAAGTAATAGATGAAGAAGAATATAAGGGAAGAAGAGACTTAAGAGATTTAAGAATGGTAACAATAGATGGAGAAGATGCAAAAGATCTTGATGATGCAGTATCTATTGAAAAATTACCAAATGGAAACTTTAGGCTTGGGGTTCATATTGCAGATGTAACTCATTATGTTAAAGAAAATAGTCCTCTAGACAAAGAAGCTTTAAAGAGAGCCACTTCTGTTTATTTAATAGATAGAGTTATACCAATGCTTCCTAAAAAATTATCAAATGGAATATGCTCATTAAATCCAAGAGTAGATAGATTAACTCTAACATGTTTTATGGAAATAAATCAAAGTGGAAAAGTTGTGGATCATGAGATAGTAGAATCAGTTATTAAGACAAATGAAAGAATGACATATACTGATGTAACTAAGATATTAAAAGATCATGATGAAGAATTAATAAAGAGATATGATTATCTTTATGAAGATTTTAAGATGATGGAAGAGCTTTGCAAAATCTTAAGAGCAAAGAGAGAAAAAAGAGGAGCTATTGATTTTGAAATAGCTGAAGCTAAGATTGTATTAAATGAACTTGGCAAACCAGTTGAAATCAAACCTTATGATCGTGAAATAGCTAATAGGATGATAGAAGAATTCATGCTTGCAGCAAATGAAACTGTAGCTGAGCATATGTTTTGGACTCATGTACCATTTGTGTACAGAATTCATGAAGCTCCAGATGAAGAAAAATTAGCTAAATTTAAAGAATTTATTTACAACTTAGGGTACAATGTTCATTGGACAGAAGAAATACGTCCAAAGAGCTTCCAAGAAATATTAGAAAAAGTTAAGGGCAAGAATGAAGAAACAGTAGTAAGCACATTATTATTACGTTCTATGATGCAAGCTAGATATGCACCAGAGTGTGCAGGACACTTTGGACTTGCAGCACAGTATTATTGCCACTTTACTTCACCAATAAGAAGATATCCAGATTTACAAATTCATAGAATTATCAAAGAGCAAATTCATGGTAAAATAGATGAAAAGAGATTTAATAAATTAAAAAATATAGTTGGATTTGCAGCAAAACAGTCATCAGAAATGGAAAGAAAAGCTCAAGATGCTGAAAGAGAAGTTGATGATTTAAAGAAAGCTGAATATATGCTTGATAGAATTGGTGAGCAGTTCGAAGGAATTATTTCTTCAGTAACATCATTTGGAGTATTCGTAGAATTACCAAGTACAATTGAAGGATTAGTGCATATAACAGATCTTGATGATGATTATTATATTTATGATGAAGCTCATTTAAGTCTTGTTGGAGAAAGAACTAAGAAGGTTTATAAACTTGGAGATAAAGTAATAGTTGAATGTATTCATGTAGATATGGCTAATAGAGAGATTTTCTTTAATTTAATAGAAGATGAAGGAAATTCTGATATAGAAGAAGAATCAGAAGGCATTAAAATTAAATGAAGGAGAATGAAATACGATAGAAAGCAGCTTAGGAGCAACTAATAGGTAAGATAAGGGAGAATTAGAAGAGATTGTAGTGCAATATAAGTAAAGCATGTGCATTTCAGTTGGCAGTTAACAGTTGAATAAAAAAAGCATACAGCTTTTTAAGTATGTTATTGCATTATTAACTGTTCAAAGTTAATTGAAGAATTGCTTTATGATTTCTTTAATTTGTATTGTATACAGTCTCTTATTTTGATTATAAAAAATATATTTAAATTGCTTAAAATTCAAGCTTATACTATAATTTTAGTAATAGAATATAACCGGAGTGGGTGATTAATTATGGCAAGAAAGAAGAATGAAAGTTCTTTAGCTGAAAATAGAAAAGCTAGACATGACTATTTTGTTGAAGAAGCAATGGAAGCAGGATTAGTTCTTGTTGGTACAGAAGTAAAGTCAATAAGAAGAGGAAGAGTTAATCTTAAAGACTGCTATGCTGATATATATAATGGTGAAATATATATTAAAAATATGCATATTTCTCCTTATGAACAAGGAAATATTTTCAATGTAGATCCATTAAGAGAAAGAAAGCTTTTACTTCATAAAAGCGAAATAAGAAGGCTTGATTCATTAGTATCAAGAGATGGATATACATTAATTCCATTATCTCTTTATTTAAAAGATGGAAAGGTAAAAGTTTCACTTGGAGTATGTAAAGGTAAGAAAAATTACGATAAGAGAGATGCAATGATTGAAAAAGCTCAAAAGAGAGATATAGAAAGAGCAATTAAAGAAAGAAATAGATAATGAAAAAACTTTTCTGTTTAAAATTATTACAAATTATTATTACAGGTAGTTTGTAATAATTTTTTTGTTTATGGAATATTCAGATGATTTTAAAAAATAATAAGCAATGTCTAGGAATGGTTTATATATTTTTAATTATCTATAAAAATATTGACAAAGTATGAAGAAAGATTTATAATTTCTAACATAAATAAAATTACATAGTTCAATATCTTATCAAGAGTGGCGGAGGGACTGGCCCTGTGAAGCCCAGCAACCGGAATATTGGTCCATTTACCAACATATTCTACGGTGCTAATTCCTGCAGCCTATTTTTAGGCTGATAGATGAGAGGATAAATTATATGGTGTTCTATGCGCTAGAGGTTTATTCTCTAGCGCTTTTTTAGCTATTGTGATACTAAATTTTAAACAAAAACTATATTCATATAAAGGAGGAGTGATTAATTGTGGAAGAAATAAATTTTTCTACTGAAAATAATAATGTTGCAGTAGAAATAAAAAATGTAGTAAAAAGCTTTGGAAATACTGATGTTATAAAAAATGTGTCAATGAGCATTAAACAAGGAGAAGTTTACGGCATAATTGGACATAGTGGGGCTGGAAAATCAACATTGTTAAGATGTATAAATGGACTTGAATCTTATAATGGGGGAAGTATAAAAGTAATGGGTCAGGAAGTTTCTTCATTAAATGAAAAAGATTTGAGGAAATTTAGAAAAGATTTAGGGATGATTTTTCAAAACTTTAATTTATTACAAAGAAAGAATGTATTTGATAATGTTGCACTCCCTTTAGAAGTATGGGGATATGATAAAAAGGAAATTAATAATAAGGTATTAGAATTACTTGAATTAGTTGGTTTAGAAAATAAGAAATTTAGTAAACCAAGTGAACTTAGTGGGGGACAAAAACAAAGAGTAGCAATAGCAAGGGCATTAGCATTAAATCCTAAAATTCTTCTTTGTGACGAAGCAACATCAGCATTAGATCCTAAAATTACAAAGGATATTTTAGCATTGCTTTCAAAAATCAACAAAAAACTTGGAATAACTATAATAATGGTTACACATCAAATGGAAGTAATTAAAGAAATATGTGAAAGAGTAGCATTGCTTGATGGGGGGGAGATTAAGGCAGAAGGAAAGGCATCAGAATTATTTCTAAAACCAGGAGCATCATTAAAGAAATTCTTAGGTCAATCAGATGAAGATGAAGTATTACCTCAAGATGGAATTAATATTAAAATTTATTTTCCAAGTAATTCTTCAGAAAATGCTTTAATTACTAAAATGGCAAGAGAATTAGATGTGGATTTTTCAATTGTGTGGGGAAAACTTGAAAAATTCAGAAGTGAAATATTAGGGGGGCTTGTAATAAATATTGAATCAAAGGATAAGGAAAAGGTATTAGAATACTTGAATAATAAAGATATTTTATTGGAGGTGCTTGAATAATGGCTGATATTTTAATAAGTGCATTAAAGGAAACAATAATAATGGTTTTAGCATCAACTTTATTTTCAGTTATACTTGGTTTTATTCCAGCAATTATTTTGACACTTACAGCAAAAGATGGGTTAAAACCTAACAAGGTGGTATATAGTATTTTAGATTTTATAGTTAATACGTTAAGAAGTTTTCCATTTGTAATTTTAATGGTTATTATAATTCCATTTACAAGATTACTTGTAGGAAAAACTTATGGTACAGCAGCAGCTATAGTTCCTCTTACAATAGCAGCAGCACCATTTGTAGCTAGAATTATTGAATCTTCACTAAGAGAAGTTGATAAAGGTGTTATTGAAGCTGCAAAATCTTTTGGGGCATCAAATACTCAGATAATTTTTAAAGTTATGCTTAAAGAAGCAGTGCCTTCAATAGTGTCAGGTATAACACTTACAGTTATAAGTATTGTTGGATATTCAGCTATGGCAGGAACACTTGGTGGTGGGGGACTAGGAGATGTTGCTATAAGATATGGGTATCAAAGGTTTGAAACAAGTACAATGATTATTACATGCATAATATTAATAATAGTAGTGCAAGTGCTACAGATATTGGGGAATTATTTTTATAATAAATTATCTAAATAGGATAAGCAATAAAAAGGCAATAAGAAGTAAATAAAAAGAATTATAAATAAATTTAAAATAAAGAGATTAAGTAAAGGTGGGACTAAAAATGAAAAAGAAATCAATAGTATCAGTTATATTAAGTGGGATATTAGCATTTGGATTAGTGGGATGTGGAAGTACATCAAATACAGCATCAAGTTCAGGAAGCAATGGAAATGATAAGGTCATAAAAATAGGTGTATCTCCAGAACCTCATAAAAAGATTGTAGATGCAGCAGTTCCTGTACTTGAAAAAGAAGGCTATAAAGTGGAGGTAACAGAATTTAATGATTATGTATTACCTAATACTGCATTATCAGAAGGCGAATTAGATGCAAACTACTTCCAGCATACACCTTATTTAAATGAAGAAAATAAATCAAGAAAATTAAATTTAGTTTCAGCTGGAGCTATTCATCTTGAACCAATGGGATTATATTCAAAGAAAATAAAAAATTTAGATGATTTAAAAGAAGGAGCAACAATTGCAATTCCTAATGATTCATCAAATGAGGCAAGAGCATTAAAATTACTTGCGGCAAATGGATTGATTGAAGTAAAAGATGGAGAACTTGTGACTCCATCAGATATAACTTCAAATCCAAAGAACTTAAAATTTACAGAACTTGAAGCGGCAGCAGTTCCAAGATCAATTGATGATGTGGATGCAGCAGTTATAAATAGTAACTATGCAATTCCAGCAGGATTTAATCCAACAAATGATTCAATTGTAATTGAAGATAAGGATTCAGAAGCTGCTAAGCCTTATGCTAACATAGTAGCTGTAAGAAGTGGAGATGAAAATTCTGAAAAGATTAAAGCCTTAGTTAAAGCACTTCAATCAGATGAAGTTAAAGAATTTATAAATAAAGAATATAATGGAGCAGTAATCCCAGTATTCTAAAGATAGTTTTATATTATATATAAGTTAATTAAACTTCGAGAAATTATAGAAATGTAATTTCTCGAAGTTTTTTAGTAGGAGTTTATGTTATAGAAAATTTACAATAACTTTAAGACTTATATTTTAATAATAAAAAGAACATGTTCATAAAGATTAGAGATTTTTATAATTATAGTTATAAATAAATATACTTCATCCTATTAATATTTTATAGAGTTGTTAGAGATACAGAAAATATTGTATACTTTAATCGAGCGATGTAATATAGTTGTAACTTAATAAATGTAAGGATGGGGTATTTTATGAACATATCAGAAGTTAATGTGAAATTAACTGGACAAGATATCTTAAGCATAATAAATGAATTTGTAGATGTCAAAGGACTAGAAATAAAAGAAGTATTAATTAATGATGGAATAACTATAGAAGGAAGCTTTACAAAGGGAATAACTATAAGCTTTATGGCAAAAATAGAAATTCTAAAATGTGAAAATAATAAAATATATGTGAAGCTTGTAAAAGTTAAAATTTTAAAGCTTGGAATATTTAGAATCGTAAGAAGTTTTGCATTAAAACAACTTTCAAAAGTATGCTCTCAGTTTGGAATTTCAAATAATAAGGAAACAGCAATAATATCTGTTGATACTGTACTGAAAGATGTACCCTATATAAATTTGAATATTAATGATATATATATAAGAAAAGATGTAATTTATGTAGAAACTAATAATATTGAAGTTTCTATAGGGGGGACCTTAGTAAAAAAGATTGGTGAAGAAGACAATAATACGGAATCAATTAAAGAGGAACTTAATTCTTTAGATATTACTAAAGTTGATGACAATTATTCAAAAGGAAGAGAAATTTTAATAAATAAAATGCCTGAAAAGGGAAAGAAATATAGTGATTATATTTTTATTATTCCAGACGTTGTTTCTTTAATATATAGATTATTAAAGGACAACAGAGTTCCATTAAAAACTAAATTAGTTATTTCATCTGCAATTTCATATACAATGTTCCCAATGGATATTATTCCTGATAAAATACCTCTTATAGGAAAGATAGATGATATTTCAGTTATATTCTTTGCATTAAATAGAGTTATAAAAGATGTTCCTCTTGATGTTATTATAGAAAATTGGCAAGGAAAAAATGAAATGCTATTAGTATTATCAAGTGGATTGGATTTTTTAACTAGTTTTACTAATGTAGCGAATGTAGAAAAATTATATGATGTTGTAACTGAAATTTCTGAATTATAAGGGAGAATTGATATATGGCAAAAAAAGTTTATGCAATTCAGAGTGGATTTGATTTTACTAGAAATGAAAAGATAGAAAATAAAATAGTAAATACATGGGCTGAGTGCTTGAAATATGTAAAGGGGGTTAAGGGGGCAAAATATAAAAGTTTTGAAAGTATTGAAGATGCAAATGCATATTTAAATGAAGGTAACAGGATGCTAAAGAAAAGTGATGATAATTATCCTAAGGACTGCCTTCATGCATATGTTGATGGAAGCTACAGTATAGCAGATGGAAGATACGCTTATGGAGTAGTATGTGTTAAAAATGATATTGTTCAATATATAGAAAGTGGAGCTGCAAAAGATACTTCAGAGAGAAATATAAGACAAATTGCAGGGGAACTAAAAGGTGCATTAAGGGCTGTTGAATATGCTTTGAAAAAAGGTGAAAAGAAGCTGGTTATTTTTCACGATTATGAAGGTATAGCTCATCACGCAACGGGTGCATGGTCTAGAAAAGAAGCTTCATCTGAAGATTACTATAATAAAATGCAGGAACTTATGAATTCAGGAATTGAAGTGATTTTTGTAAAAGTAGATAGTCACACAGGAGATTTATTTAATGAACTTGTGGACGAAAAGTGTAAAGAACAGCTTGGAATACCATCTGATAAAACAGTTGAAAAGTATTTAGGTGGTGATATAATAAAGGTTCTTAATGAAGAGGTAAGAGAAGAAATAGCAACGATAGCTCCTAAAAATACTATGAATATATTTATAGATGGAGAAAATATAATTGTGAACAAAGCGTCTGACAATGAAGAAACAGATGAATTAGAAATTTTTGATGAGTTAACTAATTTATATGAAATTAATAAAAAAGAGGCTAAAAAAAGAATTTCTAAGATGTTAAGTAAACAAAAAGAAAAATATATTCTTTATTTATTAGATAGGAAATAGGTTAAAGTTTTAGGAAGAACTTAACTTGAATAACTTTACACATAATACGCAACCTATTAAGAGAAAAGGAAATATATCTAAAAGAGGTGTTGTATATGGGTAAGTTTACAAAAGGTTTACTAATGGGAGCAGCAATAGGTGCAGCTTTTGAAATAATGATGATGCCACAGATGGATAGAAGAACACAAAGATCTATGAGGAGAGCCGCAAGAAAAATGAGAGATGTTGCGGATTATGCATATGATGGAATACATGATTGGATGAGTTAGAATCTAATGTTAACAACAATGAACTGTTCTTTTTGAACAGTTCATTTATTTTTCAGTAAATATGTTTATAATTTTTATTATAAGACAAAAATAAAAAGGAGATTAAGGTTATATATATACAAAATATAAAAAATATATATAATCTTATCGGCAATTGGATAATAAGATTAAATTATATAAAATTTAGAAAAATATAAAGATTTTCATGCAGTTTTTTATGAATTTATGTTATAATTAAGGAAAAATATATTAACATAATTAAATAATTTGTTAAATAGAGAAGGATTGTAAAAATGGAAATTCTATCATTAGGAGAAAAGATTAAAAGAAGAAGAAAACAACTTAATATGACTTTAAAAGATTTGGCTAAGGACAGAATAACTCCAGGACAGATAAGTTTAGTTGAATCAGGTCGCTCTAATCCATCAGTTGATTTACTAGAGTACCTTGCGGCAACCTTAAATACAACAGTAGAATATTTAATGGAATCAGAAGAGAGCCAGGCTGAAAAAATTAGTATTTATTACGAGCAAATAGGTGAATCATGTATTTTAAACGGAGACTATGAAAAGGGACAACAATACATTGATAATGCGCTTTATTATTCTGAAAAATATAATTTAGAATACAGAAAAGCAAAAATATTCTTTATTACAGCAGAAGCTTATATGAAGAGAAGAGATTTTCCTATGGCTCAGAAATTTTTTCTATCGGCAAATGTTATATTTGTGAAAAACAATAATTATGAAGAGATTATTAGGACATTTTTAAATTTAGCTAATATAGCTTTAGAAATAAAAGCATACCATTCAGCAAGCAGCTATTTAAAACAGGCTGAAAAGGTATATAACGATAATGAGATAATTGATTACTTTTTAATTGGAGAAATACAGTATAATATGGCAAGAACATATTTTGATATAGAAGATTTAGAATCAGCTATGAAATATTCACGTTTAGCTAAAGAAAAGTTTCAAAAAATATATAATGATGAAGAATATGCAAATAACTTATTCAATTTAGCAGAAGAATATAACAAAAAAGGTGATCTTGTAAATGCAATAAAATATTCTAAGAAAACGTTAGATGTATATAGAAAAATACAATATAATAAAGCAATATTCAATATTGAACATAATTTAGGTAGATTGTTCTACGAATTAAATGATATTAATGAATCATTCAAGCATTATGAGATATCTAAAAACATAGCACTTCAAAATAATGTGGGAAATATTAATGATACTTTAATTGATATATGCAAAAATTACTTAAAGATTAAGGACATTGAAAAGTGCAAAGCATTATTAGAAGAAATAGAAGATAATCTTGAAGTTACAGATATTGATAGAAGAATAAAATGCCAATTAATTAGGTATACAATAATGAATATCGAAGAAGAAACTGAGGAAGCTAAGAATATTTTAATTAATACATATTTATTAGCTAAGGAAAATGGAAGATATTTTAAAGCTGGTGAGTTAGCTATGCGAGTAGGAAAATACTTTAATGATAATAAGGATGAAAGTCAAGCTTCTTATTATTTAAATGAAGGAATAAGGTTGTTTAGTGAAGCTGAACAGTTACAAAACTAATAAGTAAATGGGTGATATTTGTGGAAATACTATCTACTGGAGAGAAAATAAAAAGAGCTAGAATATTTAAAGGAATTACGTTAAAAGAATTATGCGAAGATAAGATTTCTATAGCTAAAATGAGCTGTATTGAAAATGGAAAAGCAAAAGCGGATAAAGAGTTACTAGAATATATAGCTAAAAAAATAGATGTTGATTTTGATTATCTTGTAGAAGATGTTTATGAACAGATTACTAATAATTTAGAAAGTATAAAGAGAAATATATCATGTGATATGGAAAGCGAAAGCAAGATAAAAGATAATTTGGCTTATGCAATAAAATATAAATATTTTAATTTAGCATTTGAGCTTATACATATATTATTTTCATATTATTTAGAGGATAATAGAGTAGAAAATATTCAGCTTATCGTATCTCAATATTATGATTTATATCAAAGAGATA
Organism: Clostridium sp. SM-530-WT-3G; assembly: GCF_012843905.1. GTDB lineage: Bacteria > Bacillota > Clostridia > Clostridiales > Clostridiaceae > Clostridium. The sequence continues at coordinate 74,215 of NZ_JABAGC010000005.1, forward strand.
ATACACCAAAGCATACATTTATATATTTTAAAGATATGGCAAGATATCTTTCACAAAATGGAGAATATATTGAAGCTGTTTCTTACTATAGTAAGTTAAGAGAAATGATGGATAGTCATAATGCAGATTATTTTGATAGAAATGAATACTGCTTAATAAGCTATAATGAAGCACTTTGTTTTATGCACCTTAATGAGTTCGAAGAAGCATATAATATTTTATCTAATATAATTGAATACGTGGACGAGCTGCCTAACGAGGAATACAGAGGAAATATATATCATACATATGCTATAATATGTATAAAACTAAGAAAAAGCTGTGCTGATGAATATAAGAAAAAAGCTTATGATTATCAAAAATTTAACCCTATATCATTAGCATTATCTCACGGAGAATATGGGAAATATTATTTTGAAATATACGAAAGAGATAAGGCTGTAAGGGAAATAGAAGAAGGAATAAAAATATTCCCTAATGATAATGAATATAAAAATGTAGAGTTCCTAAATTATTGTACTAATTTATTTATGCAGAATGGAGAATATGATGTTGCAAATAAATTAGCAGAAGAAGCTTTAAATATGGCTATAGTAACTGATAATGTAAAGTTAATTGAAAAATCATATTATCTTAAGGGTACTATATTACAAAAGATGGATAAGTATTCAGAAGCGGAAAAATATATGAATTTATCGTTAGATGCATTATTTAAGTTTGGATCAAGGGAAGAAAGAAAGGCCAGATATTATGAAATGGCTAAGTTATATTATAAACTTGGGTCAACAACAGATTCGTTAAAATATTTTAATTTAGCATTAAATGTAGATAAAAAAATATAAAAAGGCTATAAAAATAGATGGAATTTAAATAAAAATAAATTCTATCTATTTTTTTATAAAAAACTTATTTTAAATAATTGAAAAAGACAAAAAATAAACTTTGACTTTCTTTGATATTAGTATTATCTTATATATAAAGAGCACACGGTGTTTATGAGAGTGAAATTAAAAAGATAAAAATTAATAACATACTATAATTGAAAGCTAGTTAAAATATATAGTAAATTAGGAGGAATAAATATGAATGTAGATAAAATGACATTAAGAGTACAACAAGCATTAAACGATGCTAATGCAACAGCAGTTAAGTATACTAATTCACAGATTGACTTGATTCATCTTTTTTCTGCATTAGTTGAACAAGAAGATGGTTTAGTTCCTAACATCTTTACTAAAATGGGAGTGCCAGTTAAGAGTTTAATAAATTCTATTAACAATGAATTAGATGCACTTCCAAAAGTTACAGGCGAAGGATTAGGAAATGTATATATTAGTAGAAAGGTAGAAGAAGTTTTAGTAAAAGCAGAAGAAATATCAAAACAATTTGAAGATTCTTATGTAAGTGTTGAACACTTAATGCTTGCCATAATGGAAGTAGGTAAGAATAGTAACGTTGATAAAATATTAAAACAATATAATATTACAAAAGATAATTTCTTAAAAGTATTATCAGAAGTAAGAGGAAGTCAAAGAGTTGAAACTCAAGACCCAGAAGGAACTTATGATGCTCTTGCTAAATATGGTACAAATTTAACTGACCTTGCAAAGAAACATAAATTAGATCCAGTTATAGGAAGAGATGAAGAAATAAGAAGAACTATAAGAATATTATCAAGAAGAACAAAGAACAATCCAGTTCTTATAGGTGAACCTGGTGTAGGTAAGACTGCTATAGTCGAAGGATTAGCAGAAAGAATAGTAAGAGGAGATGTTCCAGAAGGATTAAAAGATAAAGTAATCTTCTCTCTAGATATGGGATCTCTTATAGCAGGAGCTAAATATAGAGGTGAATTTGAAGAAAGATTAAAGGCTGTTTTGAAAGAAGTATCTAATAGTGAAGGAAGAATACTATTATTCATTGATGAAATTCACACTATTGTTGGTGCTGGAAAAACTGATGGAGCAATGGATGCAGGAAACTTAATAAAACCTCTTTTAGCTAGAGGACAACTTCACTGCATAGGTGCTACAACTTTTGATGAATATAGACAATATATAGAAAAAGATAAAGCACTTGAAAGAAGATTCCAACCAGTAATTGTTGAAGAACCAAGCGTAGATGATACTATTGCAATATTAAGAGGATTAAAGGAAAGATTTGAAATCCACCATGGAATAAGAATTCATGATTCTGCTATTGTTGCAGCAGCAAAACTTTCTGACAGATATATCAAAGATAGATATATGCCTGATAAAGCTATAGATTTAATTGATGAAGCTAGTGCTATGATAAGATCTGAAATAGATTCACTTCCTACAGAACTTGATGTAGTAAGAAGAAAGATATTTAAACTTGAAATAGAAAAAGAAGCTTTATCAAAAGAAAAAGATGAAGGATCTCAAAAGAGACTTGAAGATGTAGAAAAAGAACTTGCAGAATTAAAAGAAAAAAATGATGAAATGACTGCTAAGTATACAAAAGAAAAAGAAAACATAACTGCAATAAAGACATTAAAGAGTAAGCTTGATGAAGCTAGAGGACAAATTGAAGAAGCACAAAGAAACTTTGATTATAATAAAGTTGCTTAAATTCAATATAGTGTAATTCCAAAGCTTGAAGAAGAAATAACAGAAAAAGAAAAGGCTACAAAGGAAAATTATGAAGGTGCACTTCTTAAAGAAGAAGTAACTGAAGAAGAAGTATCAGAAGTTCTTGCAAAATGGACTGGTATACCAGTATCAAGACTTCTTGAAGGAGAAAGAGAAAAATTATTAAGACTTGAAGATGATATGAGTAAGCGTGTAATAGGCCAAAGCGAGGCTGTAGAATCTGTAACAAATGCTATACTTAGAGCCAGAGCAGGTCTTAAAGATATAAACAGACCAATAGGAAGCTTCATATTCTTAGGACCTACAGGTGTAGGTAAGACAGAACTTGCTAAAACACTTGCTAGAAACTTATTTGATAGTGAAGATAATATTATACGTATTGATATGTCTGAATACATGGAGAAACATTCAGTATCTAGATTAGTTGGAGCTCCTCCAGGATATGTAGGATATGATGAAGGAGGACAGCTTACTGAAGCAGTAAGAAGAAATCCTTATAGTGTAGTATTATTTGATGAAATAGAAAAAGCTCATGAAGATGTATTTAATATATTCCTTCAAATTTTAGATGATGGAAGACTTACTGACAATAAAGGTAAGACTGTAGACTTTAAGAATACAATAATAATCATGACTTCAAACATTGGTAGTGAGTATTTACTTGAAAATAAGAATGAAGATCATGTTGAAGAAGATATCAAATTAAAGGTACTTGAAATATTAAAGACAAGATTTAAACCAGAATTCCTAAATAGAGTTGATGATATAATCATGTTTAAGCCTCTTTCTGAAAATGAAATCAAGAAGATAATTGACATATTCTTAAAAGACGTATCTAGAAGATTAAAAGATAAGAATATTGAAATAGAAGTAACTGATGCAGCTAAAACAATTATGGCTGAAGAAGGATATGATCCACATTATGGAGCAAGACCACTTAAGAGATATATACAAAATACTCTAGAAAATAAACTTGCTAGAATGATAATAAAGAATCAAATAACTTATGGTTCAAAAGTTAAAATAGATGGAGAAGATGGTGAAATAACTATTACTCCAGTTGCATTATCACAAGAATAGTAAGTTATATGATAATTAAGAGGTGGTTACCTAAATTATTTATTATAATTTAGGTAGCTGCCTCTTTCATTTATTATTTAAAAGTTAATATTGTTAAAAATGTATTCAAGTGGTAATATAAAAGCGTAGTATAAATAATATGGGTAATGGGGATAGGAGATGGGGCAATGAAAAAACTAATTAATAAATTTGAAAACGTTTTTGAGGATGCGTTGTATGGTCTTCAAGCATCATATCCTTAATATTAAAAAAACTTAATAATTTTAATGTTGTGGTAAGAAGAATGGAATAAATATTGAGAGAGGTGTATAATATGGTAACTTGTAAGGAAGTAAAAGAAATATTAAGGGAAATATCTTTAATTATAAATAAGAAGAAGCTTTATTTGAGTGAACTTGATACATCCATTGGTGATGGAGATCATGGGTTAAATTTAAGTAAAGGATTTAACGCCGTAGAAGAAAAGATCGAAAATATAAGTGATAAGGATATAGGAAATATATTTGAAGTAACTGGAATGACTCTAGTAGAGACAGTAGGAGGAGCATCAGGACCTTTGTATGGAACAGCATTTATGAAAGCCTCTACTGTAGTAAATAAAAAAAGTAGTATTGATATGAATGATTTTCTACAGATATTAGCTGAAGCTCTTAATGGAATAAAGATAAGAGGAGAAGCTAAAGAAGGTGAAAAAACAATGATAGATACATTATCACCTGTTGTTAATGAATTAAAGAAGGATTTAGAGGAAGGTAGAGATTCAAATTATATTTTTGAAGACTTAAAATATATAGCAAGAAAGGGTATGGAAAGTACTAGAGATATAATTGCCACAAAAGGAAGGGCAAGCTATTTAAAAGAAAGAAGTATAGGATATAAGGACCCAGGGGCTACTTCTATGTATTATATATTGGATACTGTATTCGATTATATTTTAAATAAAATGAATTAATTATATTATTTAGAAAAAGGCATTGTAGAAATTACAATGCCTTTATATTGGTACATCTCTCCGGAAATATTATTTTATGCCAGATTCGTATTGTTGTACCATTCTCTTAACCATTTCTCCGCCAACACTACCGCATTGTTTAGAAGATAAGTTTCCGTTATAGTCTGAAAATGGAACTCCCATTTCATTTGCTACTTCAGTTTTAAATTTTGCTAAACCTTGTTTTGCTTCTGGTACTAATGCTGAATTATTTGACATAATATATTCCTCCTTTGAAATATAGTTATTGCTAAGCAATTAGTTTCTTTTGCTTTGCAGTATTATTGTGTGTAGATATTAAAAATATAATCTATGTAATTGAAGCCATAGAAGAGATAAATATTCAAAAAAGGAAAAAATAATAAGCTGACATTAGGGAATATATAAAAAAATATAATAATCACTATATTTTCTTATATATTTTTGATAATGTTAGCTTATAATTGTTATGTTTTATCTATTATTTTTTATTTTTAATATTGCAAGTATTACTGGAATTGAAATTACGCCACTTATTATTGCTTCTGGTATTCCATTAGTTAAGCCCACAGCAGCAATGGCAGCTCCAGCTGTAGAACTATTTATTCCAAGTGCATTTGAATATCTTTCTAAATAAAATATATAAGTTAGTGATAAAACTCCTATTGTATTTACAAGTGTAGCACATATTGCAGCTACACCTATACTTATGCTTTTATTTTTTATTTTATTATTTAAAAATGTATAGATATAGTACGCAGTTATTCCAATTAATATTCTAGGTACTAAAGCTATAATGGGATTCCAAAATATAAATGATGTAGGTCCTGGAGCTGTAAAATTTTGATACATAGAGAATAAACCAAATACTAAACCTACTAATGAACCTACAATAGGCCCTTCGACTATTGCGCCTATAATAACAGGAATATGCATTATAGTAGCTCTAACAGGTGGAATTGGTATAAATCCAAGACCGGTTAGTCCTAAAAAAATTGATATTGCTGACAACATACCTATCATTGTCATTTGTCTAATTGATAAAATACGTTTTTCTGTTGTTTTTTCCATGTGAAAAACTACCTCCGTTCTCATTCCAATAAGGATATAATTCGGAAAAACTATTATAAATAATTCCGTTCAGTTTTCAAAGAGAAATACCGACAAAAAATATTTTAACATCTTCGGAAAAATAATCAAGACAACCTTATAAAAAATACAATTTTTATTATGTCTATAAGTTGCTGTACCATTGATTACTATAAAATGTAGTATAATAATTATGAAAATATTTTTTAGATATATTTATCGAATAGATATTATGGTGGATGAATTGAATTTCATATAAAAGTTATTAAAAAATAATTTTAAAATATGGTATGATAAATAAGAATAAATAAACTAATGAAAGATGAATTTTAAAAGATAGAAAAACTTTTAAATAAATATAGAGGTGAAGATATGAGTACAATTGCAGGAAAAGGCTGTCCTAGAATTATACCGGAGGGTGAGAAAAAATCATTACAAGAAATAGAAAGAAGTATAGTTAAAACATATAGAAAACATATATGGTCTAAGTTTATTAAGGCTGTTAAAGATTATAAGCTTATAGAAGAAGGAGATAAGATTGCAGTAGGTATTTCTGGTGGAAAAGATAGTATGCTTATGGCAAAATTACTTCAAGAGCTTCAAAAGCATGGTCAGGTTAAATTTGATTTAGTATTTTTAGCTATGGATCCAGGATATCATCCGGATATAAAGAAATTACTTATTGAAAACTGTGAACATTTAAATATTCCTATACACATGTATGAGTCAGGTATTTTTGATGTGGTAGATAAAATGGCAAAAGATTATCCATGCTATTTATGTGCAAGAATGAGAAGAGGTTCTCTTTATGCAAAAGCACAAGAGTTTGGATGTAATAAGCTTGCATTAGGACATCATTATAATGATGTTATAGAAACTACAATGCTTAATATCTTATATTCAGGAAATTTCAAGACAATGCTTCCAAAGCTTAAAGCTAAGAACTTTGAAAACTTAGAATTAATAAGACCAATGTACTATATAGAAGAAGATTATATTAAGAGATTTATAAATAATAGTGGTATATGGCCTTTAAACTGTGCTTGTATGGTTGCTGCTGAAAAAATAGGAAATAAGAGATATGAAATTAAAGATTTAATTAAACAACTTAAGGAAAATTTTGATGGAGTAGAAAAATCTATATTCAGAGCTGCTCAAAATGTTGATATGGACGGAATACTTGGATGGAAGAAGGATAATGAGAAATATTCATTCTTAGATTTTTATGATGAAGAATAAGGGGGAATAATTTTATGACAAATGAAAGCATAAAAAGTATGGATGCATATATACTTTTAAGTGTAATAAATACAAAATTAAGAGATGAGTATAGTTCTTTAAATCTACTTTGTGATGATATGAGTATAGATAAGGAATTAGTTGAAAGTAAATTAGCATCTGTTGATTATACATATGATGAAAGTGTAAATCAATTTAAATAATAATTATATTGTAATAAAGATAAAGTAGGTAGGAGGAATATAATATGAAATTTAAAAAAACAGGTAAAATAATTACAGTTATGGTTGCAGCTACTGCTTTAATAGCATCATTGGTTAATGACAAAAAAAATAAAGATAAAGAAAACTAATAAAGAAAAAATTTCAATACATTATTGACAAATTTATCCAAACGGAGTATTATAATAACAAAGAATAAATCCTTTGATAAGGAAGAGTAGTCAGGTGCAATGTTAAAGAGAACTGATGGTGGTGAGATATCAGTACGGTAGCTAATGGTGAATGGGCCTTTGAGGAGCAAGGTGAAATCTTTTGAGAGTAGCTAAGTCGTGAGCCGCACGTTATAGCGGATAGGATATGTTAGTATCTGAAAATGAGAGGTATGTATTTATTTACATACAATTTAGGTGGCAACGCGGATAATCTCCGTCCTATTTATAATAGGACGGAGTTTTTTTATAAAATTTATTTTAAATTATTAAATGAAAATTAGTTGAATCAGTGTAGGTAGTTAAAGTAACTATTTATAAGCTGAAATTAGGGGGAATAGATTATGTTGTGAAAGGAATTATTCTTGAAAAAAGTAAAAACATGAATTAATTATTTTTAAAGTATAAAGGGGGACTATTATAATGGATACAAAGAGAATGGTTACAAACGCAATATTAATAGCAATAGGAGCAATACTACATCAAATAACACCAGGTATACAAATGCAACCTGACTTATCACTTGCAATGTTATTTATAATAATTGTTTATAATAAAGATTACAAAACAGCACTAATATGTGGAATAGCAGTTGGAGTTTTTGCAGCACTTACAACTAAGACACCAAATGGACAAATTCCAAATATAATAGATAAATTTATTACATGTAATGTTGTATATTTATTATTACTTCCATTAAGAAATAAAGTAAGTAAAACAGTTCAGATTTTAACTGCCTTACCATTAGGAACATTAGTTAGTGGTACAATATTTTTAACTGTATTTATGAAACTAAATGAACTTCCAATGGATACATTTAAAACTTTATTTATTTCAGTTGTATTAACAACTGCTGCACTCAACGTAGTGTTAGGATTTGTTTTATTTAAGATAGTTGGAAGAACTATAAAAATTACAGGAGCATATTCAATAGAAGATAGTATGGCAAAATAATATATATTTAAATAATTTAGAAAAAGTATCATTTAGATTATAATAATAAATGATACTTTTTTTGTGTTAATATGTATTGTTCTACAATTATTAAATGCATTATTTTTTAATAATATGAAATTCTTCAGGTGTAGATTCATCTATAGTTTTAAATTCATATCCACACTCCTTATAATATTTTATTATTCCTGGAAGAGCTTCTATTGAATTCTTACTTTGATATCCACAATGCATTAAAAGAATAACTCTATTTTTAGTGCTTTTGGAATTTTTTATCATTTTGCAAGGGTTTAAATTAGGATTTGCTCCATCTCCGCTATCTGCATTCCAATCATATATTTTTAAATTATTTTCATGAAGTAAATCTACCATTGATTGAGAAATTCTATAACTATTATTGTTTGATCCAAAAGGAAATCTCAAAATTCTTGGTTCTATAGGTAATATAGAGCTAATTAACTTTTGAGTATCAAGCATTTCTTTTAAAAAGTGGTCGTTTGAACAATAAAGTGAATTTTTTTTATGAGTCATACTATGGAGGCCAATTGAGTGTCCTTCATCATATATTCTTTTAACTAATTTTTCCTGACCTTTTATTTGCTCGCCGATTAAGAAAAATGTAGCATGAACCTGGTTTTCCTTAAGAACATCTAAAATACTATTAGTAATTTTTCCAGCAGGACCATCATCAAAGGTTAAGTATACAGTTTTACTATCACATCGTTCACTCTTTTCTAAATTATTATCAGCATAAACTGATAAGCAGAGTAAATTAGAGATTGATAGTGCTATTAGAGGAAAAAGTACTATTTTTATAAATTTTTTCAGTTTCATATGCTTCACCTTCATAAATCTTTTTTCTACACATATTATATACAAATACATGTATTTTATTTATTCTAATTAAATGGATGATTACTTAAAAAATATGCAGAATTATGTTGAATAAAATTATGTAAGGTGTTATAATTTATGCAGATTTAGTGGGAATTTTAGATAAAATTTTATATCTACAAAACTTAAAATTAATTCTAAAAGACACCTTTTAATTCTAGTCCAGAGAGGCTGAAAAGGGGAGAAAAAATAATATTTTCTTCTTCTTCAAATATTGAGGAGGTATTATATGTCAGAATTAACAAATGTCACATCTACTACAAAAGAGGCGCTTTCAGCAAAAAAGACCGGTGTAAAGGTAATTATGGCGCTTCAACACTTAATTGCAATGTTTGGATCAACAGTATTGGTTCCAATCTTAACAGGTCTTGATATTTCAGTAGCACTTTTTTGTGCAGGTCTTGGAACGCTTATTTTTCATTTATGTACAAAAGGAAAAGTACCTGTATTCTTAGGATCATCTTTTGCATTTATTCCAGTTATAATAGCAGTAGGAAAAGCATATGGTGGCGACCTAACTTATGCACAAGGCGGAATTATGGTTGCTGGATTAATATATGTAATAATGTCGTTTTTAATAAAGAAAATCGGGACTCACAGATTAAAAGCAGTATTACCAGCACAAGTAGTTGGACCTATGATAATGGTAATAGGGTTAAATCTTATACCAACAGCATTTGATATGGTAAAAACTAATTTCTTAATAGCAGGAATTACTTTAGGTACTACATTATTAGTAAAATATTTTGGTAAAGGCTTTATAGGGCAAATTGCTATTTTATGTGGAGTTATAGTGGGATATATTTCAGCACTTATATATGGAATAGTTGATGTCGCATCTATATCACAAGCAGGTTTAGTAGCAGTTCCTAATTTCACATTACCTAAGTTTAGTGGGGGAGCAATAATTATGATAGCTCCAGTAGTACTTGCAACATTTATGGAACATATAGGTGATATTACGACTAACGGACAAGTTGTCGGCAAAGATTTCATAAAGGATCCAGTATTAAATAGAACTTTATTAGGTGATGGACTTGCAACAATGACAGCAGCTTTACTTGGAGGACCAGCAAACACAACATATGGTGAAAATACTGGTGTCCTTGCAATAACTAAAAATTATGATCCTGCATTATTAAGATTAGCAGCAATTTTTGCAATATTATTAAGCTTTGTATCTAAGTTTGGAAAAGCTATTCAAACAATACCATCATGTGTAATGGGTGGAATAAGTGTCATGCTATTTACTATGATTGCTCTTGTAGGAGTTAAAACAATTAAGTATGAAAAAGTTAAAATGAATTGGAAAAATATTATTGTAATGGCTACTATATTAATACTTGGATTCTTTGGTAAGGTAATAGGAGATAAGTACGGAATAGTAATAGGAATAAAGATAAGTGATACAATTTCAATTTCAGGATTAAGTTTTGCAGCTATAGTTGGTGTTGTGTTAAACTTGGTATTAAATGGATTTGGTAAAAATAAAAATTAATAAAATATATAAAAAAGCTTCTATATAAAAATAGGAGCTTTTTTGGTTAGTTGAAAAAATAAATTTATATTTAGTTAAGTAATATTATGAAAGTATAATTGGAGTATAAATAGCTCTAGTTAGCTATGATAAAATTCAATAGTTAGTGTATATTTATCGAATTAAGTATATAAAATATTTTGTATAGGTTATAATATCAATAGTTTGTCAATTTCATAATCACAGAAGTTTTGGTTTTCCATATTATATATAGAGAAATAAATGAGAAAGGTTCTTTTTATGGAAGATAAAAAAACTAATGTTAATAAAAAGCCTAATGGCTCATTAAGAGTTAATATATCTGCAGATGAAGATACAATTAAATATTATGAGTGCAATTACGATAATTGTATCTTTGAAATTATAAATAATGATACTGATAATGAACTTGATGATTTTATTCAACTAGAAGATAATAGTGATGAGTCTGATAGAGAATTTGAATTTTTAGAAGATAAAAATGATTATGATATAGAAGAAAAATCAGAATTTAATGATGGAAAGATAATAGTAAAATCTATTATTGATTATGGAAAAAGAGAAATTCTTTCTGGAGTTAAAGTTAATTTATATAAGATAAATGGATTATCTCCTGTACTAATTCAGTCTGATATTACTAATAAACGAGGAAAAGTTATATTTAAAAATATTCAAGAAGGAAACTATAGAGTTATAGAAATAGTTGATAAAAGGTATTTTGAAAAGCCTAAGTATGTTAACTGGAATGAGATAACAATAAATCGCAGAAATAGAGAAAAGAGAATATTAATAGTTAATAAAATTAAATCTTGTATAAATTAATTCATCTTTTGAATATGAATCAAATTACTTAATTAAATAATTAATGACATATATTATTTTTATAAGAAGTCATAGATTAAATATAGTTATGATTTCTGATTTATTTTACAATCTAAAACATTTCAATAACTATGAATATGCCTTATAATTAGAGAAAATATAATTATAAGGTATTATTATGTTATTATAATATATAATCATAAAGAATATATTTTAAATTATTAAATGTAAGGAATGGGATGAATACGTATGAAGATAAGAATTAAGTATTTTGATGGTGCCGTAAGATTAAAGAAAATTGCAAAAGGAAACTGGATTGATGTTTACTCAAATAAGGATGTTTTTGTAAAAGAAGGGGAAAGAGCAATGATTCCACTTGGATTTGCTTTAGAACTTCCAGCAGGATGGGAAGCACATTTAGCACCAAGAAGCTCAACTTTTAAGACTTGGGGAATTATACAAACCAATTCAGTTGGGGTTGTGGATGATACATATATAGGCGATGAGGATCAATGGCATATGCCTGTATATTGTCTTCAAAGTAAAGATGAAGATAGTAGTGAAGGAAAAGGTACATGGGTAAGAAAAGGAGATAAAATAGGTCAGTTCAGAATCATGGAAGTTATGCCTTCGATTGAATTTGAAGAAGTTGAAAGCTTTGGAAATGCAAACAGAGGTGGATTTGGAACTACAGGAAAAAACTAAAGCAGTTATCAGTTAACTGGAATAGTTGTGATTAAAAAGAGTATGCTGATTCATTCAACATACTCTTTTAAAATAGTTTTTTTATTTAAACAGAAAGTTCTTCCCACTTTTCATAAAGTCCTTCAATAACTTCTTGAATATTTTTAATTTCTTTGTTTACTCTTTCACTTTCAGATGGATTAGAATAAATTTCTTCTTTGCATAAGTCTTCTTGAAGTTTTGCTAAGGCTTCTTCCTTCGTACTTATTTCATCTTCAAGAGATTTTATTTCTTTCTGTTTAGCTTTAGCTTCTTTTTCTAGTGCTTTTTTCTTTTTCTTTTCTTCGTTTATCTGAGTCTTAGTTTTTCCATTTGCGTGCTCTTCATATGCCTCAAAACGATGTGGATTTTCTTTTTTTTCAGTGTAGTAGTTATAATTTCCAAGATATTCATGAACCCCATCTTCTTGAAGTTCAAGTATTCTATTTATTACTTTATTCAAGAAATATCTATCATGGGATATAACTATTAACGTACCATCATAACTTAAAATAGCCTCTTCAAGTGCTTCTCTTGATGGAATGTCAAGGTGGTTAGTAGGTTCGTCTAAAAGAAGTAGGTTAGATTTTGAAAGCATAAGTTTTAATAAGTTAATTCTACACTTTTCTCCACCACTTAATTTATTTATTTCTTTAAATACATCATCACCTTTGAATAAGAATGATCCAAGTACATTTCTAAGCTGAGTTGTAGTCATTTCAGGGAAATCATCCCATACTTCATCTATGATTGTTTTATCTAAATGAAGATTAGACTGTTCCTGGTCATAATATCCTACATTTACATTGGCACCTAGTACTTTTACACCTGAATCAGGTTTTAATTTGTCCATTATTATTTTGAAAAGAGTAGTCTTACCACGTCCATTTTCTCCGATTAAAGCTATTTTTTCACCTCTTTTTAAATCAAATGAAAGATTTGAGAATAGCTTCTTTTCACCATAAGATTTAGCAAGTTTTTCAACATGAAGAACATCATATCCACTTTTTACTGAAGCTTCAAATTTGATTTTTGATGCTGACTTTTCTTCATCTGGTGCATCTAAACGTTCCATCTTATCAAGCATTTTTTCTCTGCTTTCAGCTTTCTTTATACTTTTTTCACGATTAAAAGATCTGAATTTTTCAATAATAGCTTCTTGTCTTTTTATTTCTGCTTGCTGAAGATTATAAGCTTTTAATTTAGCGTCATGATCTTTTTTCATAAGTTCTAATGACTTTGTATAAGGTGCATTATAGCAATTTACATGACCATTAATAACTTGGAATGTGTAATTTGTAACAGAATCTAAGAAAAATCTATCATGGGAAATTACAATTACTGTACCCTTATATGTTTTTAAATATTCTTCAAGCCATTCTATAGCATCTAAATCTAAATGGTTAGTAGGTTCGTCCAGTAATAGTATATCTGGTTTTAATAATAGTAATTTACAAAGAGCAACTCTTGTTTTCTGGCCACCACTTAATGTTGAAATTACTTTATTAAAATCTTCTTCAGTAAAACCCAATCCTTTTACAACACGTGATATTTCACCTTTATATGTATAACCGCCTCTATTTTCATAAAGATCCTGAGCAGTTCCGTAGTCTTTTATTATTTTTTCATGATATGCTGCATTATTCACATCATATGGTTCATTCATTTTTAATTCTAAATCAGCAATTTTTTTTTCAAGTCTTTGAAGGTCATCAAAAACAGATAACATTTCATCATAAATAGTATTGTCTGAATCAAGTGCTAAATGCTGAGAGAGATATCCTAAAGTCTTATTTTTATCTACGAATACTTCACCGCTATCTTGGGCAAGTTCCTTAGTTAAAATCTTAAATAATGTTGACTTACCTTCCCCATTGGAACCTATAATTCCAATTTTATCTCCTTCATTAATCGAAAATGTTACATCTTTTAGTACTTCAGTTACTCCGTAACTTTTACATATGTTTTTGCAACTTAAAACAATCATTTTTATCCTCCATTAGTTTGTAATACGAAGATTTCTCTAATAATTATACTATTTTATTAATAGTATATCAATTTCAAGAAAAATACTTTATTTGGAATTTTACCGGTTTTGATTTATAATTATATTAAATGTGTGTGGAGGAGTATAAAATAGTGTACGGTAAGAAGATGAGGATTACTGCAAAGAAAGAATTAAAGGAAAAAGAACTATATATGGCTGGATATGAACTATTCTTAGACAAAGGGATAGAGAAAACATCTATAGGGGATATAGCAGAAAAAGCAGGAGTTGCTAAGGGAACGTTTTATTTATACTTTAAAGATAAATATGATTTATTAAATAAGTTAATTCTTAAAAAAAGTAATGATATAATCAGGGAAGCTTTGGAAAAAACAAATAGTATGGGAATAAGTGATTTTAAAAAGAGAACTTTATTATTTATAGATTATATAATAAATTTTCTTAAAGAGAATGAAAACCTTCTAAGGCTTATTAATAAAAATATGTCATGGGGACTTTATAGAAAAGCAATAATGAAACCTAAGGAATATGAAGAAGTAAAAAAAGTATTGGACGTTTTTGTGAGTAATCTTGTAAATGAAGGAATGGATAAAAATGAAGCTGAAATGACTTTATTCATGATTATAGAGCTTGTAGGAAGTGTATGTTTTACTACTATTATATTTAAGGAACCAACAGATATAGATGGAATTAAACCAGTTTTATTAAAGAAGATATTAGCTATGATAAGCAAATAAATAATTATAAGGAAAACAGATAGATTATGGTATAAAATACAAGTCTATCTGTTTTTTATTTTAAATTGTTTTTGAAAAAATTAATTAAAGTTCCTCATTATTTCTTTGTTTTTCTCCATCTTTTACAAGAATATAGCCTAAAGGAGGTGAGGAATTGTAAAAACCTATTATATATATAGTTATAAATATATTTTTTGTTAAATTTACATCACTTATATATTTATTAAAATTACCATCAGAAGAAGAAACAATAAAATCATATATTCCAGGAGATATTGGATAATAATTATTAGTGCCTAAGTATGAAACCTGATTGAATAAAACAATATCATTTGGGAGACTAAGTGACAAAAGTGGTGCAGTAGGTGAGAGGTTTATAAATCTTATAAATGAGAGTAATGGATTACTTTCAGGAATACGAGAATCATCTATGGTAAAATATCCAATTTGGTCATTTTGACGAGTTACAGCAACAGTCATAATACTATTAGGAGTAATATCTGCAGAATCTGAAAAAAGTTCCTTATCCATTGTACCAGTTTTGTATATTTTGACATTATATGTTCCAGGAGCGACTGAAATATAATCTGTTATTTTTCCAAAAGGAAGATTTGAATAAACTAGTTTTCCATTAGCATATATATCAACATTTGGAGCATCAGGTATAGCATGAAGAAAACGCACTTTACCATCTACTCTTGGGAGGGAATCTCTAAACATATACATAAAAATCACCTACTTTTTATTATGATATAGTAATGTTAATTTTATTAGTCTCTTAGTAATTACTTGAGATATGGGATCAGGAACTCCATATTTAGTAAAGGTCTCATAAAGCCCTGGATTTTTTAATTGAATTTCTGAATAAATTTCATCTACATCATCTGAATTTTTATAGGGTTCAAGGTTTTCTTCAAAATCTAAATCTAATTCTCGTAAAATATCAAAGGTGGTAGGCATTCTATTTTTACTTTTGTCAAAATCTTTTGTGTTTTTTTTCTCACAATCCTTTGAAGTACTATAATAGCAATATAGTTCAGAATTTTCTGTCTCATCAGGATATAATTCTACAAAATTATTATCATTTTGACTATTAGGATTATCTCTGAAAATACTCCTATCAAATGATGGAGGAGTAAAGTAGAAGTCTGAATTATTTTTCGAGTTAACTTCAGACATATATTTTTCATCTGGTCTCATTTGGCAACCTCCTTGTTATAAAAATTAAGAATATTTTTCAAAATGTGTGATATTTACTTTATATAATATGAAATTTTAAATTTATATAGTACACAGGTTTTTTATATACATCTAATATTTCTATTTCCTATATGAATTTGCTTAATGCACATAATTATATAACAAGAATATTATATAATTGGAGGAGATGCATTATGAGGATAAAAAGCAAAAAGAACATTAAAGATTTATTTATTGGCTTAGATGAAAAAGTGTGTGACTGTAATGGGAAATGCATAGATGGAATAAACTTTGATAATGCGGCTACAACTCCACCTATTAAATCAAGTATTGATTATATTGAAAAATTGAGCAATACCTATGCATCAATAGGAAGAGGAACAGGTCAGAAGGCAGAAATAACTACTAACTTGTATCATCAATCAAAAGATTATATTATGGACTTTTTTAAAGTACGTAACAAGGATAAATATGTGGTTATATATGTAAATAATACAACCGAGGCAATAAATAAACTAGCTAGGACATTAATTAAAAAGGAAAATGAAATTGTTATATCTTCAAGAATGGAACATCACTCAAATGATCTTCCATGGAGGAATAGAGGAAAGGTTGATTATATTGAAATTGATAGAAATGGTAGATTAAAAATAGATGAATTAGAGGAAAAACTCATAAAAAATAAGGGGAAGGTTCAATATGTTTCTTTAAGTGGCGCATCTAATGTAACAGGGTATATTAATGATATGCATTATATTGCAAAAATAGTTCATAAATATGGAGCAAAACTTATTGTTGATGGAGCACAACTTGTACCTCATAGAAGGGTAAGCATTAGTGGAAAATCAGAAGATGAGGATATTGATTTCTTAGTATTTTCATCACATAAGGTATATTCGCCCTTTGGAATTGGTGTAATAATAGGATTAAAAGAGGAATTTAAAGTTGCAGACCCAGATTATGTAGGTGGAGGAACAGTTGATTTAGTATTAGATAATGAAGTTACTTATCTTGATCCTCCTGATAAAGATGAACCAGGTACACCAAATTTTTTAGGGGTTATGGCACTTATAAATTCATTAACTGTATTAAATACAATAGGATTTGATTATATTGAAAAGCAGGAAAATAATTTATTAAGATATATAGTAGATGGATTAAAAGCAATTCCTAAAATAATAAATTACGGAGATAATGAAAATATTGATGATAGACTTGGAATTACAACATTTAATATTGAAAACATGTATCATCGTGATGTGGCGTGTATTCTTGCACAGAAAAGAGGAATTTCTGTAAGACATGGATGGTTTTGTGCGCATCCATATTGTAGAAGACTTATGAATGTAACAGAAGAGGAAGCAAAAGAATTTTTAGAGAATCCCAATAAAAAAATGCTTGGAATGGTACGTGTGAGTTTTGCACCATATAATTTATTGAGAGAAGTAGATGTATTTTTAAATGCAATAGAAGATATTTCAAAGGGAATATTGAAGAATTAAAAAAAGAATGAAGAAGAAAGCATTAGTGATAATCTTTCAATCTTCATTCTTTTTTATATGTAATTAGTGTTTATTAAATACAGTATATTTTGGAAGGTTTCCTTCGAATTTTAAGTTTGGAAGGTCTTTTATAAGTGGCTCAAAGTATGAATAAGCTTCTTCAGTAACAAAATTTCCTTCTTCATTAATCCATTCTTTAGGGAAGTAGCTTACATTGTTTGCAACTTTATCTGCTTCAATTAATCCATAGTGAACAGTATAAGGAGAATTAGAAATTCTTTCTATAGTAACCATTTTACCAGTTTCTCCATTTGCAGCATATTTAAGAGCAGCTTTACCAGCTTCATAAGCTTCTGTAAGATCTGTATAAGAAGCACAATGCATTGCACATCTTTGTAATACACCTAATTCTAAAGCCTTTACTCTTTTTGTGATTCCAGACTCAATTATAAGCATCCTTAAATAATGTGATACTCCACCTAATTGTGCATGACCAAAAGTATCTTGAGATGAACTTTCAAGTTCAGAAATAAAACGTCCATCTTTATCTCTTAGTCCTTCAGATGCAACAATATATACTTTATTATTTTCTTCAAATCTTTTTCTAACATCATTTAAGAACTTATCTTTATCAAATGCTGTTTCAGGAAGATATATAAAATCAGCAACTGGTTTATCATTTACTCTTGCTATACAAGCAGATGCAGCAAGCCATCCAGTATCTCTTCCCATTGTTTCTAAAATGAATATACCATTATTTATGTAAACAGATGCATCTAAATATGTTTCAATTGCAGTTGTTCCTATAAATTTTGCTGCACTTCCGAATCCAGGAGTATGATCTGTATACATTAAATCATTATCTATAGTTTTTGGTATTCCTATAAACTTTATATCAATATTATTAAGTTCTGCATATTTTGAAAGCTTAGCAGTAGTGTCCATTGAATCATTACCACCAACATAGAAGAAAGCTTTAATATCGTGAGATTTAAGGATATCAATTAATTTTTCATATTCTTCTAATGATGAATTTATATCTTTTAATTTATATCTGCATGATCCTAAACCAGAAGATGGAGTGAATCTAAAAGTATTTATTTCTTCATCAGATTTTTCAGAAAGATTAATTATATTGCCGTTTAAAATACCTTCAATACCATTTAATCCACCATAAACATTATCAAAAGCTCCTAATTCTTTATTTGCATGTAAAAGCCCTACTACACTAGAATTAATAACTGAAGTTGGTCCTCCAGATTGAGCTATAATACAATTTGCCATTAAACTTCCTCCTTATGATACACTATTAAACTAAATATTATACTCTATATAAAAAAAATTATACTCTATTTATTAATATACAACAAAAAGTATATTAAATAAAGTTTTTTTCAAAAATAAATGATAGTTGAATAAATGTAAATGATTAATTAAATACCTCATGTGGAAAATTATATTGGAATGAATAAAAGAATGGTTAAGTTAATATAGTAATAATATGTTAGGTGTAAGTGATTAAGCTAAGTAATGTATTAAAGACTAAATTTAGTAATTATAAATTTAACTACATTAAAGGGGAAAATGTTTATGGTATTATCATATGTTTTTATTATTGGTACAGCATTAGCTATGGATGCATTTGGTGTAGCACTTGGAATAGGTCTTAATCCGATTTTGAAGAGGAGACATAAAATGAAATTTGTAGCATCATTCTCTTTTTTTCAATTTTTGTTTACATTTATGGGTGGAAATATGGGACATCTCTTTGATGTTTATATAGCTGACATACCCTCTCTTGCAGGAGGAATTATTATGGGAATCGTCGGTGTTCTTATGATAATTGATGGTCTTGAAGAAAAAGAAAATAAGATGCTTATAAAAAATAGTGCATGCCTTATCCTTGGAATATCAGTAAGTATTGATGCATTAGTAATAGGCTTTACTACATTTCATAAGCTTTCTAATATATCAGTATTATTTATTTATTCTTTGATTATAGGATTAATAACAGTGTTATTTACTAATTGTGCTTTTATTATGGGCAAGTATATAAAAAAAATTGATTTTATAGCTAAATACGCTAATTTTTTTGGTGGAGGAGCGTTAATAATTTTTGGATTGAAAATGATATTCTTATAATTAATTAGTAAGATATTATGCTATAATAATAGATAATATCTTATGTAGTAGTTAGGGGATATACAAATGGAATCTAAAGAATTTCTAAAAATGAAAAATATTAAGATTACTAAGGGAAGAATTGAGATTTTAAGTATACTTAAAAATTCAGAAAGCAGTTTGAGTGCGGAAAAGATATATCAGATTTTTAGAGAGAAAAATGAAGATATTAATTTGAGTACAGTTTATAGAACATTAGAGCTTTTTGTAGAAAAGGAAATAATAGAAAGAATAACTCTTAATGATGGTGTTTTTTCATATAGATTAAAAAAGCAGAATCATAGACATCATTTAAAATGTGATATATGCCACAAAGAAATAGAAATACCTTGTCCTATGAGTCAGATAGAAGAAATAGTGCAAAATGAAACAGGTTTTACATTAACTCAACATGATTTAGTGTTAAAAGGAGTTTGTAAAGAATGTAAAAAAAGGAAAAAGAATAAGTAAAATATACTTGTTCTTTTTCCTTTTTAAATTACTTAATAAATATATGATTATATGTTTACACTTCTTTGTGAAAAATATTCTTAAAAATTAACGTTAATAATAAGAATATAACTGATGTTAATGCAATTGTTCCACCTGGAGCACTATTTATATAATAAGATAAAATAAGACCAATCATTACATCTAACATACCAAAAATTAATGAAAAGACTAAGGTCTTATTAAATCCTTTTTTTAGCTGCATTGCAGTTGCAACAGGAACAACCATTATTGAAGAAACAACTAATATTCCCATAACTCTTATAGAGATAGAAATTGTTGCGGCAACTAACAATGTGAATATATAATTTATTAATTTTATATTGATTCCAGCTGTTTTAGCACCTGCTTCATCGAAAGTTATATATACTAATTTATTATATAAAAGAATTAAACAAACTATACATATTAAACCAACAATTGCAATTAAATAGATATCTTGTCTTGAAACAGTAAGTATGCTTCCGAATAAGAATGAATCTACTTTTGCAGAAGCTTTTCCGCTACTTATAAGTATTATTGCAAGCCCTAAGCTTAAAGTAAGAACTATGGACATTACAAGTTCAGCATATTTTTTATAGTAGCTTCGTAAATATTCAATTACTACTGCACATATGCTTGTAAAGATAAATGAAGTAATAATTGGATTAGTACCAGCAACAAGTCCTATAGCAACACCGGCAAAGGAAGAATGGGATAATGTATCACCAATCATTGAATGACGTCTGAGTACTATGAAAAGTCCAATAAAGGGACATAAAATTGAAACTATGAAACCTGCCATAAAGGCATTTTGCATAAAACTTAATTCAAACATATTATTACCTTTCTATAAATTATACAATTTTGTGGATAGAATCTTTATCATTTTCCATTTGTTTTATAAATTCTGAAGTTTTATATAGAGTAAATGATCCATTTTCAACTTTTAGAATATGTGTTGAGTATTTTAGAGCAATTTTTGAATTATGTTCAACGGAAATAATAGTTTTTCCTTTATTAATATTTAAATTTTTTAGTAAAGGATAGATTTCATTTTGGCTTTTTTCATCTACGCCTGTAGAAGGTTCATCTAAGATTATTAAATCAGGATCACCTATAAGTGCACGAGCAATAAAGATTCTTTGTTGCTGTCCACCAGATAAATTTCCTATTAATTTATTCTTAAATTCAGACATGTTAACTTCTTTTAGAACATTATTAACAATTTCTTTATTTTTTATTTTTAAAGCTTTTGCTTGTAAAAGCAAAAGTTCTTTTACTGTTAATGGAAAATCACTGTTGAAATTATCAACTCGTTGAGGAACATAAGATATTTTTGATGAATCTATAGTAATAATACCTGAATCAGGTTTTAAAAGTCCTAATATAAGTTTTATTAATGTACTTTTGCAACTTCCATTTTCTCCTAATACAGATACATAAGCTCCTTTAGGAATATTTAAATTAATATTCTTGATTAAATTATTTCCTTTTATATAAGAAAAACATAAATTATTTATATTTATCACAAAATCACTCCTTTAACAAAAATATATTATACAACTAAATGCAAATGACTTGCAATGAAAAAATATATATTAATAAAAATTAAGTGAAAAGTAATGTTATTGTAGTTGAATAATAAATTCTATTGTTATAAAATTATTAAGAAAAATATAGAAAGGAATCAAAAAAATGAGGAAAGTTGTCTGCGTGATAATCCCTTTTTTTGTAGTATTAATATGTTTATATTTTTTAAATTCTTTTCTTGATAGAAATATTAATATTATGCTAGAAAAAAAAGGATTAAATTGGGCAAGCAAAGAGTATGAGAGTGTTTATAAAGATCAGGGAGTGAGGTTTAATAGCTATTTTGCAGATAAAGATTATGTATTATTACAAGCTACATCTGAGTTAAAGGTACCTATAACAGAAAATCCTAGAAATTTTTTCCCTGCTGAAGGAATGAATAATATTGAAACAGTAGGAGTACAGGGATGGCAAAGTATAACTCAAGCAGAGATACTTGGGAGTGAGGTAACTGAAAACAAAAATAGAAAAGTAGCTTTAGTAGTATCTCCACAATGGTTCTACTACAAAGATGGAGTACCTACAGAAAATTTTCAGAGCAGTTTTGCACCAGTTCAATTCTATAGTTTTTTAGATAATCCACGTATTACTGAAGAACATAAAAGAAAATACACTTTAAGAATGAGTGAATTATTAACAGGAAGTGTACAGTATTTTCCAGAAAAATTATATGCAAAGTTATATAACAGAAATGATATCATAAGCAATACTATTGGTTTTGTATTTAAACCATATTTTTTTATGAGGAAAAATATAGTCGAGTTTAAGGATAAGGGAATGTTGTATAAAAAGCTAAAGTTATTATCTGATAAAACTGAAGAAACAGATAATAATTTTAGAAGTGTAGATTGGAGTAAGGAATTAATTAGTGCTGATGAGGAAGCTAAAAAAAGTATAACAAATAATGATTATTGGGTATGTGATAAATTTTATGATGAAAATAAAATGGAATTAGAGAAGAAAAAAGATTATTTAAGTAAATATAATATTCTCGATTCAAAAGAATATGATGATTATGAACTTTATTTAGACATATGCAATGACTTAGGAATTAAGCCATATATAATTTTATTACCTACAAACGGAAAGTGGTATGATGAACTTGGATTAAAGAAAAATGAAAGAGATGAGTTCTATAAAAAGGCTAGAAGAGAAGCTGAAGATAGAGGATTTGAAGTTGTGGATTATGCCGATAAAGAATATACCCCATACTTTATGTATGACGCTTCACACTTTGGTTGGGAAGGATGGCTTGATGTAGATAAAAAGATATATGAGCATTTTAAGAATTAATAAGTTGTTTTTTTACCTTTAGTTTTACCTCAATTATATAGGGCACTTTGTACATGAAATAGGAAAAGATGAATTACGAAAGGAGAATGGCTTAGTGTTAAGAAAAATTTTATGTATTATATGTCCAATTGCTTTTTTAATAATGACGCCTGTTTTTTTAGATAAGTATTTAGATGAGAAAATAGATAATTTACTTGTTCAAAAAGATACAAGCGCAATAAATAGGGAATATGGAAGTATTTACAAGGGGAGAGGTAAGAAGTTTAATGATTATGCTGTTGAAAATGGAGATGTTATGCTTCAAGGGTCTTCAGAATTAGGATCGCCAGTATCACAGGTACCTGCAAACTTTTTCCCTATAGATGGAATGGATCCATTAATAACAAGTGGAAGAGCATATGCTCAACACATAAATCAGTTATCTGTTTTAGGAAGTGAAGACAATACTGATAAAGAAAGAAAAGTAGCATTAATGTTATCACTTCAATGGTTTGACCAAAAAGATGGGATTGATCCAGGAAGCTTTCAAGCAAATTTTGCACCAGTTCAATTTTATAGTCTTTTAGCAAATGACAAGATTAGTGATGAAAATAAGATGAAATATGCAGAAAGAGTAGAAACATTACTTGACTCAAGTCAACAGTTTACGCCAGAAAAGCTTTATGCAAAACTTTATACAAGTGATGGTTTTGTTGATAAAGTAGCTAGAGTTGTATTTTATCCATACTTTACTGGAAGAAAGGTGATAGTTGATTTAAAAGATAAAGGGCTTTTATATAAAAAGTTAAAGGAGCTTCCAAACAAAGAAAATGTTACAGCTAGAACTGTAGATTGGGATGAAGAGTCGAAAAAGGCTCAAAGTGAAGCAGAAGCAAAAACAACAAATAATGATTTTTACGTATATGATTCTTATTATGATACATATTTACGTAATGGACTGGAATCATTTAAAGATTCTAAGAGTGATATAAAGCTTATGGAGTCTAAGGAATTTGATGATTATCAATTATATCTAGATATATGTAAAGATTTAGGCATCGAACCGTATATAATAATTATGCCTACTAATGGAAGATGGTATGATTATACAGGTTTAAGTAAAGAAGATAGAGATGAATTTTATGATAAAGTAGAAGAAATGGCAGAAGAAAAAGGTTTTGAAGTATTAAACCTAAAAGATGAAGAATATACTCCATATTTTATGTGTGACGTAATGCATTTAGGAACAAAGGGGTGGCTTAAAGTTGATAAAGAAATTTATGAACATTTTAAAGAACAATAGTGATATTGTATTTTCAATAGTTGCTACAATAACAATTGTTTCAGCTATATGTATATTAGTATTTGAACCTTTTGGCGAAGTACATTTTATATATAATCAATTCTAGGGAGTGAGAGAAATGAAAATTTTAAGAGCTATAAAGAAATATTCTGAAACGGATAGAATTGCATTAACTTGCGATGGAGAGTCTATGTCATATAAAGAATTAGACAACATATCAGAAGCTATAGCTGCATATTTATTAAATGAATTTGGAAATGATAGAACTCCAATTATCCTATATGGAAATAAAGAAAATTATATGATGGCAGTTATGATGGCAGCATTAAAGTCAGGAAGAGCTTATGTTCCAATAGATGTAAGTTATCCTAAGGAAAGAGTAGAAACTATACAAAGTGAAGTAAAAGCTAAGGTTATATTTGATTTTAGTGAAGGAAATGATTTTAATAGTGCTAAAATTTTAAAAGAAGATGATGTAGAAAAAATAGTGGCTGAGTTTTTACATATAAATGTAGATGAAAAAGAATGGGTAAAAGAAGATGAAAATGCTTATATACTATTTACCTCAGGAAGTACAGGAAAGCCAAAAGGAGTTCAAATAAGTAGTAATAATCTTGATAATTTTGTTGAATGGATGGCAGATTATTTAAAATTAGATGAAAGTGAAGGCGTATTTATGAATCAGGCTGCATATTCATTTGATTTATCTGTAACATCTATTTATCCAGGATTATGCTATGGAAAGACATTACACGGACTATCAAAGAAAACACTTGCAAATTTAAAAAGTCTATTTGAAGATTTAACAAATTCAAATATTAATATATGGGTATCAACACCATCATTTGCAGGAATGTGTGTTGTAGAAGATAGTTTTAATAGCAACATGCTTCCAGGACTTGAAGCTATGGTGTTTGTAGGAGAAGTACTTCCTAAGACATTATGTGAAGAACTTCTTAATAGATTCCCTAATACAAGAATAATAAATGGTTATGGACCTACAGAAGCAACTGTAGCAGTTAGTGCTAATGATATGAATAGAGAATTGTTACATAAGGAAGGTAGTTTACCTATTGGATATCCTATGAAGACTTCTGTGGTAAAGATAGTAGATGAAGAAGGTAATGAAGTATCTGATAACGTAAAAGGCGAAATAATTATAGTTGGACCTAGTGTTAGTAAGGGATATTTTAATAATCCAGAAAAAACAGAAGAATCATTTTTCTATGATGAGTATAAGGGAGAAAAATGTAGAGCATATAAGACTGGTGATTTAGGTTATTATGTTGATGGAAACTTATACTACTGTGGAAGAAAAGATTTTCAAATAAAATTAAATGGATATAGAATAGAAATAGAAGATATAGAAAATAATCTTATTAGAGTAAGCAATGTAAAAAATGCAGCAGTAGTTCCAGTAAAGAAGGATGATAAGATTGCATATCTTACTGCTTTTATTGAACTTCAAGAAGATAATGGTTTAAGTAACTTAAAAAATGGAATTGCAATTAAAAAGGAATTAGGACAGCTGATACCATCATATATGATTCCAAGAAATATTAAGATAGTTAAAGAATTTCCTACTAATGTTAATGGTAAGATAGACAGGAAAAAATTATTGGAGGAAGTATAATGAGTTTTACACAATATGGTGATTATTTTTACCTGTATATTTCATTCTTAGCACTAATACCAGCAATTATTATGGGGCTTTTTAAGAAGAAAACAAGATATTATGGACTTATTCTTTCAGCTCTTATGGCTTTTCTTATAATGGGAAGGGGATTAGGACTAATATTATTTATTGCATTTATTATTGGAGAAACATTTGTTATATATACATATTTATATATAAGAAAAAGGACTGATAATAAATATGTTTATTACTTATTTTTATTTTTCTCAATGTTGCCTGTAATAATAACTAAATTTGCAGGACTTACAAGATATGCATCTACTATAGGATTTATAGGACTATCGTATCTTAACTTTAGAGCTATTCAAATGGTTATTGAAATATATGATGGAAAAATAAAAGATGTAAATTTCTTTACATATTTATACTTTTTGATATTTTATCCAACTTTAAGCTCAGGACCTATAGATAGATGGAAGAGATTTGAAGAGGATTTAGATAAAAAGTTAGAAAAAAATGAGTATATAAAGGAATATTTCGTTCCAGGTTTTAAAAAATTAATTATAGCAGTACTTTATAAGTTTGTAATTGCTTATCTCATAGATACTTATTGGATAGGAGTAATACCGGCAGAAAAAACATTATTTAATACAATAAGTTATATGTATGCATATACATTGTATTTATTCTTTGATTTTGCTGGGTATAGCTTATTTGCAATTGGAACAGGATATATTCTAGGAATAAAAGTGCCAGAAAACTTTAATAAACCATTTATAAGTAAAGATATGAAGGAATTCTGGACTAGATGGCATATTTCATTATCTAGATGGTTTGGAGATTATATTTTTTCAAGATTTGTATTAAATTCAATGAGGAAAAAGAGATTTAAAAGTAGATTTACAGCATCCCATGTAGCACAGATTTTAACAATGTTTGTAATGGGGTTATGGCATGGATTAACAGTATACTATATACTATATGGTTTATATCAAGGTGTAGTATTAGTTTTAACAGATATATATCAAAGAAAATCTAAATTTTATAAAAAGCATAAAAAGAATAAAGTTTTCAATTGTATTCAAGTAGTAGTTACATTCCATATTGTTTCATTTGGTATGCTACTATTTTCAGGATACTTATTTAAATAAAATAAACTAAATATTGAGATGTAGCGTTAGTAAAGCTATTATTGCTACAGCTTAAGTGTTAAAAGGAGCAGATTAAAAATGAAAGAAAAGGTAATTGAAATTTTTACAGATGTTACAGGAAGTGATGAACTTCAAGAAGATTTAGACTTAAATTTATTTGAAGCTGGGTTATTAGATTCATTAGCTATAATAGAAGTACTTCTTCAAATAGAAGAAAGATTAGGAATCAAATTACAACCAACAGATCTTGAAAGAGAAGATATGGCAACAGTAAATAATTTAACAGCTTTCTTAGAAAACTGGAACTAATAAAATCTTAATTGATAAATATTTATAAGTAATTAAATACGAGAACAATAAATATTTTGATATATAATAAAAAACGGCTTTATGCCGTTTTTTTTGTTGAGTTATTTATATTTAATTATCAACAGAAGAAAGCTTCCAAATTCCAGCATCAGTTTTTGTAAATGTTCCTATTAATGAAGTATTTTTATGAGGTTTAGATTTTGAAAGGCCAAAAACTTCTACAACAGCTGTATTATTGTCTTTAGACATGATATTTATATGTTGTACACGTAGAAGTTTATTTTTAGATATTAATCTAGAAGTAAAATTGTATTCAACTGAAAAGCATAGATCTGTACAATTTGTATTTACATACAGGCTATGAGTAGTTAAAAATGAAGTAATAAATATAATAGCTATGGAGATAATAAAAAAGGAATTATTTTTTTTATAATATAATTGATGTGTTTTTCTTGAATGGTGTTTTAAAGGTTTACTTTTTTTCGTAGTGTAATCTTTGTGAAAAGATACATTATTAATATTATGGACCTCCTTTACATAATTTATATAAATATTTTACCATATTTTAATATGAGACTGGACTTATTTATGAAAATATAATTAGGTATGGATTAAAAAAATATTAAGTAAATTTCATACTTAATAATATAAATTTTATAATATGGGTAATATTATCTTACATGTATAAAACTATTAATAAATTAGACTAAATTAAACTTTTTTTGATATAATTTAGTAGAAAAATATACTTGTAAAAATATTATGGAGTGTCACAAAGATAAGATAGGAAGCTATTAGAAGTTAAATATTATTGATTATGATTTAAATTTTTGATTTTTATGAAGTTAATAATCTTAAGATTAAGAATTAAACTAATGTGACAGTTAAATAAAATATAATAATTATAGGATGGTGCTGTTATGGATTTTTCAAGCCTAGTATTAATGGAAAAGGATAAAGAAACAGGATTTATAAAAAAAGAGTTAGGAAGCTTTGAAGTAAATGAAGGTGCTTTATATGTGACAAAGCTTTATGTATTAGATGATACTGTTTATATGTATTTTGATACAAGTAAAAATGTAGAAGAATGGGAGTATTCTGCAATTTATGATTTATTTGATGTAGAACCATTTGAAGAAAAGGGATACGAAGTACAAGAAGATTTAGATGAATATAATCCAACATATATAATAAATTTTAAATATGAAGATGATTATCAAGTTATGAAAGAAAAAATTAATGAATGTGTTTCATTAATAGATCAAGAAATGACTAACGTATTTGAAGCAATAAAAGGAAAAGAAGACGAATATAAAGAAGACTAAAATCAGTTGAGAGTTGAAAACATAAATCTCAACTAGATCTTATTTAAAGGATGTCAATTGTTAACTGTTACCTGTTAACTGAAGAAAGGGGTTGTTATTTTGAGCGAATTAAAAAGAAGAGATGAAATTGAAGAAAAGTATAAATGGAAAGTTGATAAAATCTATCCTAATATAGAAGCTTGGGAAAAAGATTTTGAAGACTTAAAAAAAGAAGCTGTAAAGCTTAAAGATTTTTCGGGAAAATTAAATAATGGAGAAACAATACTTGAGTATTTAAAGTTAAATGAAAAAATATCTAGGAAAGCAGAAACTTTATTTATATATGCTCATTTAAAATCTGATGAAGATACTTCAAATGCAACATATCAAGCATTAATGAGTAAAATAGATATTTATATGGCAGAATTTTCAGGATATACTGCTTATTTTGTACCTGAAATTTTAAGTCTTGAAGATGGATTTATTGAAAAAGAAATAAATAGAATAGAAGAATTAAAAACATTTAAATTCTTATTTGATGATATTTTAAAAGAAAAGCCACACGTACTTACTAAAGATATGGAACAGCTTTTAGCACAGGCTTCAGATTGTCTTGATGCACCTTCTGCTATACACAATATTTTAACTAATGCAGATATGACATTTGGAAAAATAAAAAATGAAGAGGGAAAAGAAGTAGAGCTTACAGAAGGGAATTACTCTTCTTTCATAAGAAGTAAAGATAGAAATGTAAGAAAAGCAGCATTTGAAAAGTTATTTGGTGAATATGATAAATTCAAAAATACTTTAGCTACATCACTTTCAGCTTCAATTAAAAACTTTAATTTCATAAGTAAAGTAAGAAAATATGAAAGTGCATTAGATGCTTCTTTAAAGCCTAATAATATTCCACTTGAAGTTTACAAGAATGCTATAAAGGTTATGAATGATAATATTTCATCACTTCATAGATATGTTGATATTAAAAAGAAGTTATTAGGATTAGATGAAATTCATATGTATGATCTTTATGTTCCTGTTATAGAAACACCAAAGGAAAAAGTTGAATTTAATGATGCTGTTAATATTGTTTTAGATGCACTTAAGCCTTTAGGTGAAGAATACTTAAATATATTTAAAAGTGGAATAGAAGATGGATGGATAGATATCTACGAAAATAAAGGTAAAAAAGGTGGAGCTTATTCATGGGGTGGATATGATACTATGCCATATGTATTGTTAAACTACAATAATGAAATGGAAGACGTATCAACATTAGCTCATGAAATGGGTCACTCAATTCATTCATATTATTCAAGAAAAGAACAGCCTTATTATTATGCTGGGTATACATTATTCTGTGCAGAAGTTGCTTCAACAACAAATGAATCATTATTAATTCATTATTTAATAGATAAAGAAACTGACGAAAAGAAGAAATTGTTCTTAATTAACCAGGAACTTGAACAAATAAGAACAACAGTATTTAGACAGCTTATGTTTGCTGAATTTGAATTATTTACTCATGAAACATTAGAAAAAGGAATTCCATTAACTGCAGAAGACTACAATAAAGCATGGCATGATTTAAATGTTAAATACTTTGGAGATACAATTGTTGTAGATAAAGAAATAGATGTAGAATGGTCAAGAATCCCTCATTTCTATTCAGATTTCTATGTATATCAATATGCCACAGGTTATGCAGCAGCTTCAGCATTTGCAAAATCTATATTAGAAGGTAAAGAAAATGCAGTAGAACAATACAAAGGATTCTTAAAAGCTGGAGGAAGTGATTATCCAATTAATATATTAAAGAATGCTGGTGTGGATATGACTAGCGATGAACCAATTGAAGCAACTATAAGAAGATTCAATGAATTATTAGATATGATAGAAAGTGAAACTGAAAAATAATAATTTAAATAAAGGTTTAATTATTAATAGATAAAATTTAATAAAATTGCTTTATTATAAATGGTACAATAGACCTTATAAAAATTAAAAATAATAAGGACTATTGTACCTTTATTAAAATGTAAAAAGATTAATAAACTATAGGCTAAACTTTCAGCTATGATTTATTTACAGAGTATTTTAAATGGTATGTATTTATAGTTGAATTAAAGGGAGGGGTATTATGGACAAATTCAAGAAAAATTTCTTTGAATATCTAATAGAAAAAGAAAATTTTTATATGATTAATTATTATAGTAATTTCGCAAAAAAAGATAATTATATAGGTGTAAAAGATGTTAATGGAAAGATGTATTGTGTTATTTTGGTAGATGAAAAAGAAGAGGATATCGTAGAAACAGAAGCATTAGAATATTTAAAAAATTTCAATAAAATATTTGCATTAAATGTAATGGTTTTTTCTGATAAGGAATATATAAAAAGTGGGGTGCATAATGTAAATAGAATAATAATTAATAAATATAACTATAATGTTGAATATTATGATGGAGCATGTGAGCCATTAGCACAGATAACTAATTATATAACATCAAAATCACAAGTATCTTCAAATAAGCTAAAGCTAAATAAGAAATTTTTTGAATATAAGGTTCCAACTTTGATAATAATAGGTATGAATATATTAGTATTCTTAATTTCAAGGTATTTAATAAACAAAAAATTAAATATGATTGCTTTATCAAATGGAGCCAGTGTAAGCAGTCTTCCAGAAAGCATTATTAATAGAGTTGAAAATTTAGTATTGATATCTTTGGGGGCTAAATATACACCGCTGATACAAGATGGGGAAGTATGGAGACTTATAACCTGTGCATTTTTACATGGAAGTTTTCTTCATATAGCATGTAATATGTATATGCTATATAGTATAGGGCCTCAAATACAACGAATATTTGGAAGTGTGAAATACATAATTTTATATTTAATTTCATGTATGACTTCAAGTATTTTAAGTACAATAATGAATCCTAATAGCATTTCAGTTGGAGCTTCAGGAGGAATATTTGGGCTTATGGGAGCTTTATTAGCGTTTACAATAATTGAGCGAAAAAAAGTTAAGAAGGAATATACTATGGGATTAATAAAGACTATTGGGGTGAATTTGGTAATAGGTCTAGTAGTAATTAATATTGATAATGCAGCTCATATTGGTGGATTTTTAGGTGGAATAATACTTGGATATATTTTTTATAGTTTTAGTAGAAAGAGAATACAAATATAATTTTTGATATTATATATAAGATATGAGTATTGGAGATGAAAAAGTGTGAGTGAAAATCTGAAAAACAATAATGTTTTCAAGAAAATAACATATGAGAAAGTAATTACAATAGCTTTTTTAATAGTCTTAGCAATTACTTTGATTTTAAATATAATTTTTCAAGGGGGAAGTAAAGTAGGAAGGATAATACTTATTGCTGGAACAGTTATAGCATTTTGGATTTTTTTTAAATTTACTTTTTTAAAAAAATCTAAAGCAGCATATATAGCAACATTAATATTTATAATAATGGCTATGTATTTTGGAAACATACTTGATTTTTATGGTATAGTACCTTATTACGATAAAATACTGCATACAGTATCAGGAATAATTATAGGAATAATGAGTATAGTAATATATGCACATTTTACTAGAGACTATTTCGAAAAGATAAATTCAAGGTTTATGCTACTATTTTGCATTTTGCTAACATTAGCGTTAGCTGGTGGTTGGGAAATATGGGAATACACTACTGATAAGATTTTTGGACTTATGTCTCAAAGAAATAGTTTAGATGATACTATGACAGATATTATATGTGGAACTATAGGAGGTATAATAGCTTTAATTCCTATATATAGATTTTCCAAGGGTCATAAAATTAAATTTTTAGAATCAATAATAAATGAAGTAATTTAATTATTTATATTTTGTGATTTATTATCACGATATTAGTTTGTCAGATTAAAGTTGAATGAAAACATTCAACTTTAATAAATTATAAGAAGATTTATATATATAATTTGAATATTTATATAAAAATTAAATTGATTGTAGGATAATTATATATTTACTTAGGACAATTATATAAAAAAGAAAAAAATTTTACAAAATATCAAGTAAAGTGCAAAAACTTATGGTAAAATATTCATAAATATTGTATTATAAAAATGGCAATAAGTAATTTAAGGAGATGTAAAAAAATGAATGGAAAAGAATATGTTTCAAGTGTATTAGAAAAAGTTGAAAAAACTAATCCAGGACAAAAGGAATTTTTAGATGCTGTTACTGAAGTGCTTACAACATTAGCACCAGTATTTGATAAGCATCCTGAATTTGCTGAAGCAGGTTTACTTGAAAGAATAGTAGAACCTGAAAGACAATTAATGTTCAGAGTACCTTGGGTTGATGATAATGGTAAGGTTCATGTTAATAGAGGATTTAGAATTCAATTTAATAGTGCTATAGGACCTTACAAGGGAGGACTTAGATTCCATCCATCTGTAAACTTAAGTATAATAAAATTCTTAGGTTTTGAACAAATATTCAAAAATTCATTAACTAGCCTCCCAATAGGTGGGGGGAAAGGTGGATCAGATTTCGATCCTAAGGGTAAATCAGATAATGAAATAATGAGATTTTGTCAAAGCTTCATGTCAGAATTATATAAATATATAGGAGGAAACATGGATGTGCCTGCTGGTGATATCGGTGTTGGTGGAAGAGAAATTGGATATATGTATGGATACTATAAAAAATTAAGATCTTTGAGTGACCAAGCTGTATTAACTGGTAAGGGATTAACATTTGGGGGAAGCTTAACTAGAACAGAAGCAACAGGATATGGTTTAGTTTACTATACAGAAGAAATGCTAAATGATAATGGTGATAGCTTTAAAGATAAGACAGTTGTTATTTCTGGAGCAGGTAATGTTGCTATTTATGCTACTCAAAAGGCTCAAGCTTTAGGAGCTAAAGTAGTTGCATTATGTGATTCAAATGGATATATATATGATAAAGATGGCATTAAACTAGATGTAGTTAAAGAAATAAAAGAAGTTAGAAGAGGAAGAATCAAGGAATATATTGATGTAGTTCCAACAGCTGAATATCATGAAGGATGCAAAGGTATTTGGACAATTAAATGTGATATAGCTCTTCCATGTGCAACTCAAGGAGAAATAGATGAAGAATCAGCTAAAATTTTAGTTGCTAATGGAGTAAAAGTAGTTGCTGAAGGTGCAAACATGCCATCAACTCTTGAAGCAATTAAAGTATTCCAAGATAATAACATATTCTTTGGACCAGCAAAGGCAGCTAATGCAGGTGGAGTTGCATGTTCAGCTCTTGAAATGTCTCAAAATAGCATGAGATTATCATGGACATTTGAAGAAGTAGATGAAAAGCTTCATACAATTATGAAGAATATTTACCACAATTCTAAGAAAGCTGCTAAGGAATATGGATGTGAAGGCAATATGCTTGCAGGAGCTAATATTGCTGGATTTATGAAAGTGGCAGAAGCTATGATGGCTCAAGGAATTGTATAATATAAATATTAAATACTTACAAGTGTATATAGTAATATGATTAATAAAACTGATTTGAATTATTTTTATAATTTAAATCAGTTTTTTATTAATATTACTTAAACTATATAAATATTTTTATGTAATTTATAAAGTAAAAAAATACTATTAAAAATAAGTAGTATAGTTAAGTACAAGCATATATTGGTAAAATATTAATTTTATCGTAATAATATAGGGTTGATTTTTTAATTTCTTTGAAATATTATTAAATAGATGTAGTATGAAAAGAAATAAACAAAAATAAAGATGAGAGGAATTCTCATTAATATTAGGAGTGAATGTAATGGGGAAATATATTTTTACCATAACCGCTGTTTTTCAAATTTTTGTATTTGCTATAACATGCTATTACTTAATTATAGGACTGTTTGGACTTTTTAGAAGAAAAGAAAAAAAGAATTATAATCCTAAAAATAGGTTTGCATTGTTAATCGCAGCACATAATGAAGAAGTTGTTATAGGTAGTCTTATAGAGAGTATGCTTAAACTTGATTACCCTAAAGAAATGTATGATGTTTTTGTTATTGCAGATAACTGTACAGATAATACAGCAAAAATATCAAAAGCATATGGTGTCAATGTATGTGAAAGATTTAATAAAGATAAAAGAGGTAAAGGCTATGCATTAGAATGGATGTTTGTAAAATTATTCAAAATGGATAAACAATATGATGCAATTGCCATATTTGATGCAGATAATCTTGTACATAAAGACTTCTTAAAAGAAATGAACTCAAAATTACAAGAGGGATATAAAGTTGTACAAGGTTATATAGATAGTAAGAATCCTAGTGATTCATGGATCTCAGCAGCTTATTCAATTGCATTCTGGACACAAAATAGAATGTTCCAATTAGCAAGAGCTAATGTTGGACTTTCAAATCAAATAGGTGGAACAGGATTTGCAATAGAAACTGAAACATTAAAAGAATTAGGTTGGGGAGCAACTTGCCTTACTGAAGACTTAGAGTTTACTTGTAAACTTGTTTTAAATGGAGAAAAGGTAGGCTGGGCACATGATGCTATTATTTATGATGAAAAACCACTTAAATTAGGTCAATCTTGGACTCAAAGAAAAAGATGGATGCAAGGATTTACTGACGTTGCATCAAGATACTTCTTTAAGTTGTTGAAAAAAGCAGTTTTTGAAAGAAAGTTTTATGTATTTGATGCAGCTTTATATGTATTACAACCATTTGTAACATTATTACTTGGTATATCGGCAGTATTAACATTAATACAGACTAATACTAGTGGTGTGAATATTTTCGTGATAAATTATCTATTTGATGATGTAGTATTTAAACTATTTGTTATTATACAGTTTTTACTTACACCAATTGTTTTAGCAATAGATAAAAAAATATCAAAAGGATTTTTATTTATGATGGTTCTATATTCAAGTAATGTGTTTGTTGTTCCATATCTTACTCAGAATATGGAAAACTGGCCAATGGCAATAGCTATAACTATTGGATATAATTTAGTGTTTTTAGCAGCAACGGGATTATTCCTTGGATGGAGTAATTTGGTTTTATTATTTAGATTCTTATTATATGGAGTATATACAATAACTTGGGTTCCAATTACAATTCAAGGTATCTTAAATAAGAATAACAAGGAATGGAGCCATACAAAACACGTTAGAAAAATTGAAATATGTGATGTTTAAATAATTTAATCACTGTGAAATAATAGATTTCACAGTGATTTTTTATTTATGTCAAAAAATATAAAGTTTTTTTTGACAATAATTAAGAAAGGCAGTATATTTTATAGATGGAATTAAATGATTAATCTTAAAATGAATATTGAATATGTAATAATACATAATATTAAATGATGTCTGTATACAATCATATTTGTTTATTGTAGAATAAATAAGTATTTATAGATAAATTTAGTTATTTATTTTAAGTGAAAAGAGAACTGGTGTTCAAGATGGAGGAGTTTTATGGAATTAAAAAATACTAATGCTTATGATGTAACGGATTTGACATCCCTTGAAAAATTAGAACCTGTTAGAGTAAGACCAGGTATGTATATTGGCTCTACAGGAAGTAAGGGATTACATCATTGTATATGGGAAATTATAGATAACTCCATAGATGAAATAGCTAATGGATATGGAAATAAGATTTCGATAATTTTAAATGAAGATAAAAGTGTAACAATAATAGACAATGGTAGAGGAATACCTACAGGAATTCATCCAGTTAAAAAGATTTCTGGTGTAGAAATGGTTTATACAGAATTACATACTGGTGGTAAGTTTGATAATAAGAATTATAAAACATCAGGAGGACTTCATGGTGTTGGAGCAGCGGTTGTTAATGCATTATCAGAATGGGTTGAAGTAGAAGTATATCAAAATGGAAATATATATAGACAAAGATTTGAATATGCATATGATAAAGAACTTAAAAGAGATATGCCAGGAACTCCAGTAACAAAACTAGAAGTAGTAGGTAAAACTGATAAAACAGGTACAAAGGTTACTTTTAAACCATCAGCAGAAGTTTTTTCAACAGTTGATTTTAAATTTGATGTGATAGATGAAAGACTTCAAGAGCTTGCGTTCCAAAATAAAGGGATTATGCTTGAACTTACTGATCATAGAAAAGGTCAAGAAATAACAAAAGAATATTATTCTGAAAATGGTCTTCTTGATTTTATAAAATACTTAAATGAAAGTAAGACTCCAATGCACGAAAAGCCTATTATATTTGATGGAGAAAGAACAGTTGGAAATCTTCAAATGTATGGAGAAGTATGTATGCAGTTTACAGATTCAACTACAGAGTATATTGCGAGTTATGTAAATAATATACCTACAACAGAAGCTGGAACCCATGAAACAGGGTTTAAAACTGGGATGACAAGAGCATTTAAAGAATGGGCAAAGAAGCTTGGATTAGTAAAAGAAAAAGATAAAGAATTTGAAGGTGATGACCTAAGAGAAGGGATGACTGCAATTGTAAGAATAAAAATTACAAATCCAGTATTTGAAGGTCAGACAAAAACTAAACTTGGAAATTCAGAAGCTTATACTATGATGAATGATCTTGTATATACAAAGTTTTCAGAATGGATTGAAGATAATAAAGAACTTGCTAGTGTTATCATAAATAATGCACTTGAGGCTGCTAAAAGAAGAGATAAAATAAAAAAGATAAATGAAGCTGAAAAGAAAAAAATAGGTAAAGGAACTGCACCACTTGCAGGAAAAGTAGCAGTATGTACTTTGAAAAATAAAGAATATAATGAATTTATAGTGGTGGAAGGAGATTCAGCGGGAGGTTCTGCGAAACAAGCAAGAGATAGAAGATTTCAAACTATCATGCCATCAAAAGGTAAGATAATGAATACGGAAAAGCAGAAACTTGAAAATGTATTAGCATCAGAAGAATTAAAAATATTCAATACTGCTGTAGGTACTGGAACTTTAGATAATTATAGAGAAGAAGATTTAAAATATAATAAAATAATAATTATGAGTGATGCCGATGTAGATGGATACCACATAAGAACTTTATGGATGACATATATTTATAGATATATGAGACCTCTTATTACTAATGGACACTTATATTTAGCACAACCACCTTTATATAAAGTATACAAAGATACAAAGGGAAAAAGTATTGTTGAATATGCTTATAGTGATGAAGATTTAGAAAAGGCGAAAAAGAAAGTTGGAAAGGGAGCATTAATACAAAGATATAAAGGGCTTGGAGAAATGAATCCAGACCAACTTTGGGAAACAACATTAAATCCAGAAACTAGAACACTTCTTCAAGTTACTATTGAAGATGCTGCTAAGGCTGAAAAAATGGTTTCTCTATTAATGGGGGATGTTGTTGAGCCAAGAAAGAAGTATATGTATAAATACGGAGAATTTTAGGCAGTTAACAGTTAGCAGTTAATTGTTTTAGTTGAAAATTGAAATTCTTTAATATAAAGAATTGGACAATTTTAATACAGCAGGAAAAGGAGATTGTTATGGCAAAGAAAACGGATAATCTTATTCCTAAGGATAGGAATATAATTGGAATATCATTGGAAGAGGCTATGCCTGAAAATTATCTGCCATATGCTATAGAAGTAGCAAAGGAAAGAGCACTTCCAGATGTAAGAGATGGATTAAAGCCAGTACATAGAAGAATTTTATATGGTGCATATATGCTTAAGGCTTTTCCAGATAGACCATATTATAAATCGGCTAGAATAGTTGGGGATATACTTGGTAAATTCCATCCACATGGAGATTCATCAGTATACGAAGCAATGGTTATACTTGCGCAAGATTTTTCAACAAGAGCACCTATTATAGAAGGTCATGGAAATTGGGGGTCTATTGATGGTGATAGTGCAGCAGCTATGAGATATACAGAAGCAAGACTTGCGCCTATAGCAATGGAAATGCTTAAAGATATTGATAAGGACACAGTTGATATGGTTCCTAACTATTCTGATAGTGAAATGGAACCTAAAGTGCTTCCGAGTAGATACCCTAACCTTTTAGTAAATGGAGCATTTGGTATTGCAGTAGGTCTTGCAACTAACATACCTCCACATAATTTAAAAGAGGTTACTGACGGTGTACTTGCTTATATAGACAATAATGAGATTACAACAAGTGAACTTATGAATTATATAAAAGGACCTGACCTTCCAACAGGAGGAATACTTATCGGTCAAAAATCTCTTCTTTCTGCTTATGAAACAGGAGAAGGAAAGGTTGCATATAGAGCAAAGACTAATATTGAAAAATTAGAAAATGGAAGACTTGGAATAGTTATAACAGAATTCCCTTACAGAAGAAATAAATCGAAGATACTTCAAACTATATCTGAAATGACTGGTGATAAGAAACATGCAAAGGCATTAGAGCTTATTACAGATATAAGAGATGAATCAGATAGGAACGGTATAAGAGCAGTCATTGAATTTAAGAAAAGTGCAGATGAAAGTGCAGTAGAAAAAGTTCAAAAGTATTTATTTAAAAAGACTGATTTACAATGTAACATAAGCTTTAATATGGTTGCATTAGCAGATGGTAAACCTGAAACAATGAGTCTTAAAGCTATAATAAGACATTATGTAGACCATCAAAAAGAAATAGTAACTAGAAGAACTAAGAAAGAACTTGAAATAGCTAAAAAGAGATATCATATAGTTGAAGGATTCATAAAAGCTATAAATATTCTTGATGAAGTAATAGCAACTATTAGAAGTTCAAAATCTAAGAAGGATGCTAATGAAAATTTAGTTTCCAAATTTGGTTTTTCAGAAATTCAAGCAGGAGCTATCTTAGAGCTTATGCTTTATAGATTAACAGGTCTTGAAATAAAAGTGTTTGAAAAAGAATATGCAGAACTTACTAAGCTTATTAAAAAGCTTGAAAAAATATTAGCACATGAATCAGAATTATTGAAAGTTATTAAAACTGAACTTAAAGAAGTATGTGATAAGTATGCAGATGAAAGAAGAACAGCAATAATTGAAGATGATACTCAAAGTAAGATTGATGCTGAAGAACTTATTGTAGTAGAAGAAGTTATGATTACAGTTTCTAAAGATGGATTTATAAAGAGAATTCCTCTTAAAAATTACAATAGATCAAATTCAAATCCAGAAGATATCGAGTATAGAGAAGGAGATAGCTTAGAATATCTTATAAGTTCAAATACTAGGGATACTATATTAGTATTTACAGATAAAGGATTTATGTATCAGACTAAAGGCATAAATATTCCAGAACTTAAGTGGAAGGAAAAAGGAGAAAGACTTGATAGAATAATTAAGACATTAGATCTTGAAAATGAAAAGATAATTGATGTGATTTCTATTGAAAACTTAACTCCAGGAAAAGCATTTAGATTTATAACTAAAAATGGTGGAATAAAGAAGAGCGGTCTTGATAAGTTCCAAACATCATATACAAGACTTCAAGCATTAAAGCTTAAGGATGATGACTTACTTATAAATGTATCATTAAGAGACTTAGAAGAAGAAAGTGACTTCATGAAGTTTACAAGTAAAAATGGATTGGAATTTACATTGGAAATACCACAATTAGAAGATAGCACTAGAAATATTCTTCCAATACAGTTATTTAATATGCCTGAAAAGGATGAAATAATAAAAGTAGAAGATGTTAATGAATTAGAGTATTTTGAATTTAATATTGGAATTAATGAAAAAGGAAAGCTTAAAGTATATGGAAAGATAAAAGAAGATTATCTTAAAGTAAAAACTAATTCATTAAAGAAATTATTAATATTTACAAACAAGGGTAATGTTTATAAAGTACCGGTATTTCTTATGAAGAATTTAATTAATAAGGATATGTCCATTGAAGATTTTGTTGGAAAGCTAGAAAAGAACGAAAAAGTAATAAGAATAGCTTCTGTAGATGAGTATTCTGAAGATATGGCAGTATATTCATTCACTAAACGAGGAATGGTTAAAAAGACATTACTTAAGGAATTTGCAGGAGATTTCTTAAAGCAAATCTGTTATAAATTTAAATATGAAGATGATGAAGTTGTATCTGTAGATGTTGATAAGGCTGACCTTGGGCATCTTGTTATGATAACTAAAAAAGGTATGGCTATAAGATTCCCAGTTGAAAATGTAAATCCAATGGGGAAGGTTGCTTCAGGAGTAACAGGAATAAGTCTTAAAGATGATGATGCTGTTATCTTTGGTAAATTTAATAGTCCTTATGAAACTAACGGAGATAATGTACTAGTTTTATCTAAAGAACATGTATATTTAACTTTAGTTACTAAGAGCAAAGATAAGGAAGATATTAGAATAGATGATATCAAGCTTCAAAACAGAGCTGGAAGAGGAACTAGCATAATGATGCTTGTTTTAGATGATGAGATAAATAGTGTGTCCTTATAATTAATTGCAAGTAAGATTTGAACGGGTGTATAATAAATTATAAATAATAGTAGATGAGGGTGTTCTGATAAATTTAGGGCATCCTCATCATTTGAATT
The DNA here is from genome assembly GCF_012843905.1 of Clostridium sp. SM-530-WT-3G. Classification (GTDB taxonomy): domain Bacteria; phylum Bacillota; class Clostridia; order Clostridiales; family Clostridiaceae; genus Clostridium. Next base: position 115,774 of record NZ_JABAGC010000005.1, read on the forward strand.
AAGGAGTGTTATTTATGAAGAAAGTATGTGTATTATTAGCAGAAGGTTTTGAAGAAATAGAAGCATTAACTGTTTCAGATGTAATGAGAAGAGCCAATATTAAATGTGATTTAGTTTCAATAAAAGATAAGACAGTAAAATCAAGCCATGGAGTTATTGTAGAAGCTGATAAGATTTTTGATGAAAACATGGATTATGACTTAGTAGTTTTACCAGGAGGTATGCCAGGAGCAGCAAATTTAAGAGATGATGAAAGAGTTATTAGTCTTTTAAAGGAGCAAAACAGTAATAATAAATTAATAGGAGCTATATGTGCAGCACCAATAGTTTTAGGAAGAGCTGGACTTACTGAAGGACTAAACATGACTTCATATCCAGGATTTGTAGATGAGCTTCCAAATTGTATTTACTCAGAAGAACCTGTTGTTGTTAATAAAAATATAATCACAAGCAGAGGTCCTGCGACAGCAATGATGTTTGCATATAAATTATTAGAAGAACTTGGCTATGCTAAAGAAAAGGAAGAGATTGCTTCTGGAATGTTATATACTAAATATTTTGAGTAATTGAAAATAAGTTATTTTTATATTAGTTAAATAATTAAGAGGAATAACTCTGTTATAAATGAGATAATCTTTTATGGCAGAGTTGTTTTTATAATAATTTGATATGTTAATTTAAATCTAACAATAAAATGAATGATTTATTTAAAGTGTTGTATTAAAATTATATATGTAGTTTTATGTTAGGAGAAAAAATATGACAGAAAGATGGTTTATTAAAAATAAAAAGATGAACTACAAGTATATGGCTCAGAAATATGGTATTTCTGAAGTTATGAGTAAGCTTATAGTTAATAGAGATATTATAGATGATGAAATGATTCGAAGTTATATTCATCCTGAGTATAGTATGCTTCATGATGGCAAAGAAATGAAGGATATTATAAAAGCAGTGCATATACTTAAAGATAAAATTGAGAATGGAAAGAAAATAAGAATTGTAGGAGATTATGATGTTGATGGAGTTATCAGTGTTTATATTTTATATTCGGCTCTTAAAAGATGTAAAGCAAATGTAGATTATGAGATTCCAGATAGAATAAAAGATGGATATGGGATTAATATCAACATTATAAAAAAGGCTGAAGAAGATGGAATAGATACTATTCTTACCTGTGATAATGGAATATCAGCAATAGAACCTATAAAAGAAGCTAAAAAGTGTGGGCTTACAGTAATTGTAACTGACCATCATGATATTCCTTTTTTAGAAGATGAAGATGGAAATAGAACATTTATAAGCTCTGAGGCAGATGCAATAATAAATCCTAAGCAGGAAGAATGTAAGTATAAATTTAAACAGCTTTGTGGTGCAGGGGTAGCATTTAAACTTGTAGAAATTTTATATGAAGAGTTAGGCATAGATAAAAATGAATGTTATGAATTTATTGAGTTTCTTGCAATAGCAACTGTTTGTGACGTTGTAGACCTTGTTGATGAAAATAGAATTTTTGTTAAAAAAGGATTGGAACGTATGAATAATACGACTAATCTTGGACTTTATAACTTAATAACTGAATGTGAAATGCAAGATAAGTCTTTAAGTGCTTATCATCTTGGATTTGTTATAGGACCATGTATAAATGCTTCAGGAAGATTAGACAATGCTAAGAAAGGAGTAAGACTTCTTTTAAGTGAAGATGAAAATGAAGCAATGCTACTTGCAAAAGACTTAGTTAAGCTTAATGAAGAGAGAAAATCTATGACCATGAAAGGTGTAGAAGATGCAATAGAGATTATTGAGGGAAGCGACATAATTAATGATAAGGTCTGTGTTGTATATCTACCTCATATTCATGAAAGTCTAGCAGGAATTATTGCTGGAAGGATACGTGAAAAATATAATGTTCCAACATTAATATTGACAAAAAGTGAAGATGGTGCAAAGGGTTCAGGAAGATCAATAGAAGAGTATAATATGTTTGAAGAACTTGTTAAATGTAAGGATATACTTACTAAGTTCGGCGGACATCCTATGGCAGCTGGATTTTCACTTAAGGAAGAGGATATTGATGAGTTTAGGAGAAGGCTTAATGAAAATGCTAATCTAAGTGATGAAGATCTTACGAAAAAAGTAACTATAGATATGGTTCTTCCTTTGGATGATATAAATATTGATATGATAAATGACCTGGATAAATTAGAGCCATTTGGAAAGGCAAATACTAAACCTCTTTTTGGAGAAAAAAATATTAATGTGATAAAAGCAATGATTCTTGGTAAGAATAGGAATGTTCTTAAATTAAAATTAAAAACTTCAAGAGGCAAAGTTATAGATGCTATATATTTTGGAGATATTGAAGAATTTGAAGAAGCTATATCTAAAAAATATAGTAAGGAAGAATTGCAAAAATTATATGATGGCGTATATAATGATGTGAAAATAGATTTAGTATTTTATCCAAATATTAATGAATATAATGGTAATGTAACTATTCAAGTTGTAATTCAAAATTACAGATAAAAAGACAGATTAAGAAAGGATGATATCTTTTGTCTAAGTACAAGATAATAATGACTGGTGGAGGAACTGCAGGTCACGTAACTCCTAATCTTGCTTTAGTACCAAAACTAAAGGAGAATGGGTTTGAAATCAAATATATAGGAAGTATTGATGGAATAGAAAAAGAAATTATAAAAAAAGAAAATATACCGTATTATGGTATTTCTAGCGGTAAGCTTAGGAGATATTTCTCTGTAAAGAACTTTACAGACCCTTTTAAAGTTATGAAGGGAACTATTCAGGCATTAAGAATAATTTCTAAAGAAAAACCAGATGTGATTTTTTCAAAGGGTGGATTTGTTGCAGTTCCTGTAGTCATGGCAGCCTCGTTGAAAAAAATACCTGTTGTGGCTCATGAGTCGGATATGACGCCTGGTCTTGCAAATAAATTATCTGCACCATTTTGTGATAAGCTGTGTGTAACATTTAGAGAAAGCCTTAAGTACATAAAGGATAATAAAGGAATATTAACAGGTAGTCCTATAAGAGAAGAAATACTTCAAGGAGATAAATCAGAAGGTAAAAAAATATGTGGCTTTAATGATGATAAAGAAATCATATTTATAATGGGAGGAAGTTTGGGATCTCAACTTATAAATAATGAAATAAGAAAAAATTTAGATAAGCTTTTAAAAGAATTCAATATAATTCATATATGTGGAAAAGGAAATATTGATGAGTCTTTAAATAATAAAAAAGGATATAAGCAGTTTGAATTTGTAAGAGAGGAACTTCCTCACTTAATGAAATGCTGTGATTATATAATTTCAAGAGCAGGAGCAAATTCAATATTTGAGTTCCTTGCGCTTAAGAAACCAACTATTCTTATACCATTATCAAGAAAAGCCAGCAGAGGAGATCAGATTTTGAATTCAAAGTCATTTGCTAAAGAAGGTTATTCTCTTATGATTGAAGAAGAAGATTTAAAAGATGATGCATTGTATAATAAAATATTAGAGTTAAAAAATAGGAAATCTGAGTTAATAACAAATATGGAAAAAAGTCAGTCAACTAATGCATCTGAAACTATAGTAAATATTTTACTAGAAAGTATAAAAAAATAAAAATATATAAAAGCGTATTTATTTTGTAAAATAAACCAAAATATGAAATGAATTCTTGAAAAATAATTTATGTGAGATATAATAAAAGAGTAAGTTCATTTTAGTAAATATGAAATAATTTATTTATTTTACAAGAAGATGAGGTGCTATTAATGAAAAAAGTGTCAATCATTTACTGGAGTTGTGGAGGAAATATAGAATCTCTTGCAAATGTAATAGCAGACAGTGCTAGAGAAGAAGGTGCTGAAGTTACAATTAAACAGGTTGCAGATGCATCTATAGAAGATGTTTTGAATGCAGATACTGTTGCGTTTGGAAGTCCTGCAGCTGATTCTACTAAAATAGAACAAACAGAGATGCAACCATTTATAAATAAATTAAGTGATTTATCAAATGAAAACAAGGGAAAGAATTGTATTTTATTTGCAAGTTATGGATGGTTTGATGATACTTTCATGGAAATATGGAAGAATCAAATAAAGTCTTTTGGCTTTAATTTAATTGGAGATTTAGCGGTTAAAGAGTCGCCAAGCAGATCGCATGTTGAATATGCTAAAGAGCTTGGAAAGCTGCTTGCAAAATAGCAAAGGCATTTATGCCTTTGCCTTAATTTAGATTGCAAGTATACATAATTAGCTAAATTTAATGTGTGCTATAAGATAGCCATTTTTGCTATTTATATAAAAAATTTAAATTATTTAAATTTAGGTTTTAACACGTAGAAAGAGGGGTCAACGCGATGAGAAAAATGAAAACTATGGATGGTAATACTGCAGCCGCTCATGTATCTTACGCATTTACTGAAGTTACTGCAATCTATCCAATTACTCCATCATCACCAATGGCAGAACATGTTGATGAATGGGCAGCTCAGGGAAGAAAGAATATATTTGGACAACCAGTGAAGGTTATGGAAATGCAATCAGAAGCAGGTGCTGCTGGAGCAGTTCATGGATCTTTACAAGCTGGAGCATTAACAACTACTTATACTGCTTCACAAGGTTTATTATTAATGATACCAAATATGTATAAAATTGCTGGAGAAATGTTACCAGGAGTTTTCCATGTGTCAGCTAGAGCATTAGCTACATCATCATTAAATATCTTTGGTGACCACCAAGACGTTATGGCTGCAAGACAAACAGGTTTTGCAATGCTTGCAGAAGGTTCTGTACAAGAAGTTATGGATTTATCAGCAGTTGCTCATTTATCAGCAATTAAAGGAAGAATTCCATTCTTAAACTTCTTTGATGGTTTTAGAACTTCTCATGAAATTCAAAAAATCGAAGTACTTGAATATGATGAATTAGCTAAATTAGTCGACTGGGATGCTGTTAAAGCATTTAAGAAACACGCATTAAATCCAGATCATCCTGTAACTAGAGGTACTGCTCAAAATGCAGATATATATTTCCAAGAAAGAGAATCTGTTAATAAATACTATAATTCTTTACCAGAAGTTGTTGAAGGATATATGGCTGAAATTACTAAATTAACTGGAAGAGAATATCACTGCTTCGACTACTATGGTGCTGAAGATGCTGATAGAGTTATCGTAGCAATGGGTTCAGTTACAGATGTTGCTGAAGAAACAATTGATTACTTAAGATCAAAAGGAGAAAAAGTCGGATTAGTTAAAGTAAGATTATTTAGACCATTCTCAAATGAAAGATTATTAGCAGCTATTCCAAAGACTGTTAAGAAAATAGCTGTATTAGATAAAACTAAAGAACCAGGTTCAGCTGGAGAACCATTATACTTAGATGTAAGGAATGCATTCTATGGACAAGCTGATGCTCCATTAGTAATAGGTGGAAGATTTGGTTTAGGTTCTAAGGATCCAAACCCAGGTCATATTGCTGCTGTATATGCTAATTTAGCTCAAGACGAACCTAAGAATGGATTTACATTAGGAATCAACGATGATGTAACTAATACTTCATTAGTTGTAACTGAAGATATTGATGCTACACCAGAAGGAACTAAGGCATGTAAGTTCTGGGGTCTTGGATCAGATGGTACTGTTGGTGCTAACAAGAGTGCAATCAAGATTATCGGAGATAATACAGACATGTATGCTCAAGGATACTTCTTCTATGATTCTAAAAAATCAGGTGGTATCACTGTATCTCACTTAAGATTTGGTAAGAAAGCCATTAAGTCACCATACTTAATCAATAAAGCTGATTTCGTATCATGCTCTAACCAATCTTATGTTCATAAATATAATGTATTAGATGGATTAAAACCAGGATGCACATTCTTATTAAATACAATTTGGGATGATGCTGAATTAGATAGACAATTACCAGCAGAATATAAGAGATTCATAGCTAACAACAATATTAAGTTCTATACTATAAATGCTGTAGCTATAGCTCAAGAAATCGGTCTTGGCGGAAGAATTAATATGATTATGCAATCTGCATTCTTCAAATTAACTGAAATAATTCCAGTTGAAGATGCTGTTAAACACTTAAAACAAGCAGTTGTAACTTCTTATGGTAAGAAGGGTGAAAAAGTAGTTAACATGAACTATGCTGCTATTGATAAAGGTGTTGAATCAATTCATGAAGTAGTAATTCCTGATTCATGGAAGAACTGCCCAGATGATGCACCAGTAGAAATGAAACATGCTACAAGCTTTGTTAAGGATATAGTTGTACCAATGAATAGATTAGAAGGAGATAACCTTCCTGTATCTGCATTTGAAGGAATGGAAGATGGTACTTGGGAAGCTGGTACTGCTGCTTTCGAAAAGAGAGGAATTGCAGTTAACGTTCCTGAATGGGATGCTTCTAAGTGTATCCAATGTAATCAATGTTCATTAGTATGTCCACACGCTTCTATCAGACCAATCTTAGTAAGTGAAGATGAAAAAGCTAAGGCTCCAGCTTCAGCTAAGATCGTTGATGCAAAAGCATTAAAGACAGAAGAAAAATTATATTACTCAATGGCAGTAAGCACACTTGATTGTTCAGGTTGTGGAAACTGTGCTCAAATCTGTCCAGCACCAGGAAAGGCTTTAGTTATGAAACCACAAGCTTCTCAAGCTGCTCAAGATGAAGCATGGGAATACTTATTACATGAAGTAGCACCTAAGAAGAACCCAATGAACAAGAAGACTGTTAAAGGTAGCCAATTTGAACAACCATTACTTGAGTTTTCAGGAGCTTGTGCAGGTTGTGGAGAAACTCCATATGCTAAGACTATAACTCAATTATTTGGTGATAGAATGATGGTTGCTAATGCAACAGGATGTTCATCAATTTGGGGTGGTTCAGCTCCTTCAACTCCATATACTAAGAACCATGAAGGACACGGTCCAGCTTGGGCTAACTCATTATTCGAAGATAATGCTGAATATGGTTTAGGTATGTTCTTAGGAGTTAAAGCTCAAAGAGAAGAAATCGCTGCATTAGCTAAGGCTGCTATCGAAGCTAACGATCCTGCAAAAGCAGAATTACAAGATTGGGTAGATAACATGAACGAAGGCGATGGAACTAGAGAAAGAGCTGCTGCTTTAGTTGCTGCACTTGAGAAATCTGGTACAGATGCTGCTAAAGAAATCTTAGAAAAGAAAGAATTCTTCGTTAAGAGATCTCAATGGATCTTCGGAGGAGACGGTTGGGCTTACGATATCGGATACGGCGGTGTTGACCATGTTCTTGCTTCAGGCGAAGATGTAAATATATTTGTATTTGATACAGAAGTTTACTCAAATACAGGTGGACAATCTTCTAAATCTACTCCAACTGCTGCAATTGCTAAGTTTGCTGCATCAGGTAAGAAGACTAAGAAGAAAGACCTTGGAATGATGGCTATGAGCTATGGTTATGTATATGTAGCACAAGTTAATATGGGTGCTGATAGAAACCAAGTTCTTAAAGCAATAGCAGAAGCTGAAGCGTACCATGGTCCATCATTAATTATAGGATATGCTCCATGTATCAACCACGGAATCAGAATTGGTATGGGTAACAGCCAAGAAGAAGCTAAGAGAGCTACAGCTTGTGGATACTGGCAAATGTACAGATATAACCCAACATTAAGAGGAACTGGAAAGAACCCATTTGTTCTTGATTCTAAGGAACCAACTGCTGACTTTAAGGAATTCTTAATGGGAGAAGTTAGATATGCTTCACTTGCTAAAGCATTCCCAGAAGCTGCAGAAGCTTTATTTGAAAAGACTCATAAAGATGCAATGGAAAGATTAGAAGGATATAAAAAATTAGCTAATCAACAATAGTATTAAGAAATAAATTAACAAAGTTGCGCAAAAACTTTGAAAGAGGCTGTCGCACTAGGCGGATAAAATCCGCCGGCGGTAGCCTATTTTTCTATATGTTATTAGAATATTTTCTTTAATTCAAACATCATTTAAAATTTGGCGCACTTTAATAAGGCAATTTAAAAATAATTTTTAAATTAACCTATGCAATCTTTGGTGATTTAAATAAATGCTTGCCAGTTCGGTCTGATTGTATTTTATTATGTAATTTGTTTAT
>NZ_JABAGC010000050.1 GCF_012843905.1 Clostridium sp. SM-530-WT-3G
CAAAACCCAAGCTTATTTTAGCTTGGGTTTTGTTGCGTTCAAAAAAGGAGCTACGCACTTTAGTGCGACAGCCCCATAAGATTAATAATTAAAGATTTTTAACAGCTTCACCTAAAACCTTACCAATAGCATCATGAATAACAAGATTAGCTTTATTATCAGCAGAAGTTGAACTCTTATTTATAAGAACAAGGTTCTTGCCTCTAAAATAATCAATAAGTCCAGCAGCTGGATAAACAACAAGTGAAGTTCCACCAATAATTAAAGTATCAGCTTTGGATATAGCTTTAACAGCTCCATTAATCACATCATTATCTAATCCTTCCTCATAAAGAACTACATCAGGTTTAACTTTACCACCACACTTAGGGCAAGTAGGTATCCCCTTAGATTCTAAAATAAATTTTTCATCATAAAAAGCGTGACATTTCATGCAGTAATTTCTAAGAACAGATCCATGAAGTTCATAAACATTTTTAGAACCAGCAGCTTGATGTAATCCATCAATATTTTGAGTGACTATAGCTTTTAATTTTCCCATTTCTTCTAGCTTAGCTAGGGCTATATGAGCAGCATTTGGCTTAGCATCAGGATAAATTAGCTTATCTCTATAAAATTCAAAAAATTCTTCTGGATATCTCATAAACATAGTGTGAGATACTAATTGTTCTGGTGTAAGATTTATTTGTAATTTTTCATTCCATAGTCCATTGGAACTTCTGAAATCAGGTATATTTGATTCAGTGGATACACCAGCTCCCCCAAAGAAAACTATATTATTACTTTCTTTTAGTATCTGAGTTAATTTTTCTATTTCAGTATTCATAAGAAAACCTCCAAATTTAAATTTGGTAAGGTGAACTTATCCTAGCTAAAATATATTCTAGGATAAAATCATCGACCTTTTTATTTTATGATTTTATTATTGCACAAATAAATGAAAAAATGAAATTAGTTAGGTAAAGAAGATATTATTTATGGATTTTTATGGAAATTTTTTCTTTGTACAATTAAAATATATATTAGAGAATTATTGAAAAAATATATTATAGTGGATGAATATTCTACTAAATTTAAAAGGATGGTTGATTATGAAAAAAAATAATGCTATATCATTAGATGAAAATTCTGATGATATATCAAATAAAAAAGAAAATACAGTTATTGTATTTATTAAGGAATGGATAGTACCGATAATAGCTGCTTTAGGCATTTGGTTTTTATTAAATAAATTTGTATTTATTAATGTAATTCTACCACCAAGTGGTTCAATGATTCCTACACTAAATAATAATGATAGACTTATTGCTTCTAGAGTATGGAATAAGGATGATATAAGAAGAGGAGACATAATTATATTTAAATCAGATGAGCTTAATGAACTTCTTATAAAGAGAGTAATAGGACTTCCAGGAGATCATATAGAAATTATTGATGGTGTTGTCAGTGTTAATGGAGAAAAAATAAATGAGGATTATGTTAAAAATAATAAAGAATATACTGGAGTATTTGATGTTCCTGAAAGTAAATTATTCTTCTTAGGAGATAATAGAAAGGAATCGTATGACTCTAGATATTGGGACAATCCTTATATTGATAAATCATGTATTGAAGGAAAGGCACAATTTAGATATTATCCTATTAATGATATGAAAATTATTAAATAAAATATAAAGTAAATACGCACTTAACTTTATTTTAGGTGCGTATTTTTTATCATTAATTATCTTTGGAACAGTTAGCAGCATCTATAGCTATTACTAATAACAATCCCATAATTTCATTTTCAGGATTCATAAAATCCAGCACATAAGTATCTCCAAAATGAAGAAGTTCTTTTGATATATGCATAATTATATTATTATGGTTATCTACAACATCATAATCCCAACCCAATATATCTCCTGTAACATGCCAATCATTGTAGTTTATATGGTATTTAGGCCTGAATAATGTAAGTTGTTTTCTTATAGAACCAATATTATTTCCATTAATGTATATTTTGAATTCAGGAAGAAATTTAAGTAATCTTTCTGATATACTTCCAATTTCTAAGTTAGTGAGCGTGTTATATACATGTATCTTATGGCCGATTGAAAAAAATTCACTTCTCACATAATATTTTGCACATCCATTTTCATCATAAACATCATAAGTATCTGTCCAAGAAAAAACTCTTTGTTTGATTAAAAGCTTCATCTATATCTCTCCTTAAACTTATTCATATATTAAGCATATGTTATCACAAAATAATAATCTGTAATATTAATTTATCCTTAACTTTAGCAAATTAAATCTTGTGAATTTATCATGGAAATAATTTATAATTAATGATGTAATATTTGTAAATTTGGAGGGGGAAGGGAATATGATATGAAGATTGATAGGTTATTTTCTATAGTGTAGATATTAATAAATAAAAAGATAGTTACAGCGGGAGAACTTGCAGAATATTTTGATGTATCAGTACGTACTATTTACAAAGATATAGATACATTAAGCAGTAATGGTATACCAATTTATTGTTTGCAGGGAAAGGGTGGGGAAATATCAAAAAGAAAGATAGAATCATATAAATTAATATTTAAGGGACATCAGTGGTATGTTTATGGATTTTGTAGGATGAGAAATGAATTTAGATTTTTTAAATTAACTAGAATAGATGATTTAACTATTTTAGATGATATCTTTGATAGAAGAGAAGATATAGCTATAAATACCAAATATAATATAGATAATTATGAAATGATAAAGGTGAAACTAAAGATAAATTCAAGGATGGCAGCAAGAGTTTATGATGAGTTTAGAAAAGAAAAAATAATATTCGATGGAGAATATTCCAGAATGAGTGGTAGAAAAAATTATACCTGAAGGTAAATATGCTAAATTTATAATTATAGGACATCAGGTTAAGGCTGTACAGGAGTTCTGGAGAAAGTTATGGAAAATGGATCTTAATAGAAGTTATAAGTGTGATTTTGAAGAGTATCAGAATGAAAGTATGGAGAATGCTGAAATTCATATTTATATATCAATAAAATAATAAATTAAGGATAAGTATAGTTTATAAAAGGCATTACAAAAACATATAAATTTTTGCAATGTCTTATTTTTTATGCTGAATAATATACCTTAAAAAATAACTTAGAAAATGCAAAATAAATAAAGGATATAAACATGATAAAAAAATAGTATAAATTAATAGAAAATAGTAAAAAAACACTTCTTAAAAATAAAGCAAATAATGTAAAATTATTGAAATGAGAGTTTGTGAGAATTTTTGATTTTTATGCTGCTACCTGCGTTTTTTATGATTTTTTAGAAAAATTAGTTCGTTTTATGTATTTTTATACTGGAATTTATAAAACAAAGAAATTTTACTTAAATGTATTCAATATTGTTTACTGTATTTTTACAAGAATGCTTTACAAAGTATAAAAAGATATGGTATTTATATATGTATCAAATAAAGATTCAAAAGAAATATTTTTAATTTTGAAACGTATCTAAAATCAAGTATATCTTTTGATACTGTAGGAGGGTGAAATGACTAAAAAAGTATTTGCATATGCAAGAAAAAATATAAAAAATGAACTGATAGATGAGCAGATAAAATTAATAAAAACTTACTGTGAAGATAATGATATAGAATTAGATGAAAGAGGTTTAATAATTGACGACTCAGAAAATACATTTTTAAGAGAAGGATATAATGCATTATGTAGTTACATGATGAGAGATGGTGACGTGCTTATTATCAGTGAATTAGACAGGCTAGGAAGAGATATAGGTGCTATAAAAGATGAATGGATAAAATTAAGTAACAATGGAATTGAGCTTATAATATTAAATAATCCATTGTTGAGTACTTATGATAAAAGTGATACGGAAAAGGACGTTACTAAAAGAGTAGTATCTGAATTGCTTATTTATATAAGTGAAAAAGAAAAAGCTAAGAATAAGAGAAAACAGGCAGAAGGGATCCAGGCTTTGAGAGAAAAAAATCATGGGAGAGGTGTTGGAAGACCAAAAATTAAAGTGAACAAAGATTTTAAAGTTCAATATAAATTGTGGAAAGGTGGAAGGCAGACGGCAGTTCAGACTTTTAATAATCTTGGTCTTACAAAGGCTACATTTTATAGATTAGTTAAAGAATATGAGCAGGAGAATAATAATTAAGTTATTTTGAGAAAAAATAGAATTATGATAAATACCTAAATATATTGAAAATACTAGTTTTTATGATAGATATAATATGAAATATCAAAAAAATAAAAAAAAATTAAAAAAGTTGTTGACATAAGGTATATTTCTAGATATAATTCTATTTGTGATCTGGTGATGACGGCGTAGAGGTAACACTCCTTCCCATTCCGAACAGGAAAGTTAAGGTCTACAGCGCCGATGGTACTGCATGGGAGACCGTGTGGAAGAGTAGGACGTTGCCAGGTGAACATGGCTCGATAGCTCAGTCGGTAGAGCAGAGGACTGAAAATCCTCGTGTCACTGGTTCGATTCCAGTTCGAGCCACCATAAAGCACTAACCCAGTTAGTGCTTTTTTTGCTTTTAAAATTAATATGTTGTATAAGCATAAATATTAATAAATGCTTGAAATTATAATAAGCGTATATTTATAAATGATAAAAAAGCTGCTATAAACCGCAGCTTTTAATAATATTGGATTAAAAAATTATTTATACATCACATTCTTCAACTTCTATAGAATAATTATTGCACTCAGGGCATACTGTAACATTTACTATATAACTTTTATCTACTTTTCCTATACTAAATAATTTATTGAAAGATTTATCTCTATAATCTTCAGAAATAGTACTTATAATATATTTATTGTCTTTAGTAAAGATGTAAAAGTGATATTCTAAATAGCAATAGTATTTTCCTGCAGGCTCCTGAGCGTCACATGAACACTTTCCAGAATAATATTCTTTTGAGAAAATAACTTCTTCACCTTCGTTTAATGCTTTGAGAGCAGCATTTAAGTCAAATCCTTCAATTTCTTCTTCATTAAAGAATATACCTTCGCAATTAGCTTCGCTTAATACATATTCTTTGTCTTTGTAATTAAATTTGTATTCCATAATATTTCCTCCTAATAATTTTTATATTTATTATATATGAGTTTTTTAAAACTATCTATTATTTATAATTAAGAATAATGTGAGTAGATTAAAGAGAATTCTTTTATTATAAACCAAAAAAATCATTTCTATGTGTTTTTTTTAAGTGTGAAGTACATATATTAAAGTATGGTAGAAAATGATATGAGGAATTATGATGATAAAATTTATAACTATTTCAATATTGTTTATGGTTGTTGAATGTATGCTTGCTGATAAGCTTGAATCTTTGTTGAATGAAAAAGATAACGAGAAAGGACAAGAATATAAATATGAAGCAGATATAGAAACACTTAAGATTTTAAGTGATTATGGACTAATTAATAGTGAAAGTTATAAATGTGAATCAAATACTTTAGATAAAATATGATTTGATTTTATTGAGACGTATAAAATATTATTAAGTGTTTCAATTTTAAATTGATCTTTTGAGATTAGAATATAAAAAATAAAACATGGCATGCCATGTTTTATATGTTTTCTATTTGCCAGTCGATTGGCGTTTGATTTGTTGAAATTAAAAAGTCATTAGCTTTGGAAAATGGTTTACTTCCAAAGAAGCCTCTGGAAGCTGAAAGTGGACTTGGATGTACTGATTTTATTATAAAGTGCTTTGGATTAGTTATTAAATTTTCTTTGGATATTGCATTATTACCCCAAAGAATAAATACTACAGGAGTTTCTTTTTTGTTAAGCACTTTTATAACTTCTGTAGTAAATTCTTCCCAACCTTTATTTTTATGAGAATTTGCATCACCAGCTCTTACAGTAAGAACTGTATTTAATAGAAGTACACCTTGGTCTGCCCACTTTTTTAGATAACCATTATTAGGTATATAACATCCTAAGTCAGTATGTAATTCTTTGTATATATTTATTAATGAAGGTGGTGTCTTTACACCAGGATTAACAGAGAAACTTAAACCATGAGCTTGATTAGGACCATGATATGGATCCTGTCCTAGAATTACTACTTTTGTATCTTTGTATGAAGTATAATGTAGAGCATTAAATATATCGTACATATTAGGATATATTACTCTTGAATTATATTCATTTACTAAGAATTTTCTTAGATTTTTATAATAATTCTTTTGAAATTCTGAAGCTAAATACTCTTTCCAGTCATTTTTTAATATTTCCGTCATAATATCACCCAAAATATATTATACCATTTTAGTATAATATTATGTTAAAAAGGGGAATTATTACGAATATATAACTTATAATAAATTTAATCTTCTAAAATATAGAAATTATAAAAAACATACTGTTTAAAGTAATAAATTAGATATCATAGATATTAATATGAAAATTTAGAGATTAATTTTATTGTTAGTATGATTATATACTGTTAAAATAAGAGAGGATATAAAATTTTATAGAAAAAGGTGAATTAATATGGAAAATAAAGTATTAGCAGTTGCTGCTGGAAACGAAATAACAGAAAAAGATTTAAATGCAATAATAGCTAGATATCCACAAGAAAGAAGAGCTGCATTCCAAAATGAGCAAGCTAAAAAACAATTAGTGGAACAATTAATTTCGTTTGAATTAATGAATAAGTTTGGAAAAGAATTAAAATTAGATGAAACTCAAGAATATAAAGATGCAATTGAAAGCATTTCTAAAGAAGTGATGACTTCAATGGCTATAAATAAAATATTATCTGATATAACAGTTACAGATGAAGAAGTTAGAAAGTACTATGATGAAAATAAAGAAGCATTCGAAACACCAGCTACAGTTTCAGCTAAACATATATTAGTTGCTACTGAAGATGAGGCTAAATCTATTAAAGAAGAAATAGAAAATGGTACTATTTCCTTTACAGATGCAGCTATGAAATATTCTACATGTCCATCTAAAGAACAAGGTGGAGCTTTAGGAGAATTCTCAAGAGGAATGATGGTTCCTGAATTCGAAGATGCTGCTTTTAATGCAGAAATAGGAGTAGTAACTGAACCAGTAAAAACTCAATTTGGATATCACTTAATAACTGTTGATTCTAAAAATGATGCTTCTACTAAGAGCTTTGAAGAAGTTAAGGATGCAGTTTTACATCAATTAATTCAAGAAAGACAACACAAGAAATATGATGAAATGTTAAAAGAATTAGAAGATAAATATGGTGTTGAAAGAAAATAATTAATTAAAAAGCCATAATGAGCATATTATTCACGCTCATTATGGCTTTTACTATATCTATAATAATTCTAAATATGAATCTATATATTTATCTGCTAATTTGCATAATTCTTCTTTATCTAATATAGAGGCTTCATCTTTTACGGCTACTACAGTCATATTTGCGGATTTTGCTCCTTTTACAGCAGGAATTATATCCTCAAATACAGCGCAGTTTTCTGGAGAAGCATTAACTTTTTGTGCAGCTAATAAGTATACATCAGGAAAATTCTTGCCTCTCGATACTTCATCTGTTACAGTTATTGAATCAAAATAATCATATATACCATTATTTTTTAAGCAGGCTTCCAATAGGGGGATAGAGTTACTTGTAGCTAGAGCTATTTTTATATTTTTAGATTTAAGCATGTCTAAAAATTGCTTTACTCCATCTTTTAGTTTGACTTTATTAGCATAAAAATCGAAAGACATTTTGTGCCAGTCTTCTAATATTTCTTCAACTGAATCTGATAAATCAAATCTTTTCTTAAAGTATTCTGCAGTTTGTAAAAAGCTCAAATGAGATATTTCTTCTTTTAAATTTTCAGGCACTGTGTGACCTTTTTTTCTTAGATATTCAATATCTATTTGATTCCATACCCACATTGAATCTACTAGTGTTCCATCAAGATCAAAAATAACAGCTTGTATATTATTATGTATAAACATTAAGTATCCTCCTAATAAAAGTTATTATTTAATTGGTTGCTTTTATGTGAATATATTTAAAAACAACTCTTAAAAATATTAATTATATAAATTTGGTTATAACAAAAAAACTTAAGGAATAATCCTTAAGTTTTTTTACAATTAATTTGGTCGGGGTGACAGGGATCGAACCTGCGACCTCATGGTCCCAAACCACGCGCGCTCCCAGCTGCGCCACACCCCGGAGATATTACTATTATATATCTAAATTTATATTGTGTCAAGTGAATAAATTTGAGTAAAAAATAATTGTTTAGTAGAAAATAAAATGTTGTAATTAAGAAAAACAAAGTAAAATTAAAAATATCATAAAATAATGAGGAGATTGATAAGAAAAAGAGGGAAAAATAGAAAATATATATATATCAATGAAATAACTTGATTTTTCAGAGTTTAGATATGTTGTCCATATTAGGAAAAAGTGCTATACTAAAAATATTGATTTTTATGAATAAAAGGAGGGAAGGTTCAAAAGGGACCGAGAGTAAATGAAAAAAAGAATTCTGGCACTTATGCTAACGACAGTTATGGCTGTAGGTACCTCAATACCAGCATTTGCGACACCAGATAGTACCAAGTTAAATGAAGGTAGACAAAAATACGCAGAAATTGAAAGCAAAATAGCCGATATTGAGAATAAGATATATGATTTAAATACACAAATTGAACCATTACAAGTAACAGTAGATAAGAATAAAAAAGAAATCGATAACATAAATAATGTTATAGATAATACTACAAAAGATATTGAACAATGTAAAAAAGAAATAACTTCACTAGATGAAGTATTAGGCCAAAGGGTTAAGGCTATGTATATGTCTGGTGATTTAGAATTCAGTTATTTAAGTTTTATTCTTGATTCAGATTCAACAAGTGATTTCTTTACAAGATTACAAGCAGTTTCACAAATTGTTGGTAAAGATAAAGAGGCTATCGAACAAGTTAAGAATAAAAAAGATGAATTAAATAATAAGATACAATCATTAGAAGATAAAAAGAAACAAATTGATAAGCTTAATGAAGAAGTACAAGCAAACTTAAATGAGCTTGATGGAAAGAAAAAAGAACAAGAACAATTAGCAAATGAAGCTAAAGAAGAAAGATCTAAGTTTGATTCAGAATATTTATCAACATTAGAAAGAGAAACTGTACAAACTCAATTTGATGTTATAAATAGTTCAAACAGTACTTCATCTGAAATACAATCTGCAATTACTCAATTAAGAAATGTTAGAGATAATCAGCTTAAGAGTGAAATTGTAAAGTCAGAAGTTAATGATATGATTGAAAAAGGTAAGACTGCATATGATCAAAAGAAAGCACAAGAAGATGAAGCAGCTAGAGCAGCAGCTGCTGCACAGGCAGCGCAAGCAACTGTTTCTACTCCAAATAGAGGATCATCTTCAAATAAAAGTACTTCAGCAGCTCCTGCACCAGGAGCAGGATCATCTGCTATATTAAATGAAGCATATAAACACTTAGGTAAACCATATGTTTGGGGAGCAACAGGAGAAAATACATTTGACTGTTCTGGATTTACACAATATGTGTTTAAGCATGCATTAGGCAAAGATATAAGTAGAACAACTTATTCACAAATTAATGTGGGTACTCCAGTAAGTCAAGCAGAGCTTCAACCAGGAGATTTAGTATTCCCACATACAGGACATGTTGGAATATATATTGGAAACGGACAAATGATTCATGCACCACAAACAGGTGATGTTGTAAAAATTAGTCCAGTATATAAATTCTATGCAGCTAGAAGAGTAAGCTAATAAGAATTTACATAATTAAATTATGAAAAATAAAACCTTTCTACAATAAATAAGTAGAAAGGTTTTTTGCATTTGTATACATGAATGATATAATAATAATTACTTAATTATATAGTGATGAGGAAAATAAAAATGGATAAGATAAATGAAAAAAAGTATATAAATAGTGATGAAAATATAGATGACCTTCAACTAAAAGGATTATATCTAATCCAAAAACAAGATGGTTTTAAATTTGGAATTGATGCTGTACTATTATCTGATTTTGCACAAGTTAAAAAGAAGCATAGAGTTATGGATTTGTGTACTGGTACAGGAATAGTACCATTTCTTATTTATGGTAAATATGAACCTCAGAAAGTATATGGACTAGAGATACAAAGTGATATGGTTGAGATGGCTGAAAGAAGTGTTAAACTTAATTCTCTAGAGGAAAAAATTGAATTTATAAATGGAGATTTGAAAGATATTGATAATCTTAAAAAACTAGATAGGTTTGATGTGGTTACAGTAAATCCTCCATATAAATTAAATAATTCTGGTATACTAAATCCTTTAGATAAACTTGCAATTGCTAGACATGAAGTATTATGTAATTTAGAAGATGTTATAGCAGCATCTAGAGTTCTTATGAAGGATAATGGGAGGATGTTTATAGTTCATAGACCTGAGAGATTAGCAGATATATTTACTCTTATGAGAAAATATAAAATTGAGCCTAAAAGGGTTAAAATGGTACATCCAAAGATAGGAAAAGCACCTAATATAGTACTTGTTGAAGGGCAGAGAGATGGGGGAGCTTATTTGAAGTGGGAGGATCCATTATATGTTTATGATGAGAAAGGAAATTATACTAAAGAAATAGATGAAATATACGGGAGGTAGTAATAGCATGGAAAGAGGAAAATTATATTTAGTACCAACGCCAATTGGAAATCTTAAAGATATTACATTAAGAGCATTAGAGGTGTTGAAAGAAGCAGACTTTGTAGCAGCAGAAGATACAAGACAGACGTTAAAATTATTAAATCATTTTGAGATAAAGAAGCCACTTATAAGTTACCATAAGTTTAATGAACAAGGGAAAAGTAATGAAATAATCAATCATCTTGAAGAAGGAAAAAATATAGCTCTTGTATCAGATGCTGGTACTCCAGGAATATCTGATCCAGGAAGTGTTATAGTGGAGAGATGTATACAAGAAAATATAGATTTTGAAGTTCTTCCAGGAGCTACAGCTTTTACAACTGCACTTGTTTATTCAGGATTAGATACTACTAAATTCTTGTTTAGAGGCTTTCTACCTAGAGAAAATAAAGACCGTAAGAGTGTAGTTGGCGAATTATTAAATTGTCAGGAAACACTTATATTTTATGAAGCACCTCACAGACTTTTAGATACATTGCAATTTTTATTAGATACATTTGGAGATAGAAAAATTGCTGTATGTAGAGAACTTACTAAATTATATGAGCAGATATTTAGAGGGCAATTAAGCGAAGCACTTAATTATTTCATTGAAAATAAACCTAGAGGAGAATTTGTTATTGTATTAGAAGGGAAACAACTTGAAGAAATTAAGCAAGAAAAAAGGGATTCATGGATAGATTTATCTATAGAAGAGCATATTCTTAAATATATGAATAATGGGATAAGTAAAAAGGAAGCTATAAAGATGGTTGCAAAAGATAGGGAACTTCCTAAAAATGAAGTATATAAATATTCCACTAATTTATAATAAAAATTAAGAGGCTATTAATATTAAATATCTATATTCTGAGTAATATAGATATTTAATATAGATATTTAATAAGTTAATAGTCTCTAATAAGTTTATAATTTGTTATAAATCTATTATTATCTATTTTTCATTTCTTCGAAACATTTTTGACAGATATTTTTACCTTTGTAGTTTATAACGTCTCTAGCATCTCCACAGAAGATACAAGCTGGTTCATATTTCTTTAAGATGATTTGTTCACCGTCTACATAGATTTCTAAAGCATCTTTTTCATCTATATCTAAAGTTCTTCTTAATTCTATTGGAATAACTATTCTTCCTAATTCGTCTACTCTTCTAACTACACCTGTTGATTTCATAAAATAATTCCTCCTAATTACACAATTCGACATTCTACAATGTTATATTACCAAGTATGTAATATAAAGTCAATAAATATTTTATTTTCTACATAATAAATTACAAAATTCAACTTTAATACTACTTTTAAATAAAATATACTACCATATTTTAGGGGTGTCAAGTGTACCTATTTACATAAAAGTACAATATTTATAAAAATAAATCACAAAGATTGGAAGATATTCTATTATTAAATAATTAAAAATGTAAATACTAAGTATAATTAGTATTAATCTCAAAAAAATTTACAAATACAAGGATAAAAGTAATATTGGGACTTTTTTATAGAAAAAAAGCAGGTAATAAGATTTTATGTCGATGAATTACATAAAATAGATATTTTTTATTTATGTGAAATCAAGTGTAAATATATGTGAAATATTTAGTGTGAATTCATTAATAATATAGAATGATAATGTTGAAAATAACTTGTAATAAGTTCATGTCTACTATATAATATAGTAAAGATAGGAAAGTGTAGGTGATAATATGAAAAAAAAGTTTGATTCTGATTACATAAAAAATTTAGCAGAAGAAATGTCAAAGAACAGTTCAGTTTCATATGATGATCTACCCAAGTATGATTTATTTTTATCACAGGTTATTGACTATTTGAATGATAAATTTAGTGATGAAAGATTTACTAATAATATAGTGCAGAACTATACAAAAAGTGAAGTTATAACAAGGCCTGAAGATGGTAAAAAAAGAGGCTATACAAAAATGCACTTAATTCAGTTAGTATTACTTGGTTATATGAGACCAGTATTAAATACAGAAGAAATTAAAAAAGTTTTTAGCCTGGCATTTAATGATATAAATGATAGAAACGATGATATAATATCCTGGGAAGATGCATATAAGACATTTGTAAAAATTCAGGAAGAGAGTGTAGATGATTATTTAATCACAGCTGTAACTCATAAAGAAAGACTTGAAGAAATGATTAAAGAATTTAATCTAAAAGAGAATGATGAAGAAAGAATAAAAATATTTCTTTTAGTATTATCTCTTATAGCAGAAGCAAGTGTGATTAAAAAATTGGTGCAGAAGCTTGTAAATGAATATCATGCGGAATGAAATTATTAAAATATGATATAATATATATAGTTTTGAAGAACACTTATTAAATTAGAAAATTGAATTCTAGTTTGGTAGGTGTTTTATAGCATTTAAATAATTATGAGGTTGGTATTATGGATAAAATCATTATAAATGAATCCGTAAGAAGTTTAGTAGAATTCTGCTTATTAAAAGGGGATATAGATAATAGATTTACAGGAAGTGCAAGGGCTATAGAAGGCACAAGAGCTCATCAGAAGCTTCAAGAAGATAATAGTAATATATATGATATATATGAGAAAGAAGTAAAGCTTTCTTTTAAATTTGAGCTTGAAAAGATTACTTTAAAAGTTGAAGGAAGAGCTGATGGAATAATAAATGATAAGGGCAGAATAATTATAGAAGAAATAAAATCTACTTATAATAAATTTGCTTATATTGATGATTCTAATGAAATCCATTGGGCTCAGGCTAAGTTTTATGCTTATATTTATGCTTGTCAGAACAATATGGACAGTATTTATATACGATTATCATATGTTCAGCTTGAAAGTTATGAGGTAAAAAGCTTTGAGAGAAAATATACTCTTGAAGAATTAAAAGAATTTACAAATAAAATAACAAGGATATATGAGGAATTCAATCTTTTGGTAATTGATGAAAAAGAAAAGAGAAATAAATCTATTAAAAATATAAGTTTCCCCTTTGATAAATATAGAGAAGGACAGAGAAAATTAATTAATATAATCTATTATACAATTAAGGAGGGGGAGCTTTTATATGCACAAGCACCTACAGGAATAGGTAAAACTATTTCTACTATTTTTCCATCAATCAAAGCTATCGGCGAAAAGCTTGGTGAGAGAATAATTTATTTGACACCAAAAACAATAAATAGAAAAGTAGCTGAAGATACATTTAGTAATCTTAGAGAACAGGGGTTATATTTTAAGACTATAACAATTACTGCAAAGGAAAAAGCTTGCTGTAATTCTGATTTTGATTGCAATCCTGAAGTATGTAAATATGCAGAAAGTTATTATGATAAAGTAAGACCAGTCATAGTAGAAATATTAAAAAAAGAACAACATATTTCCAAGGAAATTTTACAGGAATACGCACAAAAATATAAAGTATGCCCTTTTGAATTATCATTGGATGTAAGTATGTATTGTGATGGAGTAATATGTGATTATAATTACATGCTTGATCCAAGAGTAAAATTAACTAGATTGAGTGAAAGTAGTGGAAATATTGTACTTATAGATGAAGCTCATAATTTAGTTAATAGAGCAAGGGAAATGTATTCTGCACGTTTAAGCAAGCAGATGATTATGGAGTGCAAAAAGATAACTAAAGGAAAGTTAAGTAAACTTCATGGTATTTTAAATAAAATTAATACTTATTTTATAGGACTTAGAAACGAATGTGAAGAATATGAGAAAAGCTGGTTTTATGAAAATGAAGCGCCAAAAGATTTGATAAAGCTGTTAAGTCTTTTTACAAATGAAAGTGAGAAATTTCTTTTAAGTGGAAATAAATTTGAAGGATACAATGATATCTTAGATTTATATTTTGAAATAAATAAATTTATTTCTATGATGCAGTTATATGATGCAAACTATGTTACATGCATTGAAAGGGAAGCTCAAGAGATTATTTTAACTATCTACTGTGTTAATCCTGCAAAAAATATAAAATCATATTTATCTAAGTTTCATACAGCTATATTCTTTTCTGCTACATTATCGCCTATAAGATATTATGTGGATATTTTTGGGGGGGATGAAAAAAGTTATAGAATGAAACTACCATCTCCTTTTAATAAGGATAATTTAAAGGTATTTGTAAGTCCAATTAATATTAGATATAAGCATAGAAAAAGAACATTAAAGCATGTTGTTGATAAGATATTATCGTTTGTTAAAGAAGAAAAGGGCAATTATATGATATTTGCACCTTCGTATAATTATATGAATCTGTTATGGGAAGAGATTCAAAAGATAGATATAGAGGATTATATTTTTATAAAACAAGAAAGTTCAATGAATGAAGATGAAAAAGAGGATTACTTGAAAAAATTTAGGAATAATAGAAATATAATTGGGCTATGTGTAATAGGAGGAATGTTTGCAGAAGGTGTAGATCTTCCTGGAGAGAAGCTTATTGGCGCTGTAGTCATGGGAGTTGGGTATCCTAAGATTGATACTTATAATGAAATTATAAGAGAATTTTATGAAGAAGAAGGATATGATTATGCATATATATTTCCAGGAGTAAATAAGGTACTTCAAGCAGCTGGAAGAGTTATACGTACTGAAAATGATAAGGGAAGAGTTCTTCTAATAGATGATAGATATATAACTGAAAAATATAGTACATTACTACCTAAAGAATGGTATCCTATGAGAAAATATTAATAAAAAACAACTAAATAAACAAAACGTTTATTTATCTATATAAGTATGTTAAAATATTCATGTTAGTTTTATAACGAATAAGATAAATTTAATCTAAATTATATACATATATTAGAGTTAAGGAGCGAGGAAAATGAATATTCCATTAATTGATCTAAAAGCTCAATACAAATCTATTTCTGAAGATTTAGATAGAGTAACTAAAGAAGTACTTTCTTCGGCAGGTTACATTATGGGAAAGAATGTAACTGAATTCGAAAAAGAATTTGCAGAATACGTAGGAGTTAAACATGCAATATCAGTGGGAAATGGAACTGATGCATTAGTTATTGCATTAAAATCTTTAGGAATTGGAGCTGGAGATGAAGTAATAACTACACCATTTACTTTTTTTGCAACTGCAGAAACTATTTCAGCAGTAGGTGCAACACCAGTATTTGTTGATGTCGAAAAAGATACGTTTAATATAGACCCTTCTAAAATAGAAGAAAAAATCACAGAAAAAACAAAAGCTATAGTACCAGTACATATTTTTGGGCAAAGTGCTAAGATGGACGAAATAAATGCTATTGCTAAAAAGCATAACCTAAAGGTTATAGAAGATGCATGTCAAGCAATAGGAGGAAAATATAAAGGTAGAAATATTGGGACTTTAGGAGATGTTGCATGCTTTTCATTCTTTCCAACTAAGAATTTAGGATGCGCTGGTGATGGTGGTATGATTGTTACTGATAACGATGATGTTGCAACAATTGCAAGAGCATTAAGAACTCATGGAAGTGGAGAAAATGGTCAAAAAGCATATAATTTATTAAATAACATAAATGAAGAAATTGATACAGTTCAAAATGCAGATGATACTGTGTATAATCCATTAAAATATTATAATTATTTAATAGGTTATAATACTAGATTAGATGCTATACAAGCTGCAATTTTAAGAGTAAAGTTACCTCATATAGATGAATGGAATGCTAAGAGAAGAGAAATAGCAAAGGTATATGATGAAAGATTGAAGGATACAGATTTAGTAACACCAGCAGTTAGTGAAGAAAACGTTCCTGTATACCATATGTACATTCTTCAAAGTGAAAATAGAGAAGCTATGCTTAGTAAATTAAAAGAAAAAGGTGTAGCAACAGGAGTTTATTATCCAGTACCATTACATCTTCAAAAGGTTTATAAGGACTTAGGATATAAGGAAGGGGATATGCCTGTGGCAGAATATCTATCACATAGAACATTTGCAATACCAGTATATCCTGAATTAACAGAAGAACAAGTAGATTACATAATAGAAAGTATAAAAAAATAAATTTCTATAATACTTAAAGTCTGTATTGTATAATCTATATTTGTAATAAAAATAAGTAATTTTTGAGGTATCGAAATGGATAAAAATTATTTTGTACATGAGTCTAGTTATGTAGACGATAATGTTAAAATCGGTGATGGAACAAAGATATGGCACTTTTCTCATATTATGAGTAATTGTGAAATAGGAGAAAAATGCAATATAGGGCAAAACGTAGTTATATCTCCAGGCGTTAAGCTTGGAAGAGGCGTTAAAATACAAAATAACGTATCTGTTTATACTGGCGTAATATGTGAAGATGACGTATTTTTAGGACCATCATGTGTTTTTACTAATGTAGTAAATCCAAGAAGCTTTATTGAAAGAAAAAGTGAATATAGAGATACTATAATAGGAAAAGGTGCATCAATTGGTGCGAATGTTACAATTGTGTGTGGCCATAACATAGGAAAATATGCATTAGTTGGCGCAGGTGCAGTAGTTACAAAGGATATACCAGATTATGCTTTAGTTGTGGGAAATCCAGCTAGAATACATGGATATGTATGCAAATGTGGAGAGAAATTAAAATTTAGTGATAATCATGCAACTTGTAGTGCATGTGGTGAAAGCTATATTAAAAATGATGATAAAGTTGAAGCTTTAGAAAAATAGCTAATTATAAAAGAATTTTGATATTAAATTTATGATACATTATGCATTATGCATTATGCATTGACAAGATTACAGGAGGTACATTATGTCAATATTAAAAGAACAATTGTTAGACAAAATTAACAACAAGACTGCAAAAGTTGGTGTAGTTGGACTAGGATATGTTGGATTACCATTAGCAGTAGAAAAAGCAAGTGCTGGATATCAAACTATTGGATTTGATGTTCAAGATAAAAAAGTAAACATGGTAAATGATGGTCAAAACTATATTGGAGATGTAGTTGATGAAAAATTAAAGGAATTAGTTGAAGCTGGAACATTAAAAGCAACAACAGATTTCAGCTTTGTAAAAGATGTAGATACAATATGTATTTGTGTTCCTACACCATTAGATTTATATAAGCAACCAGATTTATCATATGTAGTATCTTCAACAGAAAGTGTTGCACAATATTTACATAAAGGAATGCTTGTGATTCTTGAAAGTACTACTTATCCAGGAACAACAGAAGAAGTACTTAAACCAATTTTAGAAAAGAGCGGTTTAAAGTGTGGAGAAGATTTCTTCTTAGCATTCTCACCTGAAAGAGTAGATCCAGGTAATAAGAATTTCAACACTAAGAATACTCCAAAAGTTGTTGGAGGATGTACTGAAGAGTGTACAGAAGTAGCTGCTGCTTTATATAGAAATGTTTTAGAAGGAGATATACATACTGTATCATCACCAGCTGTAGCAGAAATGGAAAAGATATTAGAAAATACTTTCAGAAATATTAATATTGGATTAGCAAATGAAATGGCTATTCTTTGTAACAGAATGGGAATAGATGTATGGGAAGTAATAGATGCAGCTAAGACTAAACCATATGGTTTCATGCCATTCTATCCAGGTCCAGGATTAGGTGGACACTGTATTCCATTAGATCCTTTCTACTTAGAATGGAAAGCTAAGGAATATGACTATCATACAAAGTTAATAGAAACTTCAGGAGAAATAAATGATTCAATGCCTGAATTTGTATTAGATAATGTGATGAAAATATTAAATAAACATAAAAAAGCTCTTAATGGTTCAAAAGTACTTGTAATGGGAGTTGCTTACAAGAACGATATAGATGATTATAGAGAATCACCATCATTCAAAGTAATAGAACAATTTGAAAAGAATGGTGCAGAAGTTTTAGTAAATGATCCTTACTGTCAAGTATCTAAATACAAGGATAAGACTTACAATTCAGTAGATTGGAAAGAAGTCATTGATGAAGCTGATATTGTAGTTATAACAACTAACCATAGTTGCTACGATTATGAAGAAATAGTAAAAAGAGCTAAAGTTGTATATGATACAAGAAATGCTACTAAGAATGTAGTAAACAACAGAGAAAAGATATTTAAATTATAGTTGCTAATTTAGGACAGTAGGTATAGATGTTATAAGTTGTTATACATTTATGCTTATTGTCTTTATTTTTGTCTAAATACATATAATAATTTTTTAATATATTTATGTTAGGTAAGTATTTTTTAATTTATAAAATACATATAAAGATAGAAATAGAATAAATGATTAAAAATGAGAACTACTGTCATAATAATGACATATAAATATCTGATAATTTATATGGGATAGTATTTAATGTAAAATACAACGAAGGGATTAAAAAAGATGAAAAGGATATGTAGCTTTATAATACCCATAATAATTGCAGTAATAGCTGCAATATTATCAAATAATATTTTAGATAAAAAAATAAGTTATTTATCTGAGACAAAAGATTTATCTGAGTTTGCTACTAATTATGGTGATTTTTCAAAAGATAGAAGTATTGTGGCGAAAAAAGTTTTAGGGGATAAAGGAGATTTATTTTTATTAGGGTCATCTGAAATGAGAATTGATGTGCCTCAGAATAGTTTGAATTTGTTTCCTATAAAAGGTGCAGAATATAATATAAGTTCTTTTGGAAGAGGCTATTGTCAAAATCTACAACAGGCTTCAATGATTGGGGCGTGTAATTTAAAGCCAGATCAAAAGCTTGCATACATTCTTTCTATTCAATGGTTTGATGATCAAGCAGGCGTAAATCCAGATAAGTTTGCTAGTAATTTTTCAGATATAGGATTTTATGAATTTTTAAATAATCCCCAAATAAGCGAAGATAATAAAAAATATTATGCAAATAGAACTTATAATTTATTATATCAAGCTAATAAGTTTGAGCCAGAAGCAATATATGCAAAATTATATTGCAGTAATAGTTTTTCATCAAAAATTATAAGAAATATATTGAAGCCTTATTATATGACTAAAGTTTATTTGTCAGAAATAAAAGATAAAGCATTAATATATTCTGAACTTAAAAAGCTTCCTGAAAAGACACAAGATCAAAAGGAATATAAAGAAGTAGATTGGGATAAGGAATACAATGAATTATTAAAAGAAAGCGAACAAGTGATATCTAATAATGAATTTAATCTAACAGATAAGTATTATAATGATAATGTTAAAGATATAAAAGATAATGTTAAAGGAATGTTAAGTTCCCAAGATATAATGAAATCATTAGAACTAGATGATTTTAAATTTTTCTTAGGAGTATGTCATGACTTGGGGATAAAGCCATATATTATTATGCCTCCGGTTAATGGTTGGTATTATGATTACTTAGGATTAAGCATGGATGAAAGATATGAGTATTATAATACTATAAATAGTCTTGCTGGCAGTGAAGGTATAGATGTTCTAGATTTAAGGGAATATGAGTATCAAAAAGATTTCTTGATGGATGTTATGCATTTAGGAGGAGAAGGGTGGTTGAAGGTAAGTGAAGGAATTTATAATCACTTTAATAAAGAATAAGGATATACAGAGGGGAGTGTCGTTATCAGTCATATTAGTAATGGCACTTGTAGTTTATTTTTTCTATTCATTAAACGAACTTCCTTTTGTATACAGCCAGTTTTAATTAATATATTAATTTTTAAGATAACTTGGAGGCTTTTAACTGTTAAAAATAATCCTCAAGAACAACTTAATCATTTTTTAGGTTTAAAGTCAGAAAAACAGATAAATAAAAAAATAATAGGATATTGTAGA
>NZ_JABAGC010000051.1 GCF_012843905.1 Clostridium sp. SM-530-WT-3G
GAATGAAGTTTCATGACATAGTTTATTATCGGTATGGCTCTATTAGGGAGTATTTGAGGAAAAAGTTTATTAATGAGCAAAAAAATAAATTAGAAAAAGCTATTGAACTTTATGCACTTACAAAAGGGATAATGTATGGTAGAATAAATCCGACAACAACGTAGTTGGAGGACAATATAATGAATAAAGAAGAAATACTATATATTTGTGTACAATGCGCATATGAAGAAAAGGTACCGAAGGAGGTTGTAGAATATTTTGATGAAATGGATCAAAGTAATATAGATGAACCCCCTTGTTTTTCATGCGAAAAATGCGGCGGTATAATGAGACCTAAAAAATATACTGGTGTACATGGAAAAACTTATAAATTATAAAGTGAAAACCATAGAGGATTTGAAAACTCTATGGTTTTTTTAATTAATTTGAAATATTTTCTCCGAAGGAGCGTGGCGTAGCCACTTTTTTATAAAAAAATACATTTATGATAATTGAAAATAAAAAGTTTAAAGGATAATATTTATATATAATTATAAAAATAGTAAAAATTACATGGTAAGTAATCGGGGAGAGAAATTATGAAAAATTTTATATTATCATTTAACGTAGTAGTGCCATTATTCATAAATATTATGTTTGGATATTTCATAAAGAAATTAAAGTTAATAGATACACATACTCTAAAGGTAATGAATAGTGTTACATTTAAAACTTTTCTACCTTTATTATTATTCTATAATGTATACAAGACAAGACTAGATGAGGCTATAAATGCTAAATTTATAATATTTGCTCTAGTATCCATATTTTTAGTATGTATATTAGCTACTATTATAATTTTAATTATTGAAAAAGAAAATAAAAGACGTGGAGTGTTGATACAGGCAATATTTAGGAGTAATTTTGTACTTTTTGGATTACCTGTAATAACATCATTATTTGGTGATGAAAGTGCAGGAGTAACATCAATGCTTATTGCTATTATAGTTCCTATATTTAATTTCTTGGCAGTAATTGTTTTAGAAATCTTTAGGGGAGGAGAAATAGATGTTAAAAAAATTATGCAAGGTATAATAACTAACCCACTAATATTATCATCTGTATTTGGATTAATATTATTATTTGCAGGTGTAAAGCTTCCTTATTTTTTAGAAAAGAGTATAAACGATATATCTAAGATTGCTACACCGTTAGCATTAATAATATTAGGCGGAAGTTTTGAGTTTGATGAAATAGCACATAATATTAGACAAATTGCTATAGGGGTATTTGGAAAATTAATTGCTGTACCTATTATATTTGTGCCTATAGCTATAAATGTTGGATTTAGAAATATAGAACTTGCTACTCTTATTATAATGCTTGCAGCACCAACAGCTGTTTCTTCGTTTACTATGGCAGAGCAGATGGAGGCTGATGGTGAACTTGCAGGACAGCTTGTGGTATTTACATCTGCAATATCCGTTTTTACAATTTTTATTTGGATTTTTATTATGAAGGAACTGGGATATATTTAATATGATATAAAAAGTTTAGAGTTGCTGTTTATTAATTTAAGAGCAGCTCTATTTTTGTAAGTAAGGATTTTAAATTATTAAGCAAATATAATAGTATGCTTTATAGATGATTTTTATGAAAAAATAATATTTTAAAAATTTCTAATAAATAAGTATTAACGACAAAAATAATGGATCCATATAAAAATATAAATATTGAATAGTCTATATTGGTATGTACAGTTGATAAAACTTTACTCGAATTTGAAATTAAGAAAATAAGATATTAAATTATTAAATATTAGAGAATTTTAGTTTAAGTTGTCCTATGAATATTTTTTTGTGAAACCATCTTCTGACATTTATCTTAAAAAGCCAATGCTATAATCTAGATAAATTATTTGGAAGTGAGGGGAGAAAAGTGCAGTATGGTTTGAATGTTGATAAATGCGAGGAGATAAAAAAGTCTGGTGGAGTAAAAAGGAATTTGTTCACAAGCCTTAATGTAAGAACAACGGGATATATTTTTGTAGCAGGATTATTACTAGGAAGAGTAAATTTATTATTAAATAATTCTAATAGTAAAGGTATAGCTCCATTTGGGTTAGCATTTTTACTGGCAATTATTATGAATAATAATAGAAAAAATAATTTTATTGCAGCTTTAGGTGTGGGATTAGGGTATTTTTCTATACAAGATACACTTATAGATAAGAATATGTATTTAACATCGGTTATAGTATTAACAGCGATTTATATGATATTAAAGGTTTCAAGGAATAGAAAAAAAGAGATATTAGGATTCTTTTTAATACTTGCTAGCTTCTTTGTATACGGTATGATAATTAATTTATACGACTTAGGAGTTAACATTACATTATGTTTAGTTGAAACTATAGTTATTATGCCCATATATTATGTAATAAAATATTCAATTGACTCCTTAGAAGAAATAAAAATAAATAGGATATTTTCTACAGAGCAGATGGTCAGTATATGTATACTATTTTGTTTACTTGTAGCTGGAATTGGTAATCTGTCTGTATATGATTATTCCATAAAAAGTATATTTGCATTAACCTTAGTTCTATGTATTGCTTATATTGGAGGAGCAGCTTATGGAGCAATGATAGGAGTAGCAATGGGTATAATACTTGGAGTTTCTACTAATGATATGATGTCGTGTATAGGTTTTTATGGTGTGGGGGGTCTTATTGTAGGGATATTTAAAGATACTGGTAAACTTTTTTCGATATTAGCGGCAATTGTTATTTATGTTGCATTAGGTTTATATTCTAATGAATTGACATTCAAATTTGGAATTGAAATTTTATCTAGTTGCGTACTATTCATGTTTATACCGAGGTCATTAATAAATAAATATGAAAGTGAAGTGAATTTAGAGAACAAAAAAAATTATACGGTAGATGCTCAGCTTGAAAGTATAAAAGATGAATTTTCTATAAAATTAAAAGAACTTACAGAAGTATTATCAGCTGTATCTAAATATCTTGGAGATTCAACTGAGAATGAAAATTTATTAATTAAAAATAAAGGAAGTGCATTAGTAGAAAATCTGGCAGATAGGTGTTGTTCTAAATGTGAAAATAAATCATCTTGCTGGGAACTAGAATTTAACCAGACCTTTAATGCTTTTCAGAAATTAATCCAAAACTATGAGGAAGGAAAAGTTGAAGTACCAAAGGACTTACAAAGAAAGTGTGTGCAGAATTTTACATTGGTAAAAAATACTGAAGCTATAATTAATAATTATACAGTAGATGAAACTATAAAAAATAGGCTGGCAGAAGGAAGAAGAATATTATCAGAGCATGTAAGTAATGTAATGAATTCAATTGATAATATATTAAATGATTTTAAGAAAAATGTAATGGTAGATTTGGATATGGAAAGGAGAGTAAAAAAGGAACTTAATAGAATGAGCATTCAATATAATAGTGTATTTTGTTATATAGATGCAGATGGAAAAAATAAAATTAAATTGAATATAGACGAGTGCGATGGTAATGTTAATGAATATTGTACCAAGAATATAATTCCTATTTTAAATAATCTTACAAGAAAGAAGCTGTGTGTACGTGATGATAGCTATAATATAAATAGTGAAACTAAGGAATGTATAGTAACAATAGAAGAAGCACCTAAATACTC
The DNA here is from genome assembly GCF_012843905.1 of Clostridium sp. SM-530-WT-3G. GTDB lineage: Bacteria > Bacillota > Clostridia > Clostridiales > Clostridiaceae > Clostridium. The sequence goes on from NZ_JABAGC010000051.1 coordinate 3,669, forward strand.
GATTGTTTCTTATGGTGCATTTATTCCTAAAAGTGGAGAAGTACAAACTGGAGATAGTTATACTTTTGGAAATACAAATGATGGATATTATACAACTATATTGAGTGATGGTATGGGTTTTGGTCCAGAAGCAAGTAAAGAGAGTAAATCTACAGTTGAACTTGTAGAAAAGTTTATGGAAGCTGGATTTGATGAAGATAAAACAATTAATACTGTTAATTCAATGATGGGAATGAAATTTGCAGAAGATGAGAAGTATGCTACATTAGACTTTAGTAAAATCAATTTATATGATGGTGAAGCTACATTTGTAAAGATTGGAGCAGCACCAACTTTTATAAAAAGAGGTAATGTGGTAAAAGCAATTAATTCTAAAAATCTTCCATTTGGTCTTGTAGATGAGGTGGAGGTTGAGTATATAAAAGGACAATTAAAAGCAGGAGATATACTAGTAAGCATTAGTGATGGAATACTGGATATTGATAAGTTTGCTAATGAAAACTTTATATGGCTTGAAGAATATTTAAAGCAAGTAAATGATGATCCAAAAACTTTGTCAGAAAAAATATTACAAAAAGCTAAAAAGCTTAGTGGAAAAGAAATTAAAGATGATATGACAGTAATCGTATCGAAGATTTATGTTGCTGAATAATATAAGAGCTGATTTAAAAACTAATAAATATTAGTTTTTAAATTGGCTATTTGTATTTGAATATTTTTTGAATAGATATAATAATGTTTACATTTAAAATAGATATACGTAAAATATAAGATATAGTGTTAAAAAAAATAATTAATAAATTAGGAAGTGTGTATTATTGTATAAAAAAGTACTATCTTATATTAGAGATAATAAGTTAATAGAATCCGGAGATAAAGTCCTTATTGCTCTTTCTGGAGGACCAGATTCAGTATGCTTATTAAATATTTTGTTTAAATTGAAAGATGAATTGAATATAGAGTTGGGAGCTGCTCATTTGAATCACATGTTAAGAGGAAAAGATGCTATGGAAGATGAGCAGTATGTAATTGATATATGTAAACAAATGAATGTAGAATGTTTCACAAAACAAGTGAATATAAATGAATATTCTAAAAAAGAAAAATTATCGTCTGAAATGGCAGGCAGAATTGTTAGATATAATTTTTTTGATGAAATTATAAAAGAACATGGATATACAAAAATTGCGACAGCTCATAATGCTAATGATCAAGCAGAAACAATATTATTTAGATTAATGAGAGGTACTGGGTTAGAAGGATTAGGTGGAATAAAGACTAAGAGAGACAATATTATAAGACCAATATTGTGTTTGAGTAGGCAGGAAGTAGAAGAATATATCCATACGAATCAATTGGAACCGAGAATAGATAAGACTAATTTTGAAAAAATTTATAACAGAAATAAAATTAGATTAGATATGCTTCCATATATTAAAAAGAATTTTAATGAGGATATAGTTCAAACATTAAATAGAATGGCAGTTTTATTACAGAAGGATAATGAATTTATTGAACAATTATCCATGGATATGTATAAGAAATATTGCATTGAGAAACCAGAATATTTTATAATTAAAGAGGAAGTTTTTGATGAAAATGAAGCCATGGTAACTAGAATTATTAGAAATGCTGTAACTAATTTTTCTAAAACTCATTATGATTTTGAGATGAGACATATTTATGAAATATATAATCTGGCCCAAAATGGAACAGGAAAAATTGTAGATTTACCAAATAAGATTTATGCAGAGAATATTTATGGTGATATATACATAAAAAGTAAAATGGATAAAGATATTAACTGCAATATAACTGAAATAAATTTACCAATAGATAATATAGATACACATTTAGTTGAATTTGGAGAATATAGTTTTAAGTTTTCTATTGTAGATAATAGTCAAAAAACGAAATTAAACTTAAAAAGGAATAATTATGAAAAATACTTTGATTTTGATAAAATTCAAAAAGAAATCATTATAAGAACTCGAAAAGATGGCGATAAAATTATTCCATTAGGCATGACTGGAAGTAAAAAACTTAAAGATATCTTTATAAATATGAAAATCCCAAAAGAAGAGCGTGATATTATTCCTATAGTATGTTTTGATAATAAAATTTCGTGGATTGTAGGATTAAGAGTATCAGATGAGTATAAGGTGACAAGTGATACTAAGAAAATATTAATAATGAATGTAAAAAGAAAGGAATACTAGGAATGAAGGAAGATTTACAAGAAATATTATTTTCAGAAGAAATTTTAAGCGCAAAGATAAAAGAGCTTGCAAAAAAAATAAGTGAAGATTATAAAGGAAAAGATTTAGTTGTTGTAGGCATTTTGAAAGGTTCTGTAATATTTGCAGCAGAATTAATAAAGAATATAACAATACCTTGTGAAATAGATTTTATGGCGGTATCAAGTTATGGTAATTCAACTGAGACATCAGGAATAGTTAAAATTTTAAAGGATTTAGACCAAAATATTGAAGGAAAGCATGTTTTAATAGTTGAGGATATAGTAGATACAGGAGTTACTCTTAATTATCTTCTTAAATATCTTAAAGCTAGAAAAGCAATTGGAATAGAAATTGTATCTTTGTTAAATAAACAAGCTAGAAGAAAAGTAGAAATTGATGTTAAATATATGGGATTTGAAGTTCCAGATGAGTTTATTGTAGGTTATGGGATAGATTATGCAGAAAAGTATAGAAACTTACCATATATAGGGATATTAAAACCTGAAATATATAAAAAATAAAATTAGAAAATATTGTAAACAAAATATGTCTATGTTAAAATTTTAATGTAATTAGAGAGGGGGGCCTTGAATGAAAAAATATTCAAGTGCAGCTGTATGGATTGTATGTTCAGTTATGTTAGTGTTAGCAGCACTTACTTTATGGCAGAACGGGAAAACTTCTAATGATATATCTTACAGTGCATTCGTACAAAAGTGGGATGCAGATGAAATACAAAGCGTTAACATCAAGGAAGATAAAATGACGATTGAAGGAAAAACAACTGATGGGAAAGCTTTTTCAAGCTGTGTACCTGGGGAATTAGTCAATTCTTTAATTGAGGAAAATCCAAAAACTAATGTTAAAGTTACATTTGAACCACCATCAAATAATGCTACGTGGGTTGCAACATTACTTCCATGTATTTTAATGGCAGTTGTTATATTTACTTTTTTCTTTATTTTTTCTCAACAGTCACAAGGTGGCGGTGGTGGAAGAGGAGTAATGAATTTTGGTAAAAACAAAGCTAAAATGATGACTCCTGATAGCCAAAGTGTTACATTTGCTGATGTAGCTGGGGCTGATGAAGAAAAAGCTGAACTTGAAGAAATAGTTGATTTCTTAAAATTACCTGCAAAATATATTCAGATGGGTGCTAGGATTCCAAAAGGAGTTCTTTTAGTAGGACCTCCAGGAACAGGTAAGACATTATTAGCAAAAGCAATAGCTGGTGAAGCTGGAGTACCATTCTTCAGTATATCAGGTTCTGATTTTGTTGAGATGTTCGTTGGAGTTGGAGCATCTAGAGTAAGAAGTATGTTTGAAGAAGCTAAGAAAAATTCACCTTGTATTGTATTTATTGATGAAATAGATGCTGTAGGTAGACAAAGAGGTGCAGGTCTTGGTGGAGGACATGACGAAAGAGAACAGACACTAAATCAACTTCTTGTTGAAATGGATGGTTTTGGAGCTAATGAAGGAATTATAATGATAGCTGCAACTAATAGACCAGATATATTAGATCCAGCATTACTTAGACCAGGTAGATTTGATAGACAGATAGTTGTTGGGACTCCAGATGTAAAAGGAAGAGAAGAAATTCTTAAAGTTCATACAAAGAAGAAACCTTTAGGTGATGATGTAGAATTAAAAGTTTTAGCAAAAAGAACACCAGGCTTTGCAGGTGCAGATTTAGAAAATCTAGCTAATGAAGCAGCACTGTTAGCAGTAAGAAGAAATAAGAAAGTTATTTCTATGGAAGAAATGGAAGAAGCAATAACTAGAGTAATTGCAGGTCCGGAAAAGAAGAGTAGAGTGATTACTGAGCATGATAAAAAACTTACAGCTTACCATGAAGCAGGCCATGCAGTTGTAATGAGGCTACTTCCAAACTGTGATCCAGTTCATGAAATAAGTATAATTCCAAGAGGAAGAGCTGGTGGATATACTATGCATTTACCAGAACAAGATACTTCTTATACATCTAAATCTAAACTTAAGGATGAAATGGTTGGATTATTAGGAGGAAGAGTTGCTGAGCAACTTATAATGGGAGATATAAGTACTGGTGCTAAGAATGATATTGATAGAGCAAGTAGTATTGCAAAAAGCATGGTTATGGAATATGGGATGAGTGAAGAAATAGGTACTATATCATTTAACTCAGGTCATGATGAAGTATTCCTTGGAAGAGATTTTGGAAAAGGAAGAGACTTTAGTGAAGAACTTGGTGCTAAAATGGATAAAGAAATTAAGAAGTTTATTGATGAAGCATATGAGAAAGCAAATAGTTTATTAAAGGATAATATAAATAAACTTCATGCTGTAGCTCAAGCGCTAATTGAAAAAGAAAAATTAGATGCAAATGAGTTTGAAGAAATATTTTCTAATAATTAATTTTGAGGCTTATCAGTAATAATAAACTGATAAGTCTTTTTTAAAACAAACATTTACGAATAATAAAATAAAAAATAAATTTAATATTCGAAAAAACTTCTATAAAATAGGCGAAAATGGTATAATTTAAATACGAACGTTCATGAGAAATAAAATGTTACATATAATTAGGAGGAATTTTAGAATGAAAAGTGATATTCAAATTGCTCAAGAAGCAAAAATGGAACCAATAAAAAATATTGCCGAAAAGCTAAATCTTAGTGAAGAGGATATTGAGTACTATGGAAAATATAAATGTAAAATTTCTTTAGATGTATATGATAAAGTTAAAGATGATGATAATGGAAAATTAGTTCTTGTTACTGCTATAAATCCTACTCCAGCAGGTGAAGGTAAATCAACTGTAACAGTAGGGCTTGGTCAGGCACTTAATAAAATGGGTAAGAAAGCTGTTATAGCATTAAGAGAACCATCTCTTGGACCTGTATTTGGTATAAAAGGTGGAGCTGCAGGTGGTGGATATGCACAGGTAGTACCTATGGAAGATATAAATTTACATTTTACAGGTGATATGCATGCTATAACAAGTGCAAATAATCTTTTATGTGCAGCTATAGATAATCATATTCATCAAGGTAATGAATTAAGAATTGATTCAAGAAGAATAACTTTTAAGAGAGTTATGGATATGAATGATAGAGCCCTAAGAAATATTGTAGTTGGAATGGGTGGAAAAGTTAATGGATTTGTAAGAGAAGATGGATTTACTATAACTGTTGCATCTGAAATAATGGCTATTTTATGCCTTGCAAGTGATTTAGAAGATCTTAAAGAAAGAATGGGAAACATAGTTATAGGATATAACTTAGATGGTGAACCAGTTTATGCAAAGCAATTAGAAGTTCAAGGAGCTATGGCATTATTAATGAAAGATGCTATAAAGCCAAATTTAGTTCAAACATTAGAAAATACTCCTGCATTAATTCATGGAGGACCATTTGCAAATATTGCTCATGGATGTAATTCCATAATGGCAACTAAATTAGCATTAAAACTTGGGGATGTTGCTATAACAGAAGCAGGATTTGGTGCTGATCTTGGAGCAGAAAAATTCTTTGATATTAAATGTAGATACGGAAATTTAAGACCTGATTGTGTTGTAATTGTTGCTACAATAAGAGCATTAAAACATCATGGTGGGGTAGGAAAAGATGAGCTTAGTGTACCTAATGTAGAAGCTTTAGCAAAAGGCATTTCTAATTTAGAAAAGCAAATAGAAAATATAAAGAAATTCAATATTACTCCTGTTGTGGCAATAAATAAATTTGTTTCAGACAGTGAAGAAGAAGTTAAATATATTAAAGATTTTTGTGACAAAATAGGTGTAAAGGTTGCATTAAGTGATGTATGGGCTAAAGGAGGAGATGGTGGAATAGAACTTGGAGAAATAGTTCTTGAAGTTTTAGAAAATAATAAATCTGATTTTAGACCAATTTATGATGAAAAAGCTTCTATAGAAGAAAAAATATCTGTAATAGCTAAAGAAATTTATGGGGCTGATAAAGTAAATTATACACCAGGAGCTAAAAAACAAATTGCTGAATTAAAAAAGTTTGATTTAGATAAGCTTCCAATATGTATGGCTAAAACTCAATATTCTTTATCTGACGATCCAAGTCTTTTAGGAAGACCAGAAGGTTTTGATATTACTGTAAAAGAAGTAAAAGTATCTAATGGAGCAGGATTTATAGTTGCTCTTACTGGAAATATAATGACTATGCCTGGATTACCAAGGATTCCAGCAGCCAATAGGATGGATATTTTAAAAAATGGAGAGATAGTAGGCTTATTCTAAAATCTTCCTTAAACTATTGACAAAAAATTAGAAATTGTTAAAATTAAAGTGTTATTTTTAAATGATTTTCTATATAAAAGCAGCTCTTTGGGCTGCTTTTAATTTAACTATTATTAAGGTGGTGCTTTTAATGATTTTGCTTGTTGATGCAGGTAATACCAATATTGTTCTAGGGGTACATGATGGAAAAGAATATGTTGCTAGCTGGCGTATTTCTAGTGATGCAGGAAAAACATCTGATGAATTCAGCATTCAAGTTATGCAGCTTTTTAATTTAAGTAATATAGATTCTAAAGATATTGAAGGTGTTATAGTATCTTCAGTTGTACCTAATATAATGCATTCTTTAGAAAATATGCTTAGAAAATGTTTTGGCCATGAGCCTATAATTGTTGGTCCTGGTATAAAAACTGGAATTAATATTAAATATGATAATCCTAGAGAAGTTGGAGCAGACAGAATAGTAAATGCTGTTGCAGCTTATGAAATATATAAGAAACCTGTCATAATAATAGACTTTGGTACAGCAACTACTTTCTGTGCAGTAAGAGAAAATGGAGATTATCTTGGTGGATGTATTTGTCCAGGAATAAGAATTTCATCTGATGCTCTATTTGAGAGAGCTGCTAAGCTTCCAAGAGTAGAATTAGAAGTACCTAAAAGCATAATCTGCAAAAATACAGTTTCAAGTATGCAAGCTGGTATTTTATTTGGATATGTTGGGCAAGTTGAATATATAGTTAAAAAAATGAAAGAAGAAATGAAAAAATCTAAGTTTAAGGAAGAGCCTTTAGTTATAGCGACAGGTGGATTAGCCAATTTAATTGCTAAAGAAACTAAGGCTATAGATAAGGTTGATTCTGATCTAACTTTAGAAGGTTTAAAGATACTATACGAAAAGAATAAGGAGTAAACTCTAAATGAAAATAGGAAATTTAACCTTTGATAATAATGTGTTCTTAGCACCAATGGCAGGTGTTACTGATATATCATTCAGAGGATTGTGTAAAGAAATGGGCTGTGGTCTTGTTTATACTGAAATGGTAAGCGCAAAAGCTTTATATTATGGAAGTGAAAATACACAATCATTACTTAGAATTGCAGATGAAGAGAAACCAGTTGCAGTACAAATTTTTGGGCGTGAACCTGAAATAATGGCGGCTATGGTTGAAAAACATTTTAATCATAGAGATGATATTGCCATAGTGGATATAAATATGGGCTGTCCAGTACAAAAAATAACTAAAAATGGTGAGGGATCAGCTTTGATGAAAGAACCTGAACTTGCAGCTGATATTGTTAGAGCAATAAAGAAAATATCTACAAAGCCAGTTACTGTTAAATTCAGAAAGGGTTTTGATGAAAATAATATAAATGCTGTAGAATTTGCTAAAACTTTAGAAGATGCAGGAGTTGATGCTATTGCTGTTCATGGTAGAACTAAGCAGCAAATGTATCAAGGAAAAGCTGACTGGGATATAATAAGAAAAGTTAAGGAAAGTGTTTCTGTACCAGTAATAGGTAATGGAGATATATTTAGTGCAGAAGATGCTCTAAGAATGAAGGAAATTACAAATTGCGATGGAATAATGGTTGCAAGAGGAAGCCAAGGTAATCCATGGATTTTTAAGCAGATTGAAAGTGCATTAAAAGGAGAAAATATTCCAGAAATCACTGAAAGAGAAAGAATTGAAATGTGTATAAGGCATTATCAGTTAGCTATAAAATATGATGGTGAGTACAAAGCAATAAGAGAAATGAGAAAACATGCATCATGGTACATAAAAGGTCTTCCAAGATGCACTGACATAAGAAATGAGATTAATGTTTTAGATGATAGCAGTAAAGTTATTGAAATTTTAAGAGAATATATGAGTGAATTTAAGAGATAGAAAAATATAGATAGTATAGATTTTTAGATTGATGTTATAATAATAGAATAATGAAACTAAGGAAAGTGTAATTTGAGTACACTGGCGTTGTGCTGTCTTGGATTTGTTGACATATTATATATGCTGATTTATAATTAGTTAAATGATTTCAAGAATGGCTTATTTAAAGCGTTCTTAGATATATATGTATAAACTAAGCTCTGCTATATTTTTAACAGAGTTTATCTTAGCTAGTCTAGAATAATATAACCAAGTTTCTTATATTAATATATTATAAAAAATAAGGTTTTCAAAGGGGAGTAAAATATATGAGCGAAAAGAAACAATATGTAATGACTTATGAAGGTGTCAAAAAATTAGAAGATGAATTAGAGTACTTAAAAACAGTTAAAAGAAAAGAAATAACTGAAAAAATAAAAGTAGCTTTAGGATATGGAGATTTAAGCGAAAACTCTGAATATGATGAAGCTAAAAATGACCAGGCATTTACAGAAGGTAGAATAGTAACATTAGAAAATATGTTAAAAAATGCTATAGTTGTAGATGAATCAGAAATTCCAAATGATATTGTTTCAGTTGGATCAAAAGTAAAAGTTAAAGACTTTGAATTTGATGAAGAAGTAGAATATACAATTGTAGGTTCAGCAGAAGCAGACCCTATGAATTTTAAGATATCAAATGAATCACCAGTTGGAAAAGCTTTAATAGGTAAAAAAATAGGTGAAATAGTAGAAGTTCAAGTTCCAGATGGAGTGAATAAGTTTGAAATATTAGAAATAAGTAGAAGTTAATTGGAGGTAACAAAATGTCAACAGAAGAAATGAGTATGCAGGAGTTAGAATCTCAATATAGTGAACAAGAGGCTCTAAGAAGACAAAAATTAGCTGATTTACAAGAAGCAGGGAAGGATCCTTTTGATGTTTATAAAGTAAACAGAACTCATACATCAGCAGAAGTTAAAGAAAACTATGACGAATTAGAAGGTAAAGAAGTTACTGTTGCTGGAAGAATAATGTCTAAAAGAGGTCAAGGTAAGGTTGTATTTTCAGATATACATGATAGAGATGGAAAGATACAATTATTCTTAAAGATTGATAAAGTTGGAGAAGAAAATTTAAAAGAATATAAGACTTTTGATATTGGTGACTGGGTAGTTGCTACAGGTGAAGTATTTAAAACAAGAACTGAGGAAGTTACTATAAATGTAAATTCATTTGAATTAACAAGTAAATCATTAAAACCATTACCAGAAAAGTTCCATGGATTAAAGGATCCTGATTTAAGATACAGACAAAGAGAAGTTGATATAATCACTAATCCACAAGTTAAAGAAACATTTATAAAGAGAAGTCAAATAATCACAGCTATTAGAGAATTCTTAGATACTAGAGGATTCTTAGAAGTTGAAACTCCAATCCTTTCACCAATAGCTGGAGGAGCTGCTGCAAGACCATTTGTAACTCATCATAATACTTTAGATATGGATATGTACTTAAGAATTGCTCCAGAATTATATTTAAAGAGATTAATAGTTGCTGGATTTGATAAAGTATATGAAATCGGAAGAAACTTTAGAAATGAAGGTATGGATGTTAGACATAATCCAGAATTTACTGCAATAGAATTATATGAAGCATACTCTGATTATAATGATATGATGGAAATAACAGAAAATATGGTAGCTTATGTTTGCGAAAAAGTAAACGGAACTACTAAAGTTAATTATCAAGGAACTGAAATAGACTTCATGCCACCATGGAGACGAGTTACTATGGTAGATGTAGTTAAAGAATATGCAGGAATAGACTTTGCAGAAATTAAATCAGATGAAGAAGCACAAGCTATAGCTAAAGAAAAGAACTTAGAATTCCCTAAGCCATTAAATACTGTAACAAAAGGCGAAGTTTTAGTTGCTTTATATGAAGAATTTGGTGAAGAAAAGATGATCCAACCAACATTTGTTATGGATTATCCTGTTGAAAACTCTCCATTAACTAAGAAGAAGAGAGGAAATGCTGCATTTACTGAAAGATTTGAAGCATTCGTATTTGGTAGAGAATTAGGTAATGCTTATTCAGAATTAAATGACCCTATAGTTCAAAGACAAAGATTCGAACAACAAGCTAAAGAAAGAGAACTAGGCGATGATGAAGCTTATCTATTAGATGAACAATTCATGAGCGCTCTTGAAACAGGTATGCCACCTACAGGAGGTCTTGGAATAGGAATAGATAGACTTATAATGTTCTTAACTGATTCAGCATCTATCAGAGACGTTATATTATTCCCAACAATGAAACCACAAAAAAATAACTAGTTTTATAGGCAATTTCTAAATGTTTTTAGAGATTGCCTTAATTTTTTTATATTATTTTAAAAAAAGTATTGCATAAATGAAAAAGTCTGTTATAATAGATTAAGTAATGACGTTCCGCGATAGCTCAATGGTGGAGCACTCGGCTGTTAACCGATAGGTTGGAGGTTCGAGTCCTCTTCGCGGAGCCATTTTTTTTAATAATGAGTACTTAAGCGTAAATTTATATTTACGCTTTTTTATTTAAATAATCTATATGTATATATTTAAATTATATGTGTTTAATGTTGTTGGTTTCATTATTGAAATTAAAGATATGATAGCATTTATGTATTAATTAGAATTTTTTGTGTTTTAAAGATAAATCATTTCTTAAAAGGATACATTTTAGTAGATTAAAAGAAAAATATAAAAAAATATAAAAAAAGTGTTGCATAAATAAAAAAATCTGTTATAATAAATTAAGTAATGACGTTCCGCGATAGCTCAATGGTGGAGCACTCGGCTGTTAACCGATAGGTTGGAGGTTCGAGTCCTCTTCGCGGAGCCATTTTTTTATCCTTTTTTAAATAAGTAAGTATAGCGTAAATATTAATATATTTACGCTTATTTTTTATATCTATTTTCTTTTTATCAACTCTAAGTCATAAAGAATTGTAAAGAATAATAAAATTAGTATTTGCCCTATTTATATAGTTAGAAAGTTAAATATTTTTATAGAAATTTATTTTACTTTTTAAAAGATTCACTGATTAGTTATAATTTAAATCAAAAGTAGTAATGTTGTGGGATATATGCATATAGATCATATTCATTTATTATTAAAAGAAATTGAATATATAGATTATGTTATATAATCCCCAAAAGAATTTTGATTTGTGTGCTATTTCTAATGTTGTATAATGTATTCATAATACTATAGTAACTTATAGAGTTTAATCTATTTAGATATAAGCGTAAGTTATATTCATAAAAAATAAAAAAATATTAAAAAAAGAGTTGCATAAGTTTTAAAATATGTTATAATAAGTTATGTAATGACGTTCCGCGATAGCTCAATGGTGGAGCACTCGGCTGTTAACCGATAGGTTGGAGGTTCGAGTCCTCTTCGCGGAGCCATTTTTTTTATCCTTTTTTAGGAAAATAATGGTTTGGATAATAAGATAGAAAAATTAGTTTAATATCTTGACATATAAAGGTGTTTTGCTAAAATTAATTTATAAATAAATAGCATGATGAAAAAGAGGAGTAGTCTAAAAATCATTTTTAGAGAGATAACGGTAGCTGAAAGTTATTATTGATTTTAGATGAACGGAACTTTTGAGTGTAGTAAAGAAAGTTGGGCTCAAGCCAAGAAGGGTGGAACCGCGGAATAAGAATTTCGTCCCTTTGTGCTTAGGGTCTTTTTATTTTATTTAATAATAGTTAGTTTAAATACAAGTTCTATATACTGAATTAGTTATAGTGCTTAAATAATATATTTGGAGGGATAATCAATGGCAGTAGAAAAGACAATGGAAAAAATAGTAGCTCTATGCAAAAATAGAGGATTTGTATTCCCAGGATCAGAAATCTATGGTGGACTTGCAAACTCATGGGATTACGGCCCATTAGGTGTAGAATTCAAAAATAATGTTAAAAGAGCATGGTGGAAAAAATTTGTTCAAGAAAGTCCTTATAATGTAGGATTAGATTCAGCTATCTTAATGAATAGAGAAGTTTGGGTTGCATCAGGACACGTTGGTGGGTTTTCAGATCCATTAATGGATTGTAAAGAATGTAAAGCTAGATTTAGAGCAGATAAGCTAGTTGAAGATCACATGACAGCAAATGGTGTAGAAGTAGCAAGCGCAGACGGATGGTCAAATGAAGAATTAAAGGAATACATAGAAAAACACAATATAGTATGCCCTAAATGTGGAAAGATGAACTACACAGATATAAGAAAGTTCAATCTTATGTTTAAAACATTCCAAGGTGTTACTGAAGATGCTAAATCAGAAATATACTTAAGACCAGAAACAGCTCAAGGTATATTTGTAAACTTTAAAGCTGTTCAAAGAACATCAAGAAAGAAAATACCATTTGGTATAGCTCAAATAGGTAAATCATTCAGAAATGAAATAACTCCAGGTAACTTTACTTTCAGAACTAGAGAATTCGAACAAATGGAATTAGAATTCTTCTGTAAGCCAGGAACAGATTTAGAGTGGCATAAATATTGGAAAGATTATTGCTGGAATTTCTTACTTAACTTAAATGTTAAGCCAGAAAACTTAAGAATGAGAGATCATGGTGAAGAAGAATTATCATTCTATTCAAATGCAACATCTGATATAGAATATTTATTCCCATTTGGATGGGGAGAACTTTGGGGAATAGCAGATAGAACTGACTATGACTTAACTAAGCACCAAGAACACTCAGGACAAGATTTAAGCTACTTAGATCAAACAACTAATGAAAAATATATACCATATGTTATAGAACCATCATTAGGAGCAGATAGAGTTGCTTTAGCATTCTTAATTGAAGCATATGATGAAGAAGAATTAGAAGGTGGAGATGTTAGAACAGTAATGCATTTACATCCAGCTTTAGCTCCATTTAAAGCGGCTATATTACCTCTTTCTAAGAAACTTTCTGAAAAAGCAACAGAAGTATATGCTGAATTAAGCAAGAAGTTTAATGTTGACTATGATGAAACAGGAAGTATCGGAAAGAGATATAGAAGACAAGATGAAGTTGGTACTCCATACTGTATAACAATTGACTTCGACACATTAGAAGATGAAGCTGTTACTATTAGAAATAGAGACACTATGGAACAAGAAAGAATAAAAATTAGCGAATTAGAATCTTATATTGAAAAAAGTTTAGAATTTTAATTAAACAGGCTGCGAATTTATTGATTCGTAGCCTGTTTTTTATGGAAGAAGAATAATTGGGGTGGTATAATTAAATTAAATATAATCAGGAATGTTACTAAGCATATAAATTAAAAGTGGAGGCATATTTATGAAAAGAAATTTTAGTGAATTTAAACGATATATATATGGAAAAAAGGTTGCGGTAGTAGGAATTGGTGTTAGTAATATACCACTAATTAATTTTCTTTTGAAGTTGGGGGCTGAAGTAACTGCGTTTGATAAGAAAACTAAAGAACAACTTGGAGAAGTGGCAGTAGATTTTGAAAATAAAGGAGTAAAACTTGAACTTGGAGAAGGATATTTAGATAAATTAACTGGATTTGAGGTTGTGTTTAAGACTCCATCTATGAGAATAGATAGTGATGCTCTAGTTAGAGTAAAAGCTGAAGGAGCATATGTAACTTCTGAAATGGAAGAGTTCGTTAAATATACTAAAGGAAAAGTATTTGCTGTTACAGGAAGTGATGGAAAAACAACAACAACTACTATAATATCTAAGCTTTTAGAAGCTGAAGGATATAAAACTTGGGTTGGAGGCAATATAGGAACACCTTTATTTGCTCAGATAGAAGAAATAAAGGATGAAGATAAAGTGGTATTAGAGTTATCAAGCTTCCAGCTTATGACCATGAAAGAAGAAATAAATGTAGCAGTATGCACTAATTTAGCACCTAACCATTTAGATATGCATAAAGATATGCAGGAATATATAGATGCAAAGAAAAATATATTTTTATATCAACAAGCAGATGATGTATTAATAGTAAATAGAGAAAATGATATTACTTATGGATTTGAAAAAGAAGCTAAAGGAATAGTAAAAGAATTTAGTTCAAAGAGAGTTATAGAAAATGGAGCATATTATAAAGATGGAGTTCTATATTTAGAAGGAATTGAAGTATGTAGAAAAGAAGATATAGTGATTAAAGGTATGCATAATGTAGAAAATTATTTAGCAGCATTTTTAGCAACTATGGATGATGTTTCTATTGCTAATATGAAAAAAGTTGCTGAATCTTTTGCTGGTGTTGAACATAGATGTGAACTAGTAAGGGAATTAGATGGGGTTAAATATTATAATGACTCTATTGCTTCAAGTCCAACAAGAACATTAGCAGGGCTTAAAGCATTTGATGAAAAAGTGATTCTTATAGCAGGTGGATATGATAAACATATACCATTTGAGCCATTAGCATATGAAGGATATCCATATATAAAGGAATTAATACTTGTTGGAGCTACAAGTGATAAAATTCAAGCAGCATTTGATAAATTAGAAGCTGAAAAAGGAATAAAAGTTAATATTCAAAGAGTAGATACATTTGAAGGAGCTGTAATGCTTGCTAAGAAAATAGCTAAAAGTGGTGATGTAGTTACATTATCTCCAGCTTGTGCAGCATTTGATTTGTTCCCTAACTTCATGGTAAGAGGAAAAAGATTCAAAGAAGTAGTAAATTCATTATAGAATATAAAGAAAAAGTAGAGAATATATATTAGATTGTAGATATATATTTTCTGCTTTATTTTTTAGATATAATAAAATATTTAGCGCTTATATATTACAGAATAATATAGTATAAAGATAAAAAATAAGTATTATTCTAGTATTAGAACATATATAAATAGAAATATAGAAGATAACTGCTCCAGGTGTATCCAGTATTGAAATTGTGAGAAATTAATAGAAATATAGCGAAAATAAAAAATAAATACTTTAAATAGGTATTAAATACATAATTGAATATTAAAAACGTGTTATTATAATATTCGTCGCGAGGGGGAAACGCCGAGAGACAAAACAGATTAGCGAAAAAGTTCAAAATTTATAAAAAATAAATGTTGACAAAAAGCGCTGATGATGTTATGATAAGAAAGCGGTCGAGAGACAGCAAAGATCTTTGAAAATTGAACAGAATAAGATAAATACATTTAAGTAAACCAGCAATTCTTTATTTGAGTAAGCTAAGATTAAACTTTTTATTGAGAGTTTGATCCTGGCTCAGGACGAACGCTGGCGGCGTGCTTAACA
>NZ_JABAGC010000052.1 GCF_012843905.1 Clostridium sp. SM-530-WT-3G
TGCCTTATTAAAGTGCGCCAAATTTTAAATGATGTTTGAATTAAAGAAAATATTCTAATAACATATAGAAAAATAGGATACCGCCGGCGGATTTTATCCGCCTAGTGCGACAGCCCCTTTAATATACATAGTTATACAAAAAATATATTAATCCCTCCTCTTTTCCCTGTAAATGAGATAGCGCAACTTAGTAAACTAGGGTAATTTACTAAGACAGTCCTGCAGTTCTTAACTGCAGACCCAGCAAATAATACTGAGAAATATTATTCACTTCGGCGGTAGTTCCTTCTCAAAAGCTTCATAGGCTTCTCTGCCTCCACTTAAGACTGTTAAATACCGCGCCTCTACCTCACAAATTAAAGTGAGGCATAAATATATTAACTTTTACTAAAATCCTAAAATCTAATCTTAATGATTCTTACCTATTTAAATTCAAATATCTTGCTAATTAAAAATGATGCCAACACGCTACTTCTATCATATTGACATCATTTTTTACTAAGCCTAAACTTATCTATGTTTTTCTAAAGTTAAATTATAGATCTCTAATACTTTTGGCTATCATCTTATGAGCTTCTAGCCATTCACCTGTGCAATGAACAGTAAATGCATGCTCACTATTTAAAAATCTTCTTATTGTTACCTTAACTCCAGCTTCTATCATCATATATGCATACTTTTCTGCTTCTGTATGAAGAGTATCAAGACCTCCTGTTAGGAAAACTGTATCTGGTAAGCCTTTTAGCATATCTTCTGTTGCAAATACTGGAGATACATATGGATTTTGTGCTTCTTCCTTACTAGATGCATATAAAGAGTTATATTGTCTTGCCTGCTCAAAAGGCACATACATTTTCTCTGCTTCTGATTTTTCTGCTGGATCAGTATATAAATCCAGTGCAGGATAATTTAATACTTGAAGCTTAATTTCAAAATCCTTTGTTTCAACAGCTTTCATAGCAACTGCTGCTGCAATATTTCCTCCTGCACTGCTTCCACAAAGTACAATTTTTGATTTATCAATACCTAGCTTTTCGGCATTTTCATAAGCCCATTTCACAACATCATATGTTTCTTCAAATGCTACTGGGAATGGATATTCTGGTGCTAATTTGTAATCAACATCTAAAACAAGTGAATTTGTTTCTACTGCAATCATTGCTGAAAAAGCTGTATCTGCTTCACTATGCCCTTTGCAGAAACCACCTCCATGTATTACTACAACTAAAGTTGAATTATTCTCTCTGTTCTTACCTTCAACATGATAATACTTTGTTTTACCATGTCTAGTTTCTAATTCACACTCTTTTACAGTAATTTGTTCCATGTAGCCTTTTTGATATTCTGACATAGGCTTATTTTTCACACTTTCACGTATTTTCTTAGCAATTTCTAACTTTTCTTCATATGTATATTCCATAATTAATCACTTCCGTAAAATATTTTTTTACTCTCCAAATCTCATATACCCAAAGCAGACTGCTGATATCATTAAATTTAAATTAATTAAGTAAAATACTATTCTTATTCATTAATTATAATTATCATATAACACATAATCAATATTAAGTAATTTCTATTTGTGCAGAATATATGACTAATAATTAAAATAACATCATATAAAATTATTAGTCATAGTTAAAATAGCAAAATTTCTACATTAATTTTCATAATATAAGTAAATAAAAAATTTATATAACAAAAAAATCTCTCTTCAAAGTTAAAAGTTTAATTAATTTAGCTGGTTACTTTAAAGAGAGTAAGAATTATCATTTATCTAATATTTTATTTTTCTTAAACATACTTTTATTTTTTTGCCTGTATAGCAATCACTATAAAAACATGCTGAATAATATCCGCTTTTCTCAAACATTATATAAAACCTTTGACAACAATAACTAAGTTTTGTCTTGAATATACCATCCTTATTAGTAGTGCAGCTTTCATTTTGATTACAAGTTAATATTATTACCTGCACATCCTTAAGAGGAATGCCACTATTTGCATCGTATACTATGCCTTTAATTCTAAATCTATTATCTATTTTTAAACATATATAATTAGCTACTAGAGGGACTTTTATATTTTTCGGTGGGTTTTCGTTTACTACTATAGGTTCAGATTCACTATAATACAGCTTCATACAAATATTTAAACTCTGATATTTTAAACTGGTTCTATCTTTAATGCTCTTACAATATAAGTTTCTCCAGCAGCTACATTTGAAAATGAGTATCTTCCAATTTCATTTGTTAGTGTTGTCCTAATAAGTTCTTCTACTCCATCATTTATTCTGTATAAGCCTACAAAAGCATGTGGAATTGGTGATGTTGTACCTACTACTACAATTGTTCCAATTATATTAGTAAAATTAATTTGCCGTTCTGAAAGTACTAGGTTTACATTAACAATATTTTCTCCACCTGAAAAAGTCACTTGAGCTGAAGCACTATCGTATCCTAGTAAATTTGCTGTTACTGTATAAGTTACGCCTTCTTCAAAATCATCATAAGCTATATATGCACCATCATCTTCTGATAATACAACTACAACATTTTCAGTACCTTTAGTTATTACAACTGCTGCTCCTC
Organism: Clostridium sp. SM-530-WT-3G; assembly: GCF_012843905.1. Lineage (GTDB taxonomy): Bacteria > Bacillota > Clostridia > Clostridiales > Clostridiaceae > Clostridium. The sequence goes on from NZ_JABAGC010000052.1 coordinate 2,592, forward strand.
CTAATCCTATACCATCTTCACCCTTAACTGTTCCATAAATAGTCTTTATTCCTGGATCTGTGATTAATTTAAAGCTTCTGCTTTTAACTGTAGTATCAAATGTTACTTCATCAGTTGCATCAAAATATCCATCTGCACTTGCAACAATCCTATAAGTTTCACCTAAAGTGCCACCAAATTTAATTAAATATGCTCCAAGTACAAGAGTTTCAGTTCCTAATGAAGTTACTGTTTCAGCTACTGCATTTCCTTCAGAATCATATAATACAATTCTAACTCCTCCTATAGGTTGAATGTCAGAATTATAAGTCATTCCTGTCAATGTTAATTCTGTTACATCAACAAGAGGTGTTAATGGTATATTAGGTACTAATGTCTGCTTATTATTAACAGTTGTTTCTTCACCACTTTTATTTAATAAATACTTTTGTTCATATTCAGCCATAGTAATTCTCTCCCTTTTATTATTTTATATAATATAATATGCAAAAATTAGTTATTGGTTCTTAACAATAACAATATTATATAAAATGTCTGAGTTGATTAAATTAATATTTTATTCCATGTTTATATATACATAAAATATTAAAAAAGGAGATGTAATTTATAGTTAACCAAAAGAATCAAGTTCAGCAATATTCTATATTGAAAAATTTAATATAATACTTTTCAATTAGAATTATAACTGTCCTTCCCTTACTTCCTTAACCTTAGGAGGGAACTTCTTTTCAAACTCCTCTAGCTCATCCTTATCAGTTTCAAAACGCTCATCAAATATTCCATATCCATGCACATCCTTTAAGGCACCTTTTTTAAGCTCAACAACCATAAAGAACGGTGCTTCATCATCTACTGGAACTCCCTCCATATGAATATAATACTTAGAGGCAGATACGAATCCAAATCTATTATAATAAACAGGATTTCCTGTTATAAATACAGCTTCATATCCTAAATCTGTTGCTTTCTTTAAGGATTCTTTTATTAATGCACTTCCAATACCTTTATTCTGTAATGATATATCAACGCTTATTGGACCAAATGCTAAGAATTTATCTTTATCACAATCTCTAATTTTTGCCTTTGTATATATTATGTGTCCTACTATTTTCTCTTCACTTACAGCTACCAATTCAAGTTCTTTTACCTGTACATTGTCCTTATGCATATTATGTACAATAAGATGCTCATCACAGCCAGGCTTGTATACATTCCAAAAAGCTTCCCTTGTTAAAAACTCAATATCATTGTAATCTCTCTCTTCTGCCATTCTTAATTTAATTTCAAATACAGTTCTATCTTTTAACTTAGGAAGTTCACTATTCTTCATTTTTTTGTTCCTCCTCCACACTTATCTTTGTTCAATCTTTAGCTGATTCAGCAGTTTTTAAATCATTATTATCTGGATGATTTTGAGCAAGAGGAGCTTTAGTACTAGAAAAAGAATGTTCTCCAACAAATGTAGCAGCTCCCACTACCTTAAAGCCTGTATCTATAGCTATATCATTAAGTTCATTCAAAACTACTCCCTCAGCTATATTTCCATAAACACCAACTATTACAACAGGTTTATTCTCTCCACTCAGCTTTCTTAGAAATTCACCAGCTATTTTAGGTACTTTTTCCTCATATACAGGAACACCAATTATAACTATATCGCCATTAATTACTGGAATAATGCTGTTTCTGCTTTCTGGTTTTGTTATATCTATAGTTTCTTTAGTATCTAGCTCCATTCCATTAGCAATTCCATTATTAATAATGTTCCATGTCCCAATCTCCTCTGAAGCTCCTTAGCTACAGTTGATTTACCACTTCCGGAATTTCCCCTTATAATAATTATCTTAGGCATACTGCTCATATTATTATCTCCCTATTTTAAATATAAATTTATACTAATACATTTAAGTTCAAACATAATTCCAATGTATATTCACTCTATATTTTACTTATTATAACAATTATATCACGCAGTAACCTTGTTATTAAGCTTTTATTTATAAAGGAACACAAAAAAATCCCTAAGACCTATAGTCCTAGGGAATAACTTATAATGTATCAATATAATCTATAAACAATTATCATTTATAGTTCATTTATAAATTTAACAACACGCTTTGCATGATCTACTGATTTCGCTTTCATTTCTCGAAGTTTATCTTCATCATTTCTATTATGATAAGAAACTCCTCCTGTATATACAAATCCTTCAAATTTCATTCCACAAAGGTTGCATGTTGCTTTAATTGGTGGTAAAAAATCCTCTATTTCATATCCAACTGCTGCATCCTTATGATAAGCTGTTTCTACTGCTCCAGTTGTAAATGATGCGATTACCTTCTTTCCTTTTAACTTATCTCCTGTAGATCCATGAGAAAACCCATGCTTGAATGTATCTTCTATCCACTTGCTCATAAGTGATGGCATTGAATACCAGAAAACTATGTTATGTCTAATATTTATTTTATTTCAACAGCTATGCACTTTTCATATTTTAATATAACTGCTAAATTATATTGCTGACTTAGACTTAATTTAATGTTCCTTATACTATTTACTTCGTCTTGTATGGGCAGTTCTCCAAATGGTCATCTATTACTCCTATCCCCTGAAGGAAAGAATATATAATAACAGGTCCAACAAAACTGAATCCACGTTTCTTCATATCCTTACTAACTAATTCTGAAAGCTCATTTTTAGCTAGTATTTCTTTAGGTGTTTTAGGATGATGAATTATTGTCTTTCCATCTGTAAAATGCCATACATAATCAGAAAAAGAATCAAACTCTCCAGATTCTATAATCTTTAAAATAGCCTTTGCATTTTTAATAGGTGCAGATATCTTTAGTTTGTTTTTGATTATTTCATTATTCCCCATTAACTCTTCAATTTTTTCATCACCATATTTTGCAATAGTCTCAATATCAAATTGATCATATGCTTCTCTTATAGCTTTCTCTTTTTTTATAATTGTAGACCATGACAATCCTGCTTGCTTACCTTCCAAACATAACATTGCAAACAATTCATTATCATCATGGCATGGCTTACACCATCTATTATCATGATAAGAAAGCATTAAAGGTTCCTTACCAAATATATCTCTACAACTTTTTTGTTCTACATTATCCATTTATATCTTCCTCCATAAGTGAGTCTCTAAAACTTGTTTTTAGCTAGACGAACTTACACTGCAGAACACAGTGAAGCATGTGTTTCCTTTTATAGTTTCTATTATATCAATAATGTCATATATGACACCACATCTGTAAAGTTGCCTAAACAATGCACCAATATACCTAATTTTAACAAAAGAATGGTTCATATATGAAAAAACCCCCATAATCTTAAATTTTATTATTGAGGAAAATTATTGAAATGAAGTACGATTTTTAAAATTCACCACTATTCTACTCTTTATTTTTATCAATGCTTATTTCATTTTCTACTTTTTTTATAACTTTTATAGCTCTATTACTTAAATTTAATGAGTTTTCAACTATACTATTTATATCTATTAGAGCTTTAAATGCCATATCAATCATATCTTCACTATAAAATCTATTTTCAGTTGGATATCTATATAATATAAAATTATTATCTAAAAGACCTAAAGTCGAATAATTTTCCTTACTAATTTCAGTATCTAACGCTTCCCTAATAGAATCATATATAGCCTTTGTTTCATGAACTAATAATTCTATCCCATATTCCTTAATAATAAATGACTTAAGTATTCTTTCAATAGCACCATGTACCATTTCTAACTGCCTTGGATAAGATATTCCTATCTTATTTGCAAGCAGTGCATCTCTCATCATGACATTAGAATCAGCTTTCCAAAACTTATATGTTTCTTTGCTTACATAATTCGGCTTAAACCTTTTTAACTTTCCTGACTTATTTGTTCTACATTCTAATGTGAATTTTTCAATTAAATCTTTCATGCGTTAACCTCTTAAAAAGTCTACTAAAACATTAAAACCACACTTCTTAGCATATTCTTCGATATTAGTAAGAATATCTCCCATTTCCTTTGCTTTTATATTATTTTTTACATATACTTCTATAACATAATATCCATCAAGTTCTTTATATTTAAATTGTGATATTTTATCTACTATATTTATATCTAATGTACTTTTAGCATTATCTATTATTTGATTATATTGTTCTTTACTCATATATCATAAAACCTCACTTTGTAAACAATCTTCTTTTCTTTATTATATCTCACTTTAAGTAATCCTCCAAATTTTAATTTGGCTAGGTGAACTTACACTGCTAAACGTAGTGAAGCATGTGTTTCCTTTTTTACTAAATACTAATTAATATACGTACAAAGTAATCTAATGCCTTATGACTTACTGCTTTTTAGAATCTGTACGTTTTTGTATTTTTCTATAATAATATAAGGATTCTTTTTGTATGGAATCATCTTTTTACAAATGATAATATTAATTCTTTTTTTGAACCAATTTATAAATTAATAATCTAAAAGAATTTATAAAATAATTATAATTTCTACTATATCAATAATGTCATATATGACACCACATCTGTAAAGTTGCCTAAGCAATGCACAACTATTCCTAATTTTAGAGAATCTTTTTTATATACACAATAGTATAGTGGTAACATGGCAGCAATTCTTGCAATAATAAGCCAAGGTTGACAAAAATGATAAATTGAAAATAATGTTACATTAAATAGAACACTATATCCTCCCATCCACTTCATTCGAGCTAGTAAAAATCCTCTGAAGTAAAGTTCCTCAGTAATTGGTGCTATAAGTGTAAGAATAAAGAAACTTACTAAAATTGCTATGATAATATAATTTTTACTAAACAAACTCATATCTTGGACAAAATTATACCAACTTGGAATCCAACAAAAAATAGTTTCTAGTAAGTGATTTGAAAGTGGCTTTAAAGCAATTAAAAGTATCCCTCCTACTATAATCAATGAAAGAGAGTAAAGTATAAATGCACTAACCTTTAATTTACCTTTTAAACCTAGTATTTTAAATATATTTAAAGTTTCTTCTTCCTTCTTTGCAACATAAAATAGATATCCTAGTTCTATAGGAATTGTTGAAAAAATCACAGAAAGTCCTAATATAACCACCTTGGGATATCCTGCTAAAATTCCCATCTTCGAAAAAAATATATACACAATACTTAATATAATTCCCGGAAACAAATGAAGAAATATAAGTTTCCTTATGCTTCTAATTTCTTTATCTACTTTCATATGCCATTCCTCCTTAAATTTTTAATCACTATAACATGTTATTGGTCATCATCCTTATATATCCACAGTAATTTATAAATTCAATCAACTCTTTAGTACGAATGTTTAATAAAGTAAAACTCTTGCAGAAATTATCTCTCTTAACATCGTTGCCAAAAGCGGCAATACAAAATGACACAGCGTTATTTACATATTATACCATATAAGAATTAGTTCATATATGAAAAATCCCCCGATAATCTTAAATTTGATTACGGGGATTAATGCAAATACAAAACAATCTAATGCCTTAGTAATATAAACTCCTTAATTGGATCTGGAAGTTTAAGGAGTAGCTTAAAAGAAAATGGAACTGCAACTTTATATCTCGCTTTTAGTTTATCTTTAACAATAATATTACATATATGACTTGCTGCTTTTTTAGAATCTGTACGTTTTTGTATTTTTCTATAGTCAATATCTTTCTTATATATATCATAGTAAGGAGAATGTAAATTTTTCATTAGCTTATCAGATGTGTTTGAAAGTGTGCTAAAAAAATTTGTTTCCATAGGACCTGGTTCAATAACTGTAGATTGGATATTATACCTTTTCATTTCTAAACGCAAGGCATCACTTATTGCTTCTACTGCATGTTTAGATGCACAATATCCACCGTTTAAGGATTGTGTAAACTTACCTGAAATCGAACCAATATTGATTATCTTTCCATACTTTACTTTTCTCATTTCAGGAAGTACTGCCTGAACCATATTTATAATACCAAAGACATTTGTATCAAAAATTTTTCTTACCTTGTCTATTTCAATTTCTTCTATTGCTCCTCTTGTAGAATAACCAGCATTATTTATCAATATATCTATTCTTCCGAACTTCTGTACTACATAATTAACTGCTGAATTTATTATCTCTTTATCTGTTACGTCCAATCTTAGTTTTAATGATGCTGGTACATTTTTTAATGAATCAATGTTTCTTGCAGTAGCAACAACAATATAGCCTTTATTACTCATAATTTCACAAATATCTCGTCCAATTCCTGTTGAGCATCCTGTAACCATTACCACTTGATTATTTCCCATAAATATAACCTCCCATTTTATCTAAAAAACTAATTAAAACACTAGTAAATATGATTGCGAATATATTATGTTTATTTACATTTAGATTATAGGAGCTTATATTTATAATTTCATTATCATTTGTTAATTTTTCCTTTATTACGTATTCTACTAAGTGATACTGGTGTTATTCCTAAATAAGATGCAAGATGATGCTGTTTAATTCTCTGCTCTAAATTAGGATACATTGCTTTGAATCGTTTATATCTTTCCAAACTGTTCAATAATTTAAAACTGCATGCATGCTCTTCTTTTATAACAATAGCTTCATCAAGAAGTTTTTTATACAAATAAAGTAAATTGTAATTACCTTTTATAATCTTCTCAAAATCTGATACTTTTGCAACTAAAATATAACTATCTTCTAATGCTTGAATATAATATGCAGATTCCTTATTTGTAAGATATGCAAAATAAGAAAATAATACTGAATCCTCAGCATAAAAATACTTTGTAATATCATTACCTTTTGCATCAATATAAAATGAACGAAAAACACCCTTTTGTACAAAAGCTACTTCAGTTGACTTGTCTCCCTGCTTTAAAAAGAATTCATTTTTCTTAATCTCTCTTCCTTTAAATATACTGTTCAGCAAATCAATATTATTGTTATCAAGAACAAATCCTTTATTTTTCATTATATTTTCCCATACATATTTACTCATAACAACTTCCCAATTTAAAAATTTATAGTTAATTCTTATACTAATTTTATAATATCATAAATTTAAATATATGTAATTAATTTATCATTATGTGTTTGCTTGGAAAATTTATAATTTAAATATTATATAAAAAAATATCCACGAAAATCTAAAATTATGATTTTCGTGGGTCTTATGATGGAGGTAAAGCTTGATCTTTAAAATCCCAATTTCTCAGAATATCACTTATATTGTTCCCTGCATTTTTAATCAAATTCTGAATCAATTGTTACCGCAATTGTATATTTATCAAATCTATCTTTAAGCATCTTTTCTAATCTACTCTTTACACCTTCTCTATCACAAGAAAAATCTAAAATAGCATCACAAAAGATTTTTTTATCTTTTTCATCAATTAATACTCCATGACATCCAAGACAATGAGGTTCATTTTTCTTAAAATCTTTAAGAATTCTACAGACTTCCTTAGAAATTTCTGAATTTACATCAACCCCATAAACTCCAAAAACAAGATAAATATGTGTCTCTTTATAAACAAGCATTTGTAATCTATGAAGTTCTTGAGAAACTTCACCAACAGTATTTTTATAATCTATTTCAACATTAATGCTACCAAGGTATGTATTAGGGCCATAATTGTTTAATATCAAATCATGAGCTCCTAACACATATTTGGAACTTTCAACAATCTTATAAATTTTATCTTTTATATGTACGTCTATTTTTTCACCAAGGATTTTACTTATAGTATCTCTAAGGACTTCAATCCCAGACTTTAAAATAAATATAGAAATAAGTAATCCTGCATATGAATCAACAGAAAATTTGGTAGTCATATCTATTACTGCTGAAATAATTGTTACAATTGAAATAAGTGCATCATTTTTAGCATCTTTTCCTGATGCCACTAAAGCACCTGAATTAAGATTTTTTCCTTGCTTCTCAGTATAAATACCAAGAAAAGTTTTTAATGCTACTGTAATAATTAATACGAGAAGTATATACAAATTATACTCTACAATATTAGGATGAATAATGCCTTTTATAGATGATTTAATCATTTCAAGACCAGTAACTATAATTGTTGTTCCAATAATCATACTAGTTATATATTCAATTCTTCCAAATCCAAATGGATGCTTTGTATCTGGTCTTTTTTGAGCTAATTTTGTTCCGATGATTGTAATTAATGAAGATGATGAATCAGTAAAATTATTAATTGCATCAGATTTAATAGCAATAGAACCAGATATTGAACCAATTATAAATTTTACAATTGCTAAAGCAAGATTAACTATAATACCCACAATAGATATTTGTACAATTTGTTTTTCTCTATTTGTTTTCAAAGTTAATGTTTCCCTTCTTTTGTTTTAATAAATACCTATTCATTAAATCTCAAAATATCCTTCTAACAAGCAAGTTATAACTTTTCTTTGAATTCAAACTTCTTTTGTTTAAGTTTTTAAAAAATATAACTATTGGAATTATTCATCATATCTCTCATACTTAAAATATATAACTCTTTAAATATTTTTTCAAATTTTTAATCAATGGATTATTTAATTATAATTATATTTTTTATAGTTATATATAACTCCAACGAAAATTTAATGGTACCGATACTTGTAACAATAAAAAAATACGACTACTTGCAATTAGCTGTTCAAGCTACATTGCAAGTAGTCGTGGGTTTTATTAAGTGAGTCTCTAAATTTTAATTTAGTCAGACGAACTTATACTGCCGAATGCAGTGAAGCATTTGTTTCCTAAACCTTCACCATATATTATTTTATAGATAAACCAAGTTCATAAACGTCTTTTAATTTTTTATGAGTTTCCATACTTCCCTTTGTCATCATATTAGGAATGCATATTTCTCCTACACTTTCCCAACGTAAATAAGAGCACATAGCCTTATATTGAGCAAGTGCTGCATCATATACACCATCTGCACCTGAATCTAAAAGCAATGCTGTCTTTGTAAAATGAAATCCTATTTTTCCTCTTGCATACATACGGTCTATAGTAGCCTTTAATTGTGCTGTAATATCAAACCAGTAAATTGGTGATGCAAATGTAACTAAATCAGCTTTATCAAGTGCTTCAAGAACATTAGCCATATCATCCTTTTGGATACATTCACCATCATGTGTAAAACAGTATTGGCATCCAAGACAACCTGAGATTTTCTTTCCAGCAAGATTGATTATATTTACTTCATGACCAGCTTCACTTGCACCTCTTGCAAACTCTCTAGACATTATTTCTGTATTCCCACCTCTACGTGGACTACCATTTAAAATTACAATATTCATTATACTTCTCCTTTAATAAAAACATCTAAACCTCAAAATCTCAATTATATCCAAATAAAAAATAACTGAATAGATACCTCTTACATCACTTTTGAATTTAGCCAATTTATTTATTATTAACTATCACTCATATTATATAATATACTTTTAAACGTTTCTCTTCAACAAACTATAGCATAGAAAACTTTTACATCGATTCTATTTTGAATAAATGGGAGTTTGTAGGAGGAACAGAGTTTTTCCTACTTGACAAAGCAATAATGTTTTAATATAATTTTTACAAATTAAATAGTAGCGTTCACTCATCACCAGATGAGTGGTAATAAGGCGTTCAAGATTAAATCGTAGATACGGTGTTTTAGCACTATAAGATTTAGTCTTGGATGCCTATTTTTTGGAAAGGAAGAAATTATGAAAGTTAAAATGTATGAACAGTTACCAGAGGATGCAAAATACATCCGTAGAAAAGTTTTTATGGAAGAACAAGGATTTGAAAATGAATTTGATGATATTGATAGTATGTGTACTCATATTTTAATATATAATTCTGAAAAACCTGTTGCTACCTGTAGATTTTATTATAATAACAAAAGACAGAGCTATGTTATTGGACGAATAGCAGTTCTAAAAGAATTTAGAGGAAAGAATTATGGAGCTGAATTGCTTAAAGCAGCAGAAAATGAAATTATTAAAAAGCAAGGAAATAGTCTTGAATTGTCAGCTCAAGTTAGAGTAACTGCTTTTTATGAGAAAAATGGTTATGTTGCATTGGATGAAATTTGTGATGATGAGGGATGTCCTCATGTATGGATGAGGAAGGTGTTTAGATAATATTATGCAAATATTATTCTTGCTGTATTGCTTTTAATAATAGGTGCTATCTTTTTTAAAGAATTATTAGATGTTAAAGTAAAAATAATTCCATCCTTAGTTTTTCCGCATAGAGCCCACTCTGTACTATATTTTTTCATATTCTCTACCAGCTTTCCATTACATATTATAAGATTCTAATTATATATAAATCTTAAGGATCGAATAAGAAATCATTCTTTTGGTTTCCTAATTAACTTTACTATCTAATGAATTTTATTTTTAAATTTCTTAGATATACTTTAGATTCTAGAATACTACCTTTTATATTATGCCCAAATAAAAAGTTAATATAGCATTGTATCAGTTATATACAGCAGATTATATTACCAGAAACATTTATTTTTTAATATATGTATGGTATGTCCATATTCCAAGAATTATGTTACAATAATTTAAATATAAGGAAAAAATAATCATAATTTCATATTAAATAATTGGGGGAAATATGAAAAAAATATATCTTTTTATACTCACTACTTTTCTGCTTTTAAGCTTTACTGGATGCGGCACGACAAAAAGCAGGAGTTCAGAAAAATATTTAAATAGCTGGACCATGATTGATACTCCTGCAAAAAAGTTTATGCCTGACTTAGATATGCTACCAATAGATTATGGAATATCCTATAACTATAACCATATTTATAGGGGTCTATTTGAGACAGATACACTTACCCTTGTAGTAAATTACAGTGAAGAAATATATAAAAAAGAAAAAGAAAGGCTTTTAAAAGAATATAAATATTTGGACCATAAGGTTATATCAAATTCTGATTCAGAAAAATACTATATTCCAGAATACGAATTTGAGGTAAACACCTATAACTTTAAGGTTGTAGATGAATATGAAACCTATAAAGCTCAATATCCAAATTCATTTGGCATAATTGGATTTTCAGACGAAAATAAGAATATAGCCTACTTGTACTTCTATGACACAGATTTAGACTATATATCAAGTGATAATGAAAACCCTATGAGTGATCTTGTAAAAAAATATTTTAAATATGATTTCTAAAACTAAAATAGGAGTGGGATTATGCCAATAATCAAAGGGTTAGAATGGACATTTAACACAGAATTGGAACAGAACTAGCATAACTTCCAAAATATTATTATTAACTATTACTTTTAATAATAAATTTAAATTTTGTTCATATAAAAAACAAATTAAAAACTAATAATATTTATAAGTACTAAATATAAAAAAAGAAGTACTATTTATAAAAGTTAATAAAAAGGAGAACTACTTATGAAAAAGGTATTAGTTGTTGTTACAAATGTATCTAAATATGAAACTACTGAAAGACCTACAGGTTTATGGCTTAGTGAAGCTGTTCACTTCGTAGATGTTATAAAAAATGCTGGAATTGAAATTGATTATGTAAGTCCAAAGGGCGGTTATACTCCAATAGATCCACACAGTTTAGAAAAAGCTTCTATGAGCCCACTTGATTGGAAATACTACACTGATCACAACTTTATGAATAAATTAGGAAACACATTATCTGCTGATGAAATCAACCCAAAAGACTATGACGTAATTTACTATACTGGTGGACATGGTGTTATATGGGATTTTCCTAATGATACAAAGATGCAGGAAATTGCAAAAGAAATATATGAAAATGGTGGAATAGTTTCAGCTGTATGTCATGGTTTAGCAGGATTATTAAACATAAAATTATCTAATGGCAAAAACTTAATTGAAGGACTTAAGGTTACAGGCTTTTCAAATACAGAAGAAGAAGCTGTAGGAGTTACTAAGCTTGTTCCTTACTTAACTGAAACAGAGCTTAAAAATAGAGGTGCAAACTATGTTAAATCTTCAGATTGGGCAGAATTTGCAGTAGAAGAACAAAGAGTTGTTACAGGACAAAATCCATCATCAGGAGCTGCTGTGGCTAGAGAGGTTCTTAAAATTTTAGATTCTAATAAATAATAAAATAAACAGTAAAAAAGTAGATAACCGCTGCTTTTTTACTGTTTATTTTATTAGCAATGCAAAATGATATAATTTCTATTCGTTCTTCATATGCTGTTTTTCTACCTTTTACACCTGCAAATATTCTAAAATAATACATAACTTACTTACAATATGGATCTCCGTAACTGATCTAAATGAGGTTTTACCATTTTATTTTTGTGTATATAATATACATAATTAAAGTATAATTTTATCTTTTCATTTTAATATATTGAGATAGTGTCTCTGCTTTTATTGAAACTCCATTCCAGGTATCTGTAAGGCCAACATCCTTTGGAGAATGCTTTTGATAATTACCTTTAATACCTTCAATATAAACATTCATTTCATTATCAATATTTACAATAATATGTAATGCTTCTTTATATAAGATTAAATCCTTTAAGTACGGATACTTCTTATGTATCTCATCTGAATAGCTAAATATTTCTTTACTTCCATGCCAAATATAAGAACTTGAATTCAACGTATAATAATATATATCATTGATTAATTTACAATCACTACCATGGTCATGACCATTTATGCAAAATAATATCTTTCTTTCATTTGAATTTCGTTCCTCTAAAATAGCTCTTATTTCTTTTCTATTACTTATTCCACGTTTTTGAAAGTCATTTGATAAGCTGTGATGTGAAATAATTATATAATATTTATCATTATCAGATAACTCTTTCTTAAGCCACTCTATTTCTTCATTTGGAATGTATGGATATTCATCATTAGATTTATCATAATTTCGTTTATAATATGGAATAACAGAAGTCTTCTTATTAATAAAATTAGCATCTAAAACAATAAATTTGATATTTTCTTTAATAAATGAGTAATAACTTCTTTGCAGATTAAAAAAATCAGTAACTTCATCAATAGAAAAATTATCAGTATTATGATTGCCTATTGTAAAATAACACGGTAATTTTGAATTTTTAAACTTCTCTAATATTATTTTATTCCTATTTGTTGGATAACATAAATCACCAATATCTACAATAAAATCAACTTTGGATTTTTTAGCATAAGTAATGATTTCTTCCACTCTTGCATCTCCATCTGGTATTGCATCATAATGTAGGTCTGAAAACATTGCAAATTTCATATTACCACCTCTAAATCTCTATTTTGTATTTATATTTCTACTTTTCTAATCCAAATGATTTTGGATACACATCAATTCCAATTGCTCGTCCAACAGCCATTGATCATTTAATAAAGTTATATGATACTGATGTAATAATATTATTGTCATGAAACTCATTATAACATAATTTGTAAATCAAATCCTATTTATGATACGGTTCACTATTAATTATTCTAAATCTATACAATAAAAATAACCCACGAAAAATCCAATAAAATGATTTTCATGGGTTTTGTGGTGGAGGTGAAGCGTGACCTCTAAAATCCATCACTAAAAGTCACAACACCTTTCTATTCACCTTTTACTATAATACTTTAAAACCACAGGCTAAACATTTGACTTTCTTTTATTAAATTCATCATAAAACTCAAAATGTAATCCACCAGCATGTTTTACATCTCCTCTACAACATGCATTCACTCTATCTTTTTTTAATCCATATGCCTTCTCTGCTTTTCCTCCACTTTCATATACTTTACCATCTTCTAAACATATTACTTGTTTAGCTTGTTTCTTAATTTTATTCCTATTAAGTTTTTTCTTTTCGATATCACTAAGTGCATGGAAATCTTCTGCATACATCCAAATAAGTCTGTAACCATCTTTACTAAAACCAGCACTTTTAAAACCCTTTTTTTTATTACAACAACCACTAATTCTGTATGTTTCAGCTCCTGTACATCTACTTGCTTCAGATATAGAATCATACTCTTTATCTAACGTAACACAGTAAACCTTCTTTTTTTGAATTTCCGCACTACTACTTCTTTTAGAACCCTTGCTCATTTCTTCTTTTCCTATATATCTGCACATACCTAATTTATTACCTCTATTTAAGTATCTTATTACAGTGGCTTTTGCCACCTTAATTTCTTTACTGATATCTAATACACTGGTACCACTATTCCATAAGTCCCATGCTTCAAAGACCAAGCTTTTAGTGCTATATAACTGACATTCGTTCCAATCAATTTTTTCTAAATCAAAAACATTAGCCAGCTTACTTTTTGATATATTTTTTTTAATCCAATCCAACTCACTATATCTACAATCTATTACTATATAGTTATCTATTGCTTCTTTGTTGCGATCTACATCCTCTATATATGCAAATTTTTCTTTTTCTTTATCATTATCCTGCTCATATTTTAATCCCTTTCCTCTAGTTGTTTCTTCGTAGTGCTGTATACCATGTACTTCAACAATATAACTTTGACCATCATATTCAAAATAAAAATCATATCGCTTTGAATTATCACATTCGAATTTAAATTCACAAATAAACTCAATACCAAGTTGTTTTAATACACTATACATTATTTTTTGTGGATAAGAAATACCATCACCACATCTAGGACAAGATAGCCTCCCCCTCCTACATATATTATTTAAAGTTTTATCGTTTATAATTTCTCCACAGTTAGGGCACTTAAAATCTACTTTATTTCCAGAACTTTGCATATTTGCAAACCCATCATTAGGATTAAGTAACATACTTGCTAAATATGGATTAGTAGTATAAATATCATTTATCCCTGGAACAACTTTTTTGCCACTACAAACAGAACAGCCTACACCTTTTTTTATCTGAACCTCTTTTTTTATTCCTTCTTGCCAACAACTATGGCATATATATCTATAACTTTTGTCTGACTGCCTTTCTCTTATAGGCTCTAATATTTCAATTGTAGAGAATTTTCCAACTATCAAGTCTCCAATATTATATTTAAAATCTTTTGTATTAATATCCCAAAGTGCTCCTATATGTCCACTAGTAAAATTACCTCTTTCTATTGAAGCTTTTCTATTTTCAAATTCGATTTCTAATTGAACACTTTTTCCTTCTCTCTTTAAACCAATTATCTTTATTTCTCCATTTATATTATTATATTTAAATGGTACTTTATGACCAATACTATTATCCCAATTAATTTTTCCTTTATTGGGTCCACTACTCCACTTAGGTAAATTATTCAACTCTACTTCTTTCATATTTTATACCTCTTTTATACCTATATATATTTATCACCAATCTATATGATAATTATTACTCTACTTTATATAAAATCTTATTTGTTTTCTTGATATATTAATGAATTATTTTATTATTAACAAAGAAAAGATTACATTGAATATCAATTCAATGTAGTCTTTGTATAATATTTATTCCCATATAAAATTAGACAATAAACATCTCAGTATTTTATTTAAATTATCTATTTATTTCTTTTTATTTTAAGCGTTACTTTCACTTTAATTTTTGAAATTTTTCATCTATTTTTCAGTTATTGTATTTTATTCTATATAAATTTTTTCCTCATATTATAAATTTTATTCATTAATAATAATTAATTTTTCTATATTTCTATTTTTATGGCTCAACACTAAAAACTGCGCTTGACAACTGAATTACCAATATTTACAGATAAAAAATGCACTTAAAATCC
>NZ_JABAGC010000053.1 GCF_012843905.1 Clostridium sp. SM-530-WT-3G
AAACTCAGCGCATATGCATTTGCTGAGTAAGTTCGCCTTAGCCAAATCAAAGATTTGAAAAGGGAAACTCAGCGCATTGTATTTGCTGAGTAAGTTCGCCTTAGCCAAATCAAAGATTTGAAAAGGGAAACTCAGCGCATATGCATTTGCTGAGTAAGTTCGCCTTAGCCAAATCAAAGATTTGAAAAGGGAAACTCAGCGCATATGCATTTACTGAGTAAGTTCGCCTTAGCCAAATCAAAGATTTGGAGGCTCACTTAAGTTGACGAGGTTGGGGAGTTATCGAAACTTCGGCGGGTGCCCCACGGTATAGCACTACCGTTAACGGCTGGCAAAACTTTAAAGTGATTTAAAGTACAAATCCAGTCTGGTGTTAAAACCTTCTAAAGTTTAAGTCTTTTTTGAGGTACTAGGATTATTGTACCCTTTTTTAGAAATATATATGTAGCACATTAATGCGTGTATATTTGTATGATAGCTAGTATAAGGAATTTAAACTTAGATAAAATTTAAATTATAATAAAAAATACTTGCATGGGAATAACCAGAATAAATATCTAGATAATTAAGAATAATTCATTTTATGAATGTATATTTTTAGATGTCAGAGGTGGCTTTATTCTTGGGAATGTATGCAAGCGCTAAATGAGGAAGGAAGATTGTAATATGTGCGGAATAGTAGGATATTTAGGAAGCGGAAAAGCAACATCATTTTTAATTAATGGATTATCAAAATTAGAATATAGAGGATACGACTCTGCAGGAGTTGCTGTCGTTAATGATGGACAAATTGAAGTTAGAAAATTTAAAGGAAGATTAGCTAATTTAGCTGAAAATATAAAGGAAAATCCAGTTGAAGGAACTATGGGGATTGGTCATACAAGATGGGCTACTCATGGAGCTCCATCAGATGTGAATTCACATCCACACTTAAACAGTAAAGAAACTATTGCTGTAGTTCAAAATGGTATAATCGAAAATTATTTACCACTTAGAAACTGGTTAAAAGGTGAAGGATATACTTTCAAATCAGAAACAGATACAGAAGTAATTCCTAACTTAATTGACTACTACTATGAAGGAGATTTATTTGAAGCTGTAACTAAAGCACTTAAAAAGCTTGAAGGAAGCTATGCTTTAGGAGTTGTTTGTAAAGACGAACCAGATAAATTAATAGCAGTAAGAAAAGAATGCCCATTAATAGTTGGATTAGGAAAAGATGAAACATTTATAGCATCAGATATTCCAGCAGTATTAAGCTATACAAGAGATGTATATCTTTTAGAAGATCATGAAATTGCAGTTCTTAAGAAAGATGGAGTTAAGCTTTTCAATACTGATGGTGAAGAAATATCAAAGGATGTTTATCATGTAACTTGGAGCGAAGATGCAGCTGAAAAAGGTGGATTTGAAGACTTCATGTTAAAAGAAATTCATGAACAACCAACAGCTATAAGAGATACTATGGCTGGAAGAATTTCAATGGAAAAGAGCATGATTTTAGATGATTTAAAGATTACTAAAGAAGATTTAGAAAATACTGATAGAGTATTTATAGTAGCTTGTGGTACTGCATATCATGCAGGACTTGTTGGAAAGACTGTAATTGAATCACTTGCAAAAATTCCAGTAGAAGTTGATATCGCATCTGAATTCAGATACAGAAATCCACTTGTAACAGAAAAATCTTTAGTTATCGTTGTAAGCCAATCAGGTGAAACAGCAGATACATTAGCAGCACTTAGAAACTGTAAGACAATAGGAGCTACAATAATTGCTTTAACAAATGTTGTTGGAAGCTCAGTTTCAAGAGAAGCAGACCATGTATTATATACATTAGCAGGTCCAGAAATATCAGTTGCTTCTACTAAAGCATATACAACTCAAGTTATAGGAATGTATATGATTGGTATGACATTTGCTAAAATTTTAGGAAGATTAAAGAGCGATAGATTAGATAAATTAAAAGAAGAGTTATTAGATTTACCAGGAAAGGTAGAACTAGTTTTAGAAGATAAAGATAAAGTAAAAGCAATAGCAGAAAAGATATATCAAGAACATGATATGTTCTATTTAGGAAGAGGATTAGACTATGCAGTAGCATTAGAAGGATCACTTAAACTTAAAGAAATATCTTATATTCACTCAGAAGCATATGCTGGAGGAGAATTAAAACATGGTCCTATAGCATTAATAGAGGATGGTACTAAGGTTATAACTTTATTAACTCAAGAAGCTTTAAAAGAAAAAATGGTAAGTAATATTGTTGAAATTAAAGCAAGAGGAGCTAAAGTAATAGGTATCTGCTATGAAGGAACTCAAGGAATGGAAGAAGTTTTAGATGATATAATCTATATTCCAAGAACATTAGATATGTTTGCTCCAGTATTAAGCGTTGTAGTTCTTCAATTATTATCATATTACATTGCTAAAGATAGAGGATGCGATATAGATAAGCCAAGAAACTTAGCTAAGAGTGTAACAGTAGAATAATAAATACAATTAGTTTATAAACTAGGCTAACATGAATATTCATGTTAGCCTAGTTTTTTATTACTTATATATTTATGAAGAATTTTGACTTTTAACTAATTTATTTACTTAATATAAATAGAATTTTTAAGATTAAATAAAAAGAAATTCAATAAAAAAATATTAATGGTTAATAATGGCGGTAATATTTCGATATAATAATAGTCTTAACATTCAAATTTATAGAATTTAGAGGAAATTAGTTATATGGGAAAACATAAGATAGGGATAGGATTATCAGAAAACTTAAATAAGTTTACTTTTGGAATGTTTATTTTAATGATGTTAGTTCTTATACCTTCAATCATATTTATTTATAATAAAGATAAAAGTAATTTAAATGGATATGATTCAAGATTTTATAATGTTCAAATTGAAGGAATGTATAAAGTAGATGATGGTAGTTGGAATGAACTTAAAGCAGATACTCAATTTGATTTGAGTCAGTACCATACTTATTATTTTAAAGGGCATTTTAATAAAGATATACCTAAGAATAATGAAATTATGATGAGGTCAAAAGATTTATATATAGATATGAAAATAAACGGTAACTATGTACTTGGGCCTTCAGTAGATAAAGAACATACTATAGGAAATGTATGGATTGGAATTACTTCTAATGGAATTAATACTGATGATATAGTAGAAATAGAAGTTAATAATGTATATAAAGGAATTAATTCAGATGCTATAAGGGTTCTTCTTGATGAAATGTATTTTGGATCTGCAGATGTAATGTACAAGCTTGCATTTAAAAAAAATGGATTTGATATATTAATGGGAGTGTCAATATTAACATTAGGATTAAGTGAATTATTGGCAGCTTTAATTATGATAATTTTTAAGGGTAAAAACATTAGAAGAATTATATACAGTGGTGGATTTACGTGTATGGCAGGTATATGGATTGGAATACGTTATAACCTTGTTTCTTTAATAATTCCATATCCTATATTAACTCAATCGGTGGAGATAATTAGTTTAGAATTACTATGCTTATTTCTTACATTATACTTATCCACATATATTACAGGTAAGCTGAAAAAAGCAAGCAATATAAATTGTATTTTGATTATTATGTGGGTTATATTTACTGCTTTACTGAAGGTTGTATGGAATACTGATATGTATAGGATATTTACACATACATCTATTTTAAGTATTTTAAACATATTAATTATTATGATGTATTTACAATACGAGTATTTTGTTAAAAAGAATAAGAATGTGAATATCATTATATTTTTTGTTCTACCTATGATTATAGGAGCTGTGGTTGATTGTATAAGACTTTTAACTAATTTAGGAGATGGACCTATAGCTTTAGATAAAGGAATAATAATAGCTGGAATGATACAGCTTGCTATTTTAATATATGAAAAAAGAAACAATGATGCAATTATAGAAAAAGCGCGAATATTAGAAAATGAATTAATACAGTCTCGTATTTCTGTAATGCTCAGTCAAATACAGCCACATTTCTTATATAATTCATTAAATACAATAAGGTATTTATGTACTGAAGATCCCGAACAAGCTGAACAAGCTGTAATTGACTTTGCAAGCTTTTTAAGGGGAAATGTAGATAGTTTAAGTAGTACTGGATTAATTACTTTTGAAAAAGAATTAGAGCATGTGAAGCACTATCTTTCACTTGAAAAAATAAGATTTGGAAATCGTGTTAATGTTGTATATGATATAGAGAATTGTGATTTTATGATTCCTCCGTTGACTATACAACCTATTGTAGAAAATGCTGTTAGGTATGGGGTAACCAAAAAAGAAGAAGGGGGAATAGTTACTATAAAAACAAGTGAGACAGAAGATGAGTATATTATAACTGTTAGCGATAATGGTGTAGGATTTAATGTTGATAATATTAAGACAAAGGATGATAAAAGAACTCATGTAGGAATTGAAAATGTAAGAAAGAGACTTGTTGCTCAGTGTAATGGAAGTCTTGATATACAAAGTATTCCTAATGAAGGGACCACTATTACACTTAAAGTCAGCAAAGGAGAAGTAGAGATATGAAAATAATAATAGTAGATGATGAGGAACCAGCAGTAAAAACTTTAATTAAAATAGTTAATAAAATAAAACCAGGAAGTGAAGTTAACGGATTTACAAGACCAACAAAGGCGCTAGAATTTCTTGAAGAAAATCAAGCAGATGTTGCTTTTTTAGATATTGAAATGTTTGGAATTAGTGGAATAGAATTAGCTAAAAAGTTTAAAGATAAGTGCAATAATATAAATATAATATTTGTTACTGGTTATTCTGAATATGCTTTAGAAGCAGTATCTTTAAGGGCTAGTGGATATTTAATTAAACCTGCATCCGAAGATAAAGTTTTAGAGGAATTAGAGAATTTAAGAAATCCAGTAGAAAAAAATATTAAAGAAAGAGTAAGGGTTCAGACTTTTGGTAATTTTGAAATATTTGTTGATAATGAACCTGTTACTTTTAGAAGGTCAAAATCTAAGGAAATACTTGCATACTTAGTTGATAAGAAAGGGGCTGGTGTTACAAATGCAGAACTTGCAGCAGTTTTATTTGAAGAAAAAGAATATAATCGCTCTTTGCAGAAACAAATGCAAGTGTATATATCTGATATGGTAAAAGATCTTAAAGAAGTTAATGCAAGTGATATTATAATAAAGAAGTATAATAGTCTTTCTGTAAATTCAGAGGCATTTCAGTGTGATTATTATGACTTTTTAAATATGGATATAAATGCTATTAACTCATATATGGGTGAATATATGATAAATTATAGCTGGTCTGAATTTACTACAGGAATGTTAGAAGAAAAAAATAAAAAATATAGTTTTATTGATAGAATAAAAAATAAATTCTAAAAATTATAAAAACTAAAAATATAAAATTTTGTTGTACATTTGTTGTACTTAGCATATTATACTAAATGTATAAGGTATATAAAGTGGTTGAAGGGGTAGCCACTTGAGAATTTAAGAGAATTAAGGATAAGGGAATCTTTAATTAAATGGTATAAAGGGTAATTGAAAGAATTTATTGAGAAGATAAGATGTGTAGAAATGGGTAATCTACGCATCTTATTTTCTTGTTCAATAAAAATTGTTTAAAAGTTATTTTGATACTTAATTATGTTGTAAATTAAAAATAAGATTTTATATATAAAAATAAAATAGATTTATTAGAATGTAATCATAAATAAAAAATAATATTAAAATTTTAAAATCATATAAGAAATGTACAAAAAAAATAAAAAATATACAAGTATCCTGTTTTTTAAATTGTTAAAATAATCTTGTAAAGAACGCAAGCGTTTTCGTTATGTAATAACAATATGTTAAATGATTTCAGTATATAGAAAATTTTAAGAAATAGGAGAGATTAATATGGTAGAAAAGAAATTATCTGAACTTTTAAATGAAAAATTTGAAAAGACAATTAGTACTGCTACTAACGAAGAAATATATTCAGCATTATTACAATTAACAAAGGCAGAAGCTAAAGAAAAGGGAACTAATAAAGGGGACAAGAAGTTATATTATATTTCAGCAGAATTCTTAATAGGTAAATTATTATCTAATAACTTAATTAACTTAGGTCTTTATAATGAAGTTAAAGAAGTATTAGCTAAAAATGATAAAGATTTAACTGCAATTGAAGAAATGGAATTAGAACCTTCACTAGGTAATGGTGGTCTTGGAAGACTTGCAGCATGTTTCTTAGATTCAATCGCAACTTTAGGATTAAATGGTGATGGGGTAGGACTTAACTATCACTTTGGATTATTCCAACAAGTATTTGAAAACAATAAGCAAAAAGCTGTTAAAAATCCATGGCTTACAGATGAAAGCTGGTTAGATAAATCAGATATTAAATTTGAAGTACCATTTGGAGGATTTAAGGTTCAATCTACTCTTTATGATATAGCTGTAACAGGATATGATAAGCCTTGTAATAAATTAAGATTATTTGATATAGATACAGTTGATGAATCATTAGTTACAGAAGGAATAGATTTTGACAAAGAAGATATAAAGAAAAACTTAACTTTATTCTTATATCCAGATGATAGTGATGAAGCAGGAAGATTACTTAGAGTATATCAACAATATTTCATGGTAAGTAATGCAGCTCAATTAATATTATTAGAAGCTGAAGAAAATGGATATGATCTTCATAAATTAAATGAACATGTAGTAGTTCAAATAAATGATACTCATCCATCAATGGTTATTCCTGAATTAATAAGATTATTAGGACAAAAGGGAATTGGCATGGATGAAGCTATAGATATAGTTACTAAGACTTGCGCTTATACAAACCATACAATCTTAGCAGAAGCATTAGAAAAATGGCCAATAGATTACTTAGAAAAAGCAGTTCCACAATTAATGCCTATAATTAGAGAACTTGATAATAGAGTAAAAGCTAAATATGATGATGAAAAAGTGGCTATCATAGATGATGAAAACAGAGTTCATATGGCAAATATGGATATCCACTATGGATTTAGTGTAAATGGTGTTGCTGCACTTCATACAGATATATTAGAAAAGGTAGAATTAAAACCATTCTGCGATATATATCCAGAGAAATTTAACAATAAAACAAATGGTATAACATTTAGAAGATGGTTATTACACTGTAATAATGAACTTGCAGATTATATTACTGAATTAATCGGTGATGGATTTAAGAAAAATGCAGATAAACTTGAAGACTTAGCTAAATTCGTAGATGATAAAAATGTATTAGCTAAACTTGATAAGATCAAGAAAGACAATAAGATTGCATTAAAGAAATACTTAAAAGAAACTCAAAATCTTGATATAAACGAAAATTCAATATTTGATATTCAAATTAAGAGACTTCATGAATATAAGAGACAACAAATGAATGTATTATACATCATTAATAAGTATTTAGAAATCAAAAATGGTAAAGTTCCAACAACTCCTATTACAATGATATTTGGAGCTAAGGCTGCACCAGCTTATATAATTGCACAAGATATTATTCATACAATCTTATGCTTACAAGAAATTATAAATAATGATCCAGAAGTAAATAAATACTTAAATGTTGTTATGGTTGAAAACTATAATGTAACAAAAGCATCTAAATTAATTCCAGCTTGTGATGTATCTGAACAAATTTCACTTGCATCTAAAGAAGCTTCAGGTACTGGTAATATGAAGTTTATGTTAAATGGAGCATTAACTTTAGGTACTGAAGATGGTGCTAATGTTGAAATTCATGAATTAGTTGGAGATGACAATATATATATCTTTGGTGAATCTTCAGAAGAAGTAATCAAGCACTATGAAAATGCAGACTATGTTTCAAAAGAATATTATGAAAAAGAAAATATTAAAGAATTAGTAGACTTTATCATAAGTGATGAAATGATAGAAGTTGGAGATAAGGAAAACTTAACAAGACTTCATGATGAATTAATCAATAAGGATTGGTTTATGACATTACTTGATATTGAAGATTACATCAAGACTAAGGATAAGATGTTTAAGGATTATGAAGATAGAGAAACTTGGAACAAAAAAGTATTAGTTAATATAAGTAAGGCTGGATTCTTCTCATCAGACAGAACTATAGCTCAATATAATGAAGATATATGGCATCTTTAATTAGCCTATACTTAGTATAAACAGTTAATACAAGGTATTAGAGATTTAATAAATTATTATTAATTTAATAAAGCTCCTAATAGAGTTTAACTTCTCTATTAGGAGCTTGTTTTAAATTTAAAAAGTTATTAACCAAAGTTTTCATTTCTATATTGTGATGGAGAAACACCAGTAAACGACTTAAATACTTTATAAAAATGACTTTGATCATGAAAGCCTAATCTTATGCTTATATCTAAAATACTGTCATTTGTGGTAAGAAGAAGAACTTTTGCACGGTCAATTCTTATTTTTTTAGCGTAATTCATTATTGTAATGCCCATATGTTTTTTGAAACAATCTGAAATATATCCTTGAGATAAATTTAAGTCATTAGATAATTTTTTTAAAGAAATAGTGCTTTCTATATTAAGATGAAGATGCTTTAGTATTCTATTAATTACAAAATTATCTGTAACTTCTGTATCATTTATAAGAAGGTTAACATAAGTATCAATCATATCAAGCTCAAGTTTTTGAAGTTTATCTATTGAACTTAACGAAGATATCTCTTTATAAAATTTATTATAAATGGGATGGAGGTACTTAGTTGCAATTCCATTTTTAATAATTTCCTTAGAATAAATAGCATTCCAAATTAATAAATCATTTTTTTTATCGGTTATAGATATTTCATTTTCTATTTCATCTTTATGCTTATTTTTAATTATGTATATTATTTCATGTTTAGCATGAAGCTCAATTAAAAAAGAAATTCTGTTGCTGAAAATATTAATATCTGATAAAAAAGTATCTTCCATATTACAATCTCCTCCTTGGTAATTATATTATATGAGATGTATATAGTGGAAATCAAATGATATAAGGTTATGTTGACAAAAATAATAAAATATACAAAATTAAAACAAAAATAATTGGAAAAACATATGAATAATATGGGAATTTAAATGCGATTTTTTTAAATATCAAGCATATTTTAAAAAGAAATAATAAAATTATTAATTTCTTTTTGACAAAGAGCATATTTCATGTAAAATATAATATGGTAATTAATTGATTATACATGAATTTGATAATATGTATGTTTATATTTTTTTTTGCAACTTATTGCATTGGTTAATATAAGCATATGTATAAAATCATGTTTATCAATAAATTTTGGGAAACAAAAGACAATTTAAGGTTTTGGGAGGGTTAAATGTATACTAGTGATATTGAATTAATTTGCAAGATGTCTGAGAAAAAAGCTAAAGCAGCCAAGAATAATTTAGGAAAGTATATAGGGAGAGGAATTGTTACAGGATTTTATATGGTTATAGCAATAATTCTTTCTTATACAACTGGAGCAATGCTTTATCCAAAGTACCCAGAAGTAGCAAAAGTTATTATTGCAGCAACTTTCTGTTTTGCTATTGCTCAAGTTGTATTTTTTAGTGGAGAATTATTTACAAGTAATAACTTTGTTATGAGTGTTGGTTTAATGAAGAAAAAGGTAAATGTACCTACTGTATTAAAAATATGGGTATTAACTCTTATAGCAAATGCTATTGGAATTATATTTTTATCATTTTTATTTGTTAAGAGTGGAGCTTCATTAGATATAATAAGTCATTATATTGAAAAAGTTGCAAATGGTAAATTAGAATTAACGCCAATTCAAATGCTATTAAGAGGTATATTATGTAACTTCAGCGTATGTTTAGCGTACTTAGGTGGAATAAAAATGAAAAGCGAAAGCGGTAAATTTATTATGATATTTTTTGCAGTATTTGCTTTCATAATTGCAGGATTTGAACATAGTATTGCTAATATTGGTATTTTCTCTATTGCATATTTTTCATTAGGTGGATTACCAATGGCTTTAGTATTAAAGAATTTATTCTTTGTTATTATAGGTAATATAATAGGTGGAGGATTACTATTAGGTGGTTCTTTAACTTATATAAGTGTAGATGGAGAAAATAAGTAAATATATGCATGTTAAAACACTAGAATTTCTATTCTAGTGTTTTTTTGATTTAAATATTGATTCAGGTGCATATGGTTAATTGTCATTTGTATTATAAAATGAGATAATTATTTTGAAGTTAATTATGCAGAACAAATAGTTAAATTTAATATAAATATTATTATTTCTATATGATAGATGGTGAGTTAGCGAATGATTAAGATTAAACTTGAATTTAGTAAAAGTAAAAAGATTATATTTAAAGTAAAAATAGATGAAAAAGAAAAGAATAGTGTTTTATTTAGAAGAGCATTAATAGAGGGGAAACCTATTAAAAAGAATAGGCTATATAATTATGAAATACCACTCAGGTATTTTATTCCTATATGCAGTAATATAAAGAGAGAAGATTTGGTTTTAGATAAGAAAAGTATTTTATCTTACCTTGAATTTTCAGACTACTATGATGAAAATTATTATACTGAGGCATATGCTACACCTTCTTATATGAGAAAGTGGAGAGAAGAAGGGTGTCCTGATATTTATAAAATAACAATAAATAAAGACACCTATGAAATTAAGAAAGAAATTGCATTTAGAAAACCAAGTATGTCTATTAGGGGCATTAATGAATGATAGTAGTATAGGTTATAGGGAGAATTAATATGGAGCAAATAAGTAATAATAAAAAGCAGATAAGAAGAGAAATATTAGAGATTAGAGAAAACTTAAGTTTAGAGGAAAAGGATAATTACGATAAAATTATTACTGATAAATTTTTTGAAAGTAATTACTATAAACAGGCAAATAATATATTTATATATATTTCATATGGTTCAGAAATAGATACAAAATATATAATAACAAGAGCTATAAAAGAAGGTAAAAATATATATGTTCCAAGAACAGAATTTAGTGCAAGATTAATGAATGCAGTTAGAATTAATAATTTTGATAATTTAATTAAAAGTAAATATGGAGCATTAGAACCTAAAAAAGATGAAGCATTCATAAATCCTAATGATTTAGATTTAATTGTTGTCCCAGGAGTGGCATTTGATAAAAATGGTGGAAGAATAGGATATGGAGCAGGGTTTTATGATAGATATTTTAAGAGAATAAACGATGAAAATAAATCAAGAATTATGAAACTTGTGTTAGCTTATGATTTTCAACTGATGGATAAAGTTCCTACGGATAAAGAAGATGTATCAATTGATGCAGTAATAACAGAAAAACAATTTATAAAGTTTTAAGGAAGTGTACAAAGAGAGAATATGATGAAATATTATGAGAGTAATTTTAGTTATTTAAAGAATACAAAACTAAGTGTTTATTATGAAGACTTAAAAAAGGCTGAATGTGCAAGTGAGGATTTTCCTCAAATAACTAAAATAGTACTTCGAAAGGTTTTGGAAAAATTCCTAAGGTCTATAGCTCAAGAGAATGGAATTAATGTAAATATTCCAACAGGTACTCTTATAAAAAATATAAAAGCTAATAAAGAAATCAATCTTCCAGAAGAAATTTATGAATATATACAGATAATAAGAATAAATGGAGTAGGAATTACTTTATATAGAAGCAGAGATAAACAGATAACTAAGAATCCTATAGAGCTTTTAGAACTTACCCATAGAATTTTTTGTTGGTATTTAAGCAAAGAAAAGCATGATGTTATGAAGAATACTGATAATTTAATATTTAATGCACCAATGAATATTGATTTTGAGTCTCGTGAATTAAAGAAAGTACAGAATGATATAAATTTAAAAGATAATCAAATCAATAATTTAAGAGAAAAAATAATAGAAATGGGAAGTCAGGCTAAGGATATATCACAGCTTAATAAGATAATAATTTCAATAAAAAGGGAAAAAACTGAACTTGAAAATAAGAGAGATTCTATATTTAGGGATGTCAAATCACATAGAGAATTATTAGAAAGGATTAAATCATCCCATGAAAGAATTATTAAATCTACATATAAAGTTAAAGATGAATGTATACAAAATCATAAAATTCTTGCTCAGAAAGAAAGTCTTTTAGTAAGATGTGAATTGGATAATAAGAATATAAAAAATAGAATAAAAAATCTTGATGAAAGTGATTCAGAAATAATTTCTGAGATGAATTTTTTAGACAAGCTCCTTGAGCAGATAAGAGAGCAGTATAAGAATGCTCTTAAAATGACTAATGAATATCAGGATATATTGGAAACGTGTGAATTTACAGATGATAATATACTGAAGAAAAATCTTATCATTCGTAAGGGTGATGTAAATAGAGAATTTAATTTCCAGAATAAGATATTTTATAGTGAAATAGAAGCATATAATAAGACATTAGAAGAACTTGAAAAAAAAGTTCGAGTGTTTGGAATTATTTTAGATGATAAATTGAGAGCTGAAATTAGAGAGAAAGAATTTTATAAAAGCTTTTTAAATCTTAATGGAAGACAGCTTAGAGTATTATATTGTCTTATAAAAAGTTATAGTACAACATATAGTATTTTAGATAAATCAAGAGAATGGATGTTTAAGTATGGATTGGCTGAATCTAAGTTTATGAAAGATTTAAATAAAAATTTACAGGAATTAAACTCCGTTAGTGATGAACAGATAAGAATAATTTTATATTACAAGCTTGTTAAAATGACAGGAATTAAAAATGTGTCTATATGCAACAAAAAAAAGTTTGTTGAGAGTACTGATGAAATTATAAATGTAGCATACAATATGTTAATGCCTGAAGAGGGATTTAAATATATTGAGAATAAAGCTTATTCTATAAAAGTATACTATCTTCAAAAATTTATAGAAGCACTGAAAATTAGGTATAAAAATATAAAGATAGATGATTTACTTTTATCTAAAATATATGAAGATATTATAGAAATAAGAAATAGACCAAACACAATGTTTTATAACAATAATAAATTTAAATTTTTATCTATGAATGAAAAAGAAATTTTGAATTCTATAAGAAAAAATCCATTTGAATATTTAAGTATAATTGTTGAATTAAGAAATTCAAGAGAATATATAGAGGTATATGCATTTATATTAGAAGTATTAAAAAATGCTACTAAAGACAGTAATATAATATCAGATAATTCTCAAATTTCTATTGAAAGCTTTCTTGCAGGAACATTTAGAATAATGCTTTTTTTATCAAGTGGAATATTAAATTTTAAGAATATAGATGAACTTATCCCATTAATTGTTGCTGAAATTTTAATTAGTAGAATAGATTATGAAACTCAAGAAGAAAATATAAAAAGCTATAATAATATGGTTGAAATTTGGAAGAAAAATCAAAGTGTGTACAATGATATTTTTATTAAAAGAAATGATTTAAACAAAGAGCTTGAAGCTTTTGAAAAAGAGAGTAGGCAGATTATTGATATAAAATCTAAGATAGAAGTTTTGAATAAAAGAATGAAGAATATAAAAGATATTTATATTGATATGCATGAAGAATAATAATAATTTTAAATTTAGCAATAAATAATTAAAGGATTTATTAACTTATATAGAAAATTAAGGTATAATTTAGATAAGTTTATTTATATTATAGGGGGCATATAAAAATGAAAATTGAAACAAAGTGTTTGCATGAAGGATACAAACCAATGAATGGAGAGCCAGTGGCACTTCCAATATATCAAAGTACTACATATAGATATGATAACACTAATGAAGTAGGGAAATTATTTGATTTATCTGCTGATGGACATATGTATTCGCGTATTTCTAATCCAACAGTTGGATTTGTTGAAGAAAAAATAGCAGCATTAGAAGGGGGAGTTGGGGCTATTTGTACAACTTCAGGACAAGCAGCTGCATTAGTTAGTGTAATGAATATTCTTAGTGCTGGAGATCATATTGTAAGTGCAGCTACTATATATGGAGGAACAATTAATCTATTTAATGTTACTTTAAAGAAATTTGGTATTGAATGTACATTTGTAGATCCAGATTTATCAGAAGAGGAAATTCAAAAAGCATTTAAACCAAATACAAAAGCTGTATTTGGAGAAACTATTGCAAATCCTGCAATATGCATATTCGATATTGAAAAATTTGCAAAGATTGCTCATAAGAATAATGTACCACTTATAGTTGATAATACTTTTGCGACTCCAGTCCTTTGTAGACCAATAGAGTTTGGTGCAGATATAGTTATTCATTCTACTACTAAATATATGGATGGTCATGCTATTCAGATTGGTGGAGTAATTGTTGATAGTGGTAATTTTAACTGGGCAAATGGTAAGTTCCCAGAATTAACAGAACCAGATGAATCTTATCATGGAGTATCCTATACAAAGCATTTTGGAAAAGCTGCGTATATTAATAAAGCAAGATTTCAATTAATTAGAGATTTAGGATGTTATCCTTCAGCACAGGCTGCATTCCTTTTAAATATAGGATTAGAAACATTACCAGTAAGAATAGAAAAGCACTGTAGAAATGCTGAAAAAGTAGCTGAATTTTTAAATGAACATGATAAAATTGAGTTTGTAAATTATCCAACACTTAAGGATAATAAATATAATGATTTAGCTAGAAAATATTTACCTAATGGATGTAGTGGAGTTATTTCATTTTCAATTAAAGGAAGTAGAGATAAGGCAATAAGATTTATGGATAGTTTAAAATTAGCTGAGAATGTTGTACATGTTGCAGATATTCGTACTTGTGTATTACACCCAGCAAGTGCAACTCATAGACAATTAACAGATGAGCAGCTTGTAGCAGCAGGAATTACACCAGGGCTTATAAGATTGTCTGTTGGACTTGAAAATATTGATGATATATTAGAAGATATTAAGCAGGCGCTTGATTCAATTGAAGATTAATATATGAAAAGTATTAGGAAAAGCTTATAGAATTTCTTTTTGAATATAAAATATATTATAAAAAATACCTGAACTAATAGAAAACAAGTTCAGGTATTTCTATAAATTTTTAATTACTCACAGAATACTCACGAAAAGTGGAGATATTCTCAATTGAATAAATTATCTTTCTTTGTTAGCAACTTCAGCTACGATTCTGTCTACAAATGCATTTAAATCCATAGCACCTTCATCATCGTTCTTTCTGCTTCTTACTGAAACAGTGTTGTTTGCAGCTTCTTGTTCACCTACAATTAAAATATAAGGAGATCTTTCAAGTCTAGCTTCTCTAATCTTATATCCGATTTTTTCAGCTCTGTAGTCGCATTCAACTCTGATTCCTCTATCTTTTAAGGCTTTAGTTACTTTTTCAGCATAATCATTGTATTTATCTGAGATTGGTAAAATCTTAGCTTGAACTGGAGATAACCAAGTTGGGAATGCACCAGCATATTTTTCTATAAGCATTGCTAAAGTTCTTTCATAACATCCGATAGAAGATCTGTGAATGATGTAAGGACGTTTCTTTTCACCATTCTTATCTATATAAGTCATATCAAATCTTTCTGCTAGTGCAAAGTCGATTTGAACTGTGATGATAGTATCTTCTTTTCCGTGAACGTTCTTGAATTGGATATCAAGTTTTGGTCCGTAGAATGCAGCTTCATCATCAGCTTCAACGTAATCTATTTCTAAGTGGTCTAAGATAGTTCTCATTATATCTTGAGTTCTATTCCAAGCTTCTGGATCATTGATGTATTTTTCAGTGTTGTTTGGATCCCATTTAGAGAATCTGTAGCTTATATCATCTGAGATTCCTAGAGTATCCATAACATATTTAATTAATTCAATAACTCCCTTGAATTCATCTTCAAGTTGTTCTGGAGTAACTATTAAGTGACCATCAGCTAAAGTAAATTGTCTAACTCTGATAAGTCCATGCATTTCTCCTGATGCTTCATTTCTGAATAGAGTAGAAGTTTCTGCATATCTTATAGGAAGATCTCTATAACTGTGTTGTTCAGCATTGTATATAGTGTATTGGAATGGGCAAGTCATAGGTCTTAAAGCAAATACTTCATCGTCCTTTTCTTCATCTCCTAATACAAACATACCATCTTTGTAGTGATCCCAGTGTCCTGAAACTTTATATAAGTCGCTCTTAGCCATATATGGAGTTTTTGTTAAAACATAGCCTCTTTTTTCTTCTTCATCTTCAATCCATCTTTGAAGAGTTTGAACTATTTTAGCTCCCTTAGGCATTAATAGTGGAAGACCTTGACCTACCTTTTCATCAGTAGTGAATAATTTTAATTCTCTTCCCAATTTATTGTGGTCTCTCTTCTTAGCTTCTTCTAATGCTTCTAAGAATTCATCAAGATCAGCTTTCTTTAAGAATGCAGTACCATATATTCTAGTAAGCATCTTATTCTTTTCATTACCTTTCCAGTAAGCACCAGCACTTCTAGTAAGTTTTATAGCTTTTATATTTTTTAATGACATAACGTGAGGTCCTGCACAAAGGTCAGTAAAGTCACCCATTTTGTAGAATGAAATTACTTCGTCTTCAGGAAGGTCGTTTATTAATTCAACCTTGTATGGTTCATCCTTCATTAATTCTAAAGCTTCATTTCTTGGAAGTTCAAATCTTTCAATTGAAGGATTTTCTTTTATTATCTTTTTCATTTCAGCTTCTAATTTTTCTAAGTCTTGAGTTGAGAATGCATTATCTCTATCAAAATCATAGTAGAAACCATTAGCAATTGATGGTCCAATAGCTAATTTTGTTTCAGGGAATAATCTCTTAACAGCATAAGCTAAAACGTGAGATACACTGTGTCTTACAGCATCTTTTCCTTCTTGAGAATCGAAAGTGCATATGCTAAGTTCAGCATCCTCATTAACTATAGTTCTAAGGTCACATACTTCACCATTTAAAATTCCGCAGTAAGCATTTCTAGCTAAACCTTCGCTTATTGATTTTGCAATATCTAGCACTGATATTCCAGCTTCAAATTCTTTAACAGATCCATCTTTTAAAGTTATTTTTATCATTGTTAAATTCTCCTCTCAGTGTTTTTTATTCTTAATTTTTATTAAAAATAGCAATTAGTAAAATAAAAAACTTCGCCTCTAAAATATAGAGACGAAGTATAATATCCGTGGTTCCACTCTAATTACCTAAATAGATATAAAAAATGTATATACCTATAGTAAGGTCACTTAAATATATCGTAACGTGATAATAACGGGTCTTATTAGGACCACTCAGAGGTGGTTTTCAGTCTAAATTTATTTAAGAATACTCACACCAATATATTCTCTCTCTGAAAAATAAGGTTTTAGCTTACTGTCCTCATCAACGTGTTATCTTTAATATTTATATTACAGTATTATAATCATTGAATTTTTAACTGTCAATATAATATAAAATTTTTTATTAAATAGTAAAAATAAAAAATACTTTATATAAGTATTTTTATGTATTTACAAAATATAGATAAATTAATTTTGATTCGAATTTATAATTATTTTTTCTATATACCTTGTAGGAAGAGAGCTCAAGAATAAATTTGATGAAAATGGATATTGTAGAGAAAAGAAAAAATAAGCATAAAAATGTTTACAAAAAACCATGGAAAGTCTATTGAAATTTAATTGAAAAGATGTATAATAATGGTATGCAGATGTGGCGGAATTGGCAGACGCACTAGACTTAGGATCTAGCGCCAATCGGTGTAAGGGTTCGACTCCCTTCATCTGCACCATATTTTATTATGGTAATATTTATTGATTTGTATATTTTGCGGAAGTGACTCAATGGTAGAGTGTCACCTTCCCAAGGTGGACGTTGCGGGTTCGAATCCCGTCTCCCGCTCCAAATTTCATAAGCTAATATAAAAGAAAATGCTATTCCTTAAATGGAGAATAGCATTTTATTATTTTGTTAAATTAGAATTTTAGTTAAATTATTGACCTAGGTTTTTATTAATACTTAATTTTTAGGTTCTTGGTGTCAGCATAGCTGACTTTTTTATAGGTGCATATT
>NZ_JABAGC010000054.1 GCF_012843905.1 Clostridium sp. SM-530-WT-3G
AGTCTAGGACAACAAACCATTTTAAATATGCAAGAAAATAAGTGTTCCTGACATCAAATTTACAATATTTGTTTTTTACCTGCGTCGCCGGAGGCCTATTTCTTATGCCTAAATTTCAGTAGTAACTCACTATTTTTTACTTATATTGATTATTTAACTATTAAATTTTTAAATATTATTTTCATAGCGTACTTTACACTATCAAATAATATATTACTAAGTTAAATAACAGATATAAAAGCTATTATTTATACTTTTTCTTACAATTTAATTTTCTATTTTTATCCCCATATAATTTCTAATAACTAAAAATATTTAAAAATTGTTTTGCACGTTCAGTTTTAGGATTTGTGAAAAATTCTTCTGGTTCACTTTCTTCACATATCTTTCCTTGGTCAAAAAATAAAATTCTATCTGCTACTGATCTTGCAAATCCCATTTCATGAGTTACTAAAACCATTGTCATTCCTTGTTTAGCAAGTCCTAGTATAACATCTAAAACTTCTCTTACCATTTCTGGATCAAGTGATGCTGTAACTTCATCAAATAAAATAATTTCAGGATTCATACATAATGCTCTTACAATAGCAATTCTCTGTTTTTGTCCACCTGATAGCTGACGTGGATACGCATCCTTTCTATCAAGTAAACCTACTCTGCTTAAAAGTTCTTCTGCCTGCTTTTCTACTTCAGCCCTATTTCTTTTCTGAACCTTTAATGGTCCAAGCATTATATTTTCCATAACAGTCATATGAGGAAATAATTCATAGTTCTGAAATACCATTCCTATTTTTTCATGGATATCTTGCCAGTTTATATTTTTATCATTAAAGCTTTTATCCTTGAATTTAATGTCTCCTCCTTGAATTTTTTCTAATCCATTAAGACATCTTAAAAATGTACTTTTACCACATCCAGAAGGACCTAATACAACTAGCACTTCCCCCTTATGTAGATTAACATCAATTCCTTTTAGAACTTCTCTATCTTCATATTTTTTATGTATACTCTCTACCTGTAATAATACAGGATTATTACTTTTCTCCATAATATCCTCCTAATCATTCCACTTAGCTTCTAATGTTTTAGATATTCTTGATAATGGGTAACATATTATGAAATACAAGAAAAATACAAAACCATAAACCCAAAATGATGCTGTTGGAAATTGAAATCTTGAAGTTTCTATAATCTGCTGACCTATTTTAACCACATCAATAACGCCTATTAGAACTACAAGTGATGTTGTCTTTACCATTCTAGTTGCTAAATTAATTGTTCCTGGTATCATTCTTCTTATAGCTTGAGGAATCAAAATATATCTATAAAGCATATACTTATTTAATCCAAGTGCCTGTCCAGATTCTATTTGATGTTTTGGAAGTGATTGAAGGGCTCCTCTAACAATATCCCCCATTTCAGCTGCTCCCCATAAAGTAAATACAATTATAGATACTATTTCACCACTTAAATTAATATCTAATGCCGTAGTTACACCAAAATAAAATATAAACAGCCATACTAATGTTGGTATTATTCTAAATGCTTCTAAATAAATTCTATTTATAAAAAGTACTATCTTATACTTTGATGTTCTGCTAAGTCCAATTAAAATTCCTAGAAGTGATCCTATTATTATTGATATAAAAGCAATTTCTGCTGTAGTTAAAAGACCTTCAAATATACGTTCAAGGTTTTTGCCTTGAAAAATCACACTAATTGCCGAATTCTGCATATCTAAGCTTCCTTTCAAATAAAGTTAAAATAAAAGATACAGGAAGAACTATAATAAGATAAGCCACTACAAGCATTGCAAGTGCTTCAAATGTTCTATAATACATTCCTATAAGATCCTTTGTTAAGTTTGTAACTTCAATTATTGATATAGCTCCAAGCACAGATGTTTCTTTTAATAAGAAAATGAAATTAGCACTTATGGATGGTATACTTATTGAAAAAGCTTGAGGAATAATAACGTATCTTATAAGCTGTAGTTTTGATAAACCAATACTTATTCCACATTCAATTTGAGACTTTGAAACAGCTTCAAGGCCACTTCTGAATGCTTCAGCCATATAGCTTCCTCCTAAAAATGCTAGCCCAATTACTGCACATGTAGTTTCATTCATTTTTAATCCTAGCTTTGGAAAACCAAAATATAAAAAGAATATTTGAACAAGTAATGGATTATTTCTTGAAAGTTCAATATATGCTTGTACTATCTTATCTAAAACTTTGATTTTAAAATATAGAACTATACTGCATATTAAACCGATAATTAATGATAAAATAATGCCTATAAATCCCAGCTTCAATGTAAGAATCGCAGCTTCTAAATATAAAGGAAGACTGTCCGTAACAAAATTCCAATCGATGTCCATATCCTACTCACCTTTCTGTTTTTAATTCCTATTATTTCTATAGGATTAAATGTATACCATCAAATATAACCAATTTTGTCAACTTTATTTTTACATATAATCCATTTTATTCAATATGCATAATTTAGAATTCCATATATTCGAATGAATATATGTCATTAAAACATATTCACTAAGTGAAAGGATGATATAAATGAATCAATTAACTTCCTCAAAACAAACTACAAAAAAGCATTTCGATGAAACAGCAAAATATTATAATGAAAGCAGTGACGGTAATTTGTAAAATGCATGTATGATGAAATTTTGAATAGAGTTCTCTCTGTCCCTAATGGTAATATTTTAGATTTAGGATGTGGTAATGGAAATATACTTAATTTCTTCTTAAAGTATTCTAATTCAGGTGATTATAAGATATATGATAAAAAAGAAATCACTTATCTTATTAATAAGAATAGCTTCCAAATTGATAAATTCAAAATGATAAATCATCGTACTTTTGCATTAAATGCTTTAAAGATTAACTAAAAATAATACCATTTCAGCTAAAAATAAAAGTTGAAATGGTATTGTCTCTAATAATTATTATTTTTATTTCATTCCATAAAACTCATCTTCCTCGAATCCAAGATAAGTATCTGTCAAATCATTTACTGGTGATATTTCAATCATGCATAAATGATTACAAGGAATATTTAGCTCTACTTTGTAATTTCCATCCTCTTCAAACAACTTATAATCAGTCTGTAGAGGTTCTGCAGATGCTTTAAGAATTTCAATTTGTTCTTTATTCAAAGTACGTGGCTTACCAAGGTTGCTCCATGTTTGTAATGGATTTGCATGTCTTCCCCCAACCTCTTTTTTAATCAATATAGCTTGACTATTTAATGCAGGAATACTAAAGTTATAGCGTATATCTGCTGCTACTTTATGATCACGCATATCATGATGATTCCATCCTATAATCACATACTTGTCATTCTTCTTTGTAACTATAACATTATCATCTCTATAAAGAAGTTCGTTTCCTACTTTAGAGAAAAACTCAAAAGTATAGAATGTAGGTTTCTTTATAGAATTTAAAGCTACTAATCCAAAACCCCCATGAAATTCTGACTTAGGAACATCACTTTCTTCAAATACATCACTAAATGTCCAATATGAATAAGAATCTGCATATTCCCCTGCTTCACTTAAAATACGTGCTATATAAGCCGCGTTAAAATCTGTATCATGAACTGGGCAGTTTGGTACATATGAAGTATTAAATTCTGTTATATGAAGAGGCATATCAGCAATTTCACTATAATCATTCATTATAGCTCTAGTTTCTTTAAGTTCATCAATCATAACAGTTGATTTTCTCATTGTATGATGTACATATTGCCCTGCATTTCTAGTTTCATTTGCTGTATAGCAGTGACGTGTAATAAAATCTAGTGGAGATTTATTTTCTATACAATGTTCGAAGAAGCCTCTAAGCCATTTTTCTGTTTCAATACCACAGATTGCAGGTCCCCCTACTTTTATTCTTTCATCTACCTCTTTTACAGCTTTTGCAGAATAATCATAAAGCTTAAAATACTCTTCCATTGTTCCTGCCCAGAATCCTATATTAGGCTCATTCCATACTTCAACTGGCCATGTAACAACTTCTTCTCTTCCATATCTTTCAATCAAATGATTTAATGTAGCTTTAATAAGCTCAGCCCACTTTTCATATGATGATGGAGGTGTTGCATTACCCTTCCAATAAAATACGCATTGTTCACCTGTCTTAAGCTTTTCTGGCATAAATCCAAGTTCTAAAAATGGCTTAATATTATTTTCAAGATATGAATCCATTATCCTATCTAAATATGTGAAATTATAAAAAATATGTTTCTTACCATCTAATTCACATTCACGATATATTGCAACATCATCGCAAAATAATCCATGTCCTCTTATATATTTAAAATGTATAGAATCTTGCACTATTTTTAAATGATCTAAATATTCCTTTTGAAGAGCTAGTCCCATTCTTCCAGTACCTACACAATAAGTTGCATTGTTTTTAAATTCTTTCCCCTTTGCTGGTACTTTTACTTCCTTTATCATAAAAAATCCTCCTGAAATCAACCTATCATAACATCAAATTAAACTAAAATTATTCTAAAATAATAGTAGTAGTTACTTCTGCTAAATCCTTATTTAAATCTTTATCTTCTGGTAAATCTAATACTGGATATCCATCAATATCAAAATGAACACGACGAATTCCTGATGATCTTGGTCCATCTATATTTTTTCTTGCATGATAAGTGTTCCAAACAGACCCTTCATCATCTATTACATATGCATTATGCCCTGGTCCATCTTCACCCTTTATACTTCTAGATGTAAGTAAGGGATAGTTTCCTTTTCTCCAACTATCAGGATTTAATAAATCTGCTCCAATTTTAGCAGTTAATAATCCAAAAACATAAGTTGCATCTATTAATGCACTTGAGAAAGTTAAGAAAATTCTATTATCTCTAAATAGAGCAAATGGTCCTTCATCTACAAATACGTGATTATTAGCCCATCCATAGTCTGGCTTTGAAATTACAACTGGTTCAGTTATAAGCTTCCAAGGCTCCTTTGGATCTACCTTTGCAATATATAACCATGCTCCAAGGTCTATAGGAAGGAACTGACGCTGTGACCAAACAACATAATACTCACCATTCACTTCAAAATTAGTCATATCAAGAGAAATTGTTTTTCCTGCTTCACAAAGATAAGTACCATCCTTTTTAACAACTCTATGAGGTCTCGACCAATCTTTTGCATTCATTGGATTTCCGCCTTCTCTAAGTTTCATAACATGAGATTCTTCATAGAAAAATTCTCCCTGTGTAGCTCCATGGAAAATATAAAGCTTACCATCTACTATATGAAATTCTGGAGCCCAAAGTAATCCTCCAATATCTTCATAAGTACTTGAGTCAAGTATTAATTTCTCTTCAGCAGTTAATAGTTCGGGAATAGTATCTGCCTCTCTCATGTATAATGTATGATTGCCATCAGCATCATTTGTAGCAATGAAATAATACTTTCCATTCCATTTACCTATACATGGATCAGCACGATTTTCTGTAATAGGGAATTCATAATGGTCCTGATGTATTCTCCCCTCTATTTTATATGATCCTTTTGTACTCCAATCAACATTTTCAGTATTCCAATCTATATATTTTGTATGAGTTGTTCCATCAGTGTAAATAGCTTTTGCTTTAATCTTTTTTAAGTCATCAGCTGAATTCACATTAACATTTTGTGGAACTTCAACTTTTACATTAGTAGGAACAGTAAGTCTACATACTAATCTATGGGCAATATCATCAGATACTTTTATTATATTTCTTGATACCAATCCTTCTATATCAGCCTTAATAGTTTCAATATTAAATGCTTCTGCCTTTTCTGGAATAGATGCTGAATTAACGTCTGCAATATCTTTAATATAATTCTTATAATAATTTCCTTCTTTATTACACCAATGAATTACATAATTATCATTTTCCCTATTATACTCACATGTAACATCATTTACATAAGTATCCATATTTAAATCTATTAAACCGATTTCATCATAAGACAAAAGATCTCTCGAAGTGCATAAAAGAATCTTACCTTTACTTTCACTATCATTTTCACCTTCTGCTTCTGTACGGATACACACAACACCAAATAATCCATCTTTTAAATTAAATAAGTAAGGCTTTTTTAAGCTTTTAGCAATCAACAAGCCGTTATCGTTTTCTGTTGCCTTCGCAAATAATACTCCTGAATTATGATTCAATTCTTGAAATTTTACTCCATCATTGCTATATGCAAGATGCATACTATATGCTAATTTCTTGGAATAAATCATATCTTCTTTATTCTTTCTTGTATAACAAAGTATATAATTTGAATACTTATTTACATTTTCCATAATAATATATCCTGCCTTTCTATATTAAATAATTGATGATTTGCACTAACAATAAAAAATTCTTCAATCTAGAATTCTTATAAAACAATTAATCATTTCAATTATTTTCAAGGTCATTATATTTTATTTACTAATATTTAACAATGATATATACTAATAAATAGTTGATATATCCAAAGATTGGAGTGATGATTTTGACAAATATTATGTATGCAGGATGTAACGCAGTACATTCAGAAGATTTTGTTTTTGATATTCCAAATGGTCATGGCTGCTACCTTCTTGTTATTACTAAGACTTCAGCTATTTTCTGGGTAGATAATGAATTAAAAGAATATCCCCCTCATAGTGCTATTCTTTATAAACCACACCAAAAAATATATTATAAAGCTTGTGAAAAATACTATATAAATGATTGGATACGCTTTGAATCTGATGAATCTTATATTGCTGATACACGAATTCCATTTGGAATTCCTTTCTCTATAGATGATCCAGATTACTGTTCTAAATTATTTGATCTTATTGTAAGTGAAAATTCATTTAAAAAAGACTACAGAGAATCTTCAATTGATTATTTATTAAGAATTTTATTTAATAAACTTTCTGAGTCATGCTGCCATACAGATATTACGCCTCAGTATTATAATCTCTTAAATTTAAGAAAAGAAATTCATAATAATCCAAGTAATAACTGGACAGTCTCAGCCATGGCAGAATTTATACATATAAGTCAGGGGTACTTACAGACAATTTACAAGAAAACATTTGGTATTTCTTGTGTTGATGATGTTATCGACAGCAGAATACGTTTAGCAAAAGAATATCTACTTTACTCTAATCATACAATTTCAGAAATTTCTATTCTTTGTGGCTATAATAATACTGAGCATTTCTGTCGTCAATTTAAAAAAATAACCAACTATACCCCTGGGAATTTCCGTAGACATAGAATAGATTGACCTAAAATACACTATCCTATTATCGTTTTATCATTTTTTTGTAAAATTCAAAAAACAAATAAAGTTGTTCAAACTGAACAACTTTATTTATGTTCTATATCAACAATTTAATCTAACAGAGCTTTAATAAAAATAAATTTATTTAAATCCTCGCATTGAATCTTGTTCAATTTCCAGTTCATTAAATATCATATTAACTACTGAGATATATTCCTGAACTGAACTTGTTTTCCTTATTTTTTTTGCACATTTATCACTATCTGCAAATACATTTTTCATGTAGAACCAGAATTCTTTCATTTTAAATAGTGCATTTTTATCTCCAGATAGAATTTCTTTATAACCTTCAAATATTATATCATGAAATTCTTTTAACTTCTCTTTATCAACTACTTCTTTATTTTTAATCTCACCTATAAGACCTGGATTAGCAATAATTCCTCTTCCAAGCATTACTCTATCTAAAACTGGATATTCTTCTCTTAGACTTTCATAATCTTTCACATTAAAAATATCCCCATTATAACATAATGAATTTTTACTATGTTCTTCTGCATATTTGTATATCTTCATATTAGGATTATTTTTATAATAATCCTTTTGAATTCTTGGATGTATTATAAGTTCTTCTAAAGGATATTTATTATATATATCTAAAAGCTTATAAAATTCATCTGGTGAATCCTTACCTATTCTTGTTTTTATAGATATTTTCGCATCAGTTCCACTGAATACTTCATCTAAAAATTTATCTAACTCATCTGGCAGTGCTAAAAATCCAGAACCTCTATTTTTTCCTACAACTGTCCCAGATGGGCATCCTAAATTTAAGTTTATTTCATTATATCCAAATTCTCTAAGTGCATTTACTGTATCTAAAAAATATTCTGAATTGTTTGTTAGAATCTGTGGTACTACATACATTCCTTTATTATGTTCTGGTAATATATCATTTAGTTCCCTTGATTTGAGGCATTTATTAATGCTCGGTACAATAAATGGTGTAAAATATTTATCTACATTTCCAAAAAGACTGTTATATGCATTTCTATATATGTATCCTGTGACACCTTCTAATGGCGCAAAATAAAATTTCATCTCATATAGCTCCTTAATTATGTAATTCACATTTATTATATCCAGTACATATATTTTTGTATAGTAGATGTTTCATTTTCTATATTAAACAACAAAAATAACTCATACCTGTAATATTTATATTACAGGTATGAGTCAATTTACTTTCTTTATAATAAGAAACTATAAAAATTTTCCTATAATTCCTTAACTATTTTGCTTTCATAAGGTGCTAATTTAGTGTTATTTAATTCTTTATTTTCACTTGTATGATTCATTACAAAATAATACGTTTCGTTGTTAACTACTCTCTTAACAATTTCTACTCCTTGTGGTGATTCAATAAAATCAATATCAGCATCTTTGATTATCTTTTCTGCTAATAAGTCCATAAGAGAGTTGTCTAATCCACATCCTATATAATATACATCACCATTACCATATTTATTTAATGTAACAGCTGATAAATCATTAAAGAACGGATCTTCATATTCAAATAAAGTTTCTGCAGTTGTAGTCTTAAGCATATCCCTAAATACATTTCCGCTTCCATTAATTCCTTCAAAGTTTCCTACACCTTTTATCTTTACATCTTGCCCATCTTGTAAAGATTCAATTTCTTCAACATAAGCACCAACAAGATCATTATAATAAGTTGGATTCAATTCTCCTAGTGTTAAATTATTGTAATAATCCTTTACTGCTGTTCTGAATGTAAATACTATTTTTCCTCCATCTTCAACAAACTTTTCTATCTTCTTTTGGAATTCTTTTTTAAATACAATCATTGCAGGAATTAATAGTACTTTATAATCACTAAAATCAGCATATGATGGAATAACATCTATATTTATATTCTTTTCATAAAAAGGTCTGTAAAGTCTATATACTTCATTTTTATAATCCATCATAAAGCTTTGCTTTTGTATTCTAAATGAAGCCATAGATTCATAATCATAAATTACAGCCACTTCTGAATTAATAATGCTGTTTATTACATCTTCACTCTTTTTCATTTCATTAAAGAAATTTTGTACTTCATAGAACTTTCTTCTCTTTTTATTATCTGCATCAATTATGCCATAACAATACTGTTCAGCACCCTTTGTAGCTCCTCTATATCTAAAATACATAAGAGAATTACATCCATGAGCCATTGCTTGATATGACCACATTTTAGCTTGATTAGGTCTTGGAAGATAACCAATTACATCGTGACCTTGAGCTCCCATAATCGCTTCTGTTATCCAGAAGTTTTGCTTTTTGCATCCTCTCATGAAATCTAATCCACATGCTATTTCATAATTTG
Organism: Clostridium sp. SM-530-WT-3G; assembly: GCF_012843905.1. Lineage (GTDB taxonomy): Bacteria > Bacillota > Clostridia > Clostridiales > Clostridiaceae > Clostridium. The sequence goes on from NZ_JABAGC010000054.1 coordinate 9,691, forward strand.
GAATTGGTTCTCTTTGTCCTCCCCATACAGGATAATTATTATATGCTACAACATCTAAATGCTGAGCTACTTTTGAATAATCATAACTCTTATCAAAATATCCTCCTGAAAAATCATGAATTACAACTGTATCTTCTCCTAATATTTCTTTTAATAAATCAACCTGCATCTTTGCATATCTTTCAATGCTGATACTTCTGAATCTTTCCCATTCCATACGAAGTGCTGGATTATGAGTTGTTATAGTTTTTGCTGGAAGAGGTATTTCATTAAAATCATTATATTCTTGTGACCAGAATACTGTCCCCCATGTTTTATTAAGCTTTTCTATATCATTGTTATATGTTTCCTTTAAATATTCTCTAAACGCTTTTTTACAATTGTCGCAGAAACATATATCGCTTCCTTCATGACCAAATTCGTTATCTATTTGCCATGCAACTATTCCCTCTTCACCTCTATAATGTTCTGCTAATTTTTCAATTATCTTTTTAGAATAATCATAGTATGTTTTACTATTGAAGCAATACTGTCTTCTTCCACCAAACACTCTCTTTGTATTGTCTTCAAATTCTGATAATACATCTGGATGCTTCTTGGCAAGCCATGCTGGCATAGTAGCTGTTGGAGTTCCAAATATGACTTTTAATCCTTTGTTTTTTGCTTCTTTTATAATATTATCAAAATAAGAAAAATCATATTTTCCTTCTTCGCATTCCATCATATGCCATGCAAATTCACCTATTCTAATAACATTACTTCCAAGTTCTAATATATTATTTAAATCATCCTCTAACATTTCTTTATCCCAATGCTCTGGATAATAATCTACACCTAAATACATATTTATATACTCCTTTCAAAAAAAATCTGTTGCAAATTATTATTGTATAACGATTTGCAACAGATTGTAAAAACTAAGCTGCTTTTTCTTCTCTTCTCTTTTCTAATTCATCCATAATTTCTTTTTGATATTGTCCTTTTAATTTATAACCATTTTTATAAATAAAGTAACTTATTATTGTTATTACTGAAGGAACACCTATCATTAATATTCTTAATCCTAATATAGTTCCTGCACTTTGTTCAACATTTGGAACGTATCCTACCATAGTTAATCCTACTCCTACTAACCATCCAGATACTGCTGATGCAGTTTTAACTAATAAAGTTTGGAATGAAGCTATTATACTTTCATTTCTTGTACCTAATTTATATTCGCCATAATCAATAACATCTGCAATCATTACTGTTGTAGCACCTAATGTAAATCCTGATCCAAGCTTACATATTGCTCCTGAAAGTGCAATTAGTATTGCATTTGTTGGTGCAAATATTCCTGATACTAGTAATAACACTAAACCTACAGCTGGGATAAATGCTGCTATTTTGAATACTTGATCTCTTCCAATTGTCTTTGTAAGCATTGGGAAGAAGAATAACCCTGCGATTTCTGCAATTCCTGCACATGCTGTAAATACAGAATACATATTAGCATTACCAGTAACATATTTAAAGTAGTACATTGCAGCTACACCATATAGTTGAACTACTAAGTTATAACATAAAACTACACCAATAAAAACTTTTAATTGATCATTTTGAAGTATAACCTTCATCATTCCCTTAAGACCGATTCTATTTTTCTTATCTAGTTTAGCCATATCATCTTCTGCATCAAGCATGTTTTTCTCTTTAACGTTTACACAAGTGATAGTAGCTGTTACTATAAATATAATTGCTATGATAATTGCAAATTTTGAATATCCTTTTAAGTCATTTCCTTGACCTAATTTATTTATTATTGTTAATCCAAATGCCCCCATTATTAACCATGCACTGCTGGCAAATATTCTAGGTATAACTGACATCTTTTCTCTTTCCTCTGGTGTTTTAGACAAACATGGTAACATTGACCAGTAAGGTATATCTTCCATAGTATAAGTCATACCCTATAATAGATAAATTACTGAAAAATATACATAAAGCTTGCTGCCACTTAAATTTGGTTTTGTAAATAATAATACAAGTACTATTGAGTTAAGAATTGTACCTATCATAATCCAAGGTCTGAACTTACCAAATCTTGTTCTTGTATTATCAACTACCATTCCCATCATAGGATCATTAACAGCATCCCATACTCTGGCTACTAAGAATAATGTTCCTACGAAAGCCGGTGATATTCCTACTAAATCGGTTAAGTAAATCATTAAGAACGAAGACATAATTGCATAACATAAATCTTTTCCTAAAGCTCCTATACCGAATGAATATTTAGTTTTAAATGATAATTTTGAATCTTCCATATCGATCTCACCTTTCAATATCGCTTAAGTAATTGTTTACATCCTCTACATAAATAATATCATCTATGTAAACAAATACAATGATTTTTACTAAATTTTTTTATAATTTTACTAAAAACATTTAAAAAGCGCTTAACTACACTAGTTAAACGCTTTTTATCATAGATAAAATTATATAATAATCTCTTTAAAGCAATTTAAATTTTATAATTTCACTTGCATAATCGCCATTTAATTTTACATCAATACCATGACTCATTAAATATGCTCCTGATTTTTTATACTCTTTTTTATTCAACTCAAATACATATGATTTTTTAGGATCTAATCCTCTTAATTTTACTCTTACTTCACTATGACCCAATTTACTTTGAGGTAGGAATACAAACAATAGAGATTCATCTTCTTTTACATATTGGAATAAGTGATAGTCATTACATGAAGTATTTTCTAATCTGTAGAACTTTCCCTCTTGTACTATATGACGTATATCTTTGTATTCCTTAATCATCTTTTTAGAAATATCCATTTCATCCTCATTTAATTTTATAATATTACATCCAATGCCTAAAGTTCCCATCATAGCGCTATGATATCTAAATTCCATAGGGATTATTCTTTTAGACAAGAAATTAGGACAATCTGTAACCCATGCTCTCATTGCTTTTATAGGATATATATATGAGTAACTCTTTTGTATATCTAATCTGTCATAAGCATCTGTATTATCACTTGTCCAGAAGTCATCAAAAATGCCTAAAATACCATAATCAATTCTTCCTCCACCAGATGCACATGCTTCAAATAAAACATGTGGATGTTTCTTCTTTAAGCTTCTAACAATATCGTATACATTTTCTATATGCTTATACCATATGTCTTTTTCTACAGATGCTTGAGAAATAGGTCTATTGGCATCCCATTTAATATAATCTATATCATATATTGATAATAAATTATCTAGCATATTATAAACAAAATCTTTTACTTCTTGCTTAGTTAAATTTAATACATATTGTCCTCTTGAAGTATCACTTACTCTAGTATCATAATGATAAATCCAATCAGGGTGATCTTTATAAAGCTGTGATAAAGGATTTACCATTTCTGGTTCTACCCATATTCCAAACATCATGTTTAATTCTTTTACTTTATTTATTAATGGTGTTAATCCCTCTGGGAATTTTTCTTCATTTACATACCAATCTCCAAGACCATTATGTATTCCATTTCTTTGTCCAAACCATCCATCATCTACTACAAATAATTCTGCACCAATTTCACTTGCTTTTTCTGCTAGTTTTATTTGTTCATCGCATTTCACATTAAATTCTGTAGCTTCCCATGAATTATATAAAACTGGTCTAAGTCCATTTCTTAAAATATAATTATTGGCAAACTTATGAATATTATGTGACATTGTTTCAAATCCACTGTTAGAATATCCACTTATAATTGCTGGTGCTGTAAAACTTTCGCCTGGTAATAGCTTCAATAAGAAATCATAAGGATTTATTCCCATTTGAATTAATGTATCACCATATTGAGTCTGCTCTATAACTCCACTGAAATTACCACTTAATCTTAATGCTCCGAAAAATACTTCTCCACAAGTTTCATTAGCATCCTTATCTAAAATAAAATATGGATTATGATTATGTGTTGATATACCTCTTCTATTTTCAATTGTAATCTTACCATAACCTAATTTTTGAGTGAACATCTGTTTTTCTGCTCCCCAATGTCCATGAGTATTTGAAAAATTCAATCCTGAATAAGGTATATGGAACTGAGCACTTTGTATTTTTTCTACTTCTATAATATCATTTGTGTTATTTTTAATCTCAACCCAACGTTCAAGTAAATTTTCTTCTTCGTAAATTTTATAGTATAAATTTATTTCAAAATCATAATAATCATCTAATAATTTTACTATTAATACATTACCTTCTATATTATATCCATTATATTTATATAATAAATCTCTTGTACCATCATTAAAATTAACTTTTAAACATGTTTCCTTATATCTTAATCCACCGTGTACTGGAAATTCTTCAGGTGTAACTTCAAACACTGGGTCATTAGTTGAAACTTCCTCAAGAACTGGCATATAAAAATCTTCAATATTTTCTATTTTTGTTCCCCAATATATATGTCTTAATAAACCTTTATCATCAACTCCAAAAACATATGATGTGTTATTTGTATCTAGTTTAAATATTTTATTGTCTTTACTAAGATTAATACTCATAGTATGTGCCTCCCTCAAGATAACGTTTTCTTAATTATATTTCATATCTAGTAAAAAAATCAATATTTTTTACTAAATTTTTTTTATAATAAGATTTATATGTGCTTTTTATGCTTCTAATGTAAATTTCTTAATATACATATTCTCACATATCATAAAGTGCTGATAAGATCATTTTTTATTGATTTTATCAGCACTTTCACTATTATATTAATTGTATAAGCCTAAAACATATTCCTTAAATTCCTGAGTATTTTTAGATATATTTAAATTCTTATTCCAACCCATATAAATTCTCTTATTCCCTATTGTATCTTTTATCTTTATAACTGAAATTTTATTTGTATTTACTAAAGGAGTATTTAAACTTATAGCAATCCCTGCTCCAGCAGCAACAAGGCCTGCAAGCATACCTGCTTCATTTGGCTCAACTGATATTTTAGGTGTATACTCTATAAATTCTGAATAAGGTATCTTTTTACCATACCCTTTTGTACTGCATGATATAAAATACTCGTCTTCTAAATCCTTTAACGAAACTTCTTCTTTATTTGATAAATGATGATTTTTAGGAACTATAAGTACATATTCTTCTTCTTTTATAAGTTGAGTTTCTATTTCATCATAACTCTCTATATTATCAATATCATCAAAAAATCCAAGTTCAATTTTGCCACTTCTTAAATCCTTAAATATAACTTCTGAAGATTCTGTAATAAAGTTAAATTTAGCTTTTAAATTATTATTTAAAAAATCACTTATTAAAAAGGGTATAAATGTAGCACTTATACAATATGTTGATCCTAATGATATAGTCATTTCATCTTTTTTCTTCATGTCTTCAAGTACTTCTTTACCTCTTTGTATTTCATTTAATGCATTTTCCGCATATTTCAAAAATATTTCACCAGATTTAGTTATTTTTATATTACGCCCCTCACGTTCAAAAAGAGTTACATCAAGTTCTTCTTCTAATTTTGAAATAGCTTTACTTAATGCAGGCTGAGTGACTGATAAAACTGTAGATGCTGCAGTAAAATTCTTTATTTCACATATTGTTTTAAAATATTCTAACTGTTGTAAATTCATTTTTATCTCCTATAACATACTTATAATATTTAATACTATTTTATAAAGTCATACTTTTAAAAAACATATAATATATAATTTAATCCCCACAACTTACTTTCCATAACTTTTTTTTATACTTTTATGAATTATTTCAATTAGACAAATATAGCTTTATCCAGGTATAATATCTTTATTCGCTATTTGTAAAATAGTATTAGTTTTTAGAATTATAAATTAAATTCATATATTTAGTCAAAATTTTTCAAAAAATAATCTTGAAAACAAAACTATTTTAATGAAAATAAATTATATTCTCAGACTATTTAAATATTAAAAAATCAAAAGATAAAGGAGCATTATTTTATGTTTAATGTTGATAAAGAAAAATGTATTGGTTGTGGCCAATGTGTTAAAGATTGTCCTGTAAGAACTATCTCTTTAGTTGAAGGTAAAGCTGAAATTAATAATGATAGATGTATAAAATGTGGTCACTGTATCGCTATATGTCCTGTAAACGCTGTTTCAACTGATGATTATGACATGAATGAAGTAAAACCTTATGATAAAGAATCTTTCACTGTAGAAGCTGATAATTTCTTAAACTTTATCAAGTTCAGAAGAAGTGTAAGAAGATTTAAAAAACAAGATGTATCAAAAGAAGATATCCAAAAAATAATTGAAGCTGGAAGATATACTCAAACTGGTTCAAATAGCCAAGACGTTTCTTACATAGTTCTTACTGAAAAAGTAGAAGAATTCAAGAAATTAGCTTATGAAAGTCTAAAAAATAGAGGAGAATATATTTTAGCAAATCTAACTCCTGAAACTGAATATCTAAAAAAATATGCAGAATTCTGGATAAGAATGTATAACGAACATGAACAAGATCCTGTTGCAAATGATGAATTATTCTTCAATGCACCTTGTGCAATATTCGTAGTAGCAAAATCACCATTAAACGGTGGCCTTGCATCTGCTAATATGGCAAATATGACTGAAGTTTTAGGACTTGGTACATTCTTCAGTGGATTCACAACTATTGCAGTTCAAAATGATCCTAAATTAGCTGAATTCATTGGTTTAGAAGATAGCAAAAATCTTATATCTTGTATTGTTCTAGGACACCCAGATGTAAAATATAAGAGAACTACTCCAAGAAAAAAAGCAGATATAAACTGGATTTAATATATAATTAATTATTAGTAAATGAGTATTACATACATTATATGTAGTGCTCATTTATTTTTATATTCATATATATAGTACTTTTCTTATTAAAATTCACTCCAAAGATAAAATTCTCACAGAGTAAGTTCCACTACCCCAAAAAAGTTTTGGAGGATCATTTACAATTATTGTAAGGCAAGTTGTATTTGTACTATAATATAGCTAAATATAATTACCAAAGGAGTAAAGATATGAATATAAAAAAATTATTAACTACATCTTTAAGTATCTTATCCATATGTGCAATAAGTTATAGTTATTATATATATAATCATTATTCAGATAATAAAGACCTTGCTTTATCTATAGAAAATATTGAATCATCAGACTCATCTTCTACTGAAAAATCACCATATGATTTATCCTTTGCTGTATTTGGAGACATTCATGACAATGAAGAAAACTTTCAAGATGCAATAGACGATATAAAAAATACAGATATAAAACTTGATGCTTTAGTTTTAAATGGTGATACAGTTGACCAAGGTATTGACTCTCAATATAAAACAATGACAGGTGTATTAGAAAAAAATAGAAAACTTCTTCCTAAAATAATAATCAAAAATATCGGTAATCACGAATTTTATGATTATGATAATGGTACTAATTCAAAGGAAGAGGTTAATAAAAAAATCCAAAGATATTTAGATTTTGCAAAGGAGGATAACGTTTATCATGATAAATGGATTAATAATTATCATTTTATATCCCTGGGTTCAGAAGATGGTAACTCCGACACATATGACTCAATGAATGCTTTTATATCTAATACTCAATTTAATTGGCTTAAAGAAAAACTTAATGAAAACTATGAAAAAGGAAGACCTATATTTTTATTTATTCACCAACCATTAACTCTTAATTGGGGCTGGGGCGATATTTCTGGAACTAATAAAAGCGATACAATAAAAAATTTACTATCACAGTATCCTGAAGTAATATTATTTACTTCTCATACACATAAGCAGCTTAGTGAAAAATGTTTTGATAATTCAAAAAATTATACACTTTTGCAAACAGGTTCTATAAGCTATACCCTTTCTAAAAATGATACTGGAGATTTCACACGAAGCTTCTCAAATCCTTATGGATTATACGTAACAGTCATAAAAAATGATGTTATAATTAACGGACGTGACATAAAAAATAATCAATGGTTATTTTCAAATACTTTGTCTAATAAGTAAATATTATAAATAATATATAAATCATATAATCCTAGAATTAAAATATACCTTATAAGATAAATAATATAAAAATCTTATAAGGTATATTTAATACATTAACTTGACTTGTGCATTAATTTGAGAAAATTTACCATTGGTTTTTAATTCATGTTTTACCATTATAATTTTTTTATAA
>NZ_JABAGC010000055.1 GCF_012843905.1 Clostridium sp. SM-530-WT-3G
AAGGATTAAGATTCGCTATCAGAGAAGGTGGAAGAACTGTAGGTTCAGGAGTTGTTACTAAGATAATCGAATAGTAAATAATCAATTTTAAATAAAGTAGGACTAAGTAAATGTTACTTAGTCCTATTTAAAGGAAGATTGACAATTTACATATTCTATGATATTGTTTAAAAGTGACATTTTAGAACAAAACACTTAGAAGTGAACAAGAGAAAAAATATTTCTTTTGTTTAATATATATATGAAAAAACTGGAGGTGCAGTCATGAGAACAAAGATAACTTTAGCATGCACAGAGTGTAAACAAAGAAATTATGATTCAATGAAAAACAAGAAAAATGATCCAGATAGATTAGAAATGAAAAAGTATTGTAAATTCTGTAAAAAGCACACTCTTCATAGAGAAACTAAATAGTTTAGCCGAAAAAGCGATGACATATTAGTTATTAAATTTAAGGAAGTGAAGATATGTCAGCACATAATAATGCAAAAACTGAAAAAGCTGGTAAGCACAATGGTTTATTTGGCTTTTTTAGAGATGTTAAGGCGGAAGTTAAGAGAATAACTTGGCCTTCTAAAGATGAGACAAAAAAAGCATTTGCTGCAGTCATTATATTCACACTGCTATATACTTTATTAGTAGGTGGGTTCGATTTTATTTTCAGGAACCTCTTCGAAATAATTTTAAAATTGAAATAAAAGGGAGGTTTGGTGGTTTCCTAATCACCTAGCAAGTATGAGTGATAGAGCAAGATGGTATGTAGTTCATACATACTCTGGATACGAAAACAAAGTTAAAGCTAACTTAGAAAAAGCGATTGAAAATAGAAATCTTGAATCACTAATCCAAGATATTCAAGTACCTATGGAAGAAGTGATTGAAGAAAAAGATGGAAAACAAAAAGTCTCATTAAAAAAGAAATTTCCTGGATATGTACTTGTTAAAATGTTAATGAGTGATGAATCTTGGTACGTTGTAAGAAATACAAGAGGTGTAACTGGATTCGTAGGACCAGGATCAAAACCTGTACCATTATCTGAAGAAGAAGTTGAATCAATGGGAGTATTAGAAATGCCTATTGATATTGACTTAGAAGTAGGAGAAAGCATTAAGATTATTTCAGGACCACTAAGAGACTCAGTGGCAACAATCCAAGAAATAGTTCTTGAAAAGCATAAGGTAAAGGCTTTAGTAGATATGTTTGGCAGAGAAACTCTTGCTGAACTAGATTTTAATCAAGTTGAAAAATTAGTTTAATTAATATAGACTGATTTTAATTAAGTGGGAGAACAAAAAGTTCGTATATACCACAGTAATAGGAGGAATAACAAAATGGCTAAGAAAGTAACTGGAATGATTAAACTTCAACTTCAAGCAGGTAAGGCAACACCAGCACCACCTGTAGGTCCAGCTTTAGGTCAACACGGTGTAAATATAATGGGATTCTGTAAGGAGTTTAATGCTAAGACTGCTAATCAAGCTGGATTAATAATACCAGTAGTTATAACAGTTTACCAAGATAGATCATTTAGCTTTATATTAAAGACTCCTCCAGCTGCAGTTCTAATTAAGAAAGAATTAGGATTAGAAAGCGGATCAGGAGTACCTAATAAAACAAAAGTTGGTAAGTTAACTCAAGATCAACTTAGAAAGATTGCTGAAACTAAGATGCCAGATTTAAATGCTGCAAACATCGAATCAGCAATGAGAATGATCGCAGGAACAGCTAGAAGTATGGGAGTTACAATCGAAGAATAATAAAATCGAGAAGTAGTTCAAATCGTAAAAATTAGTGGGAGGTCAAAACCGTTATTACCACAGAGGAGGCAAATTATGGGAAAAAAATATATTGAAAGTGCAAAGCTTATCGATAAGAGTGCATTATATAATCCAAATGAAGCATTAGAACTTACATTAAAGACTGCAAAGGCTAACTTTGATGAAACTATAGAATTACATGTAAGACTTGGAGTAGATCCAAGACATGCTGACCAACAAGTAAGAGGAGCTGTTGTTTTACCAAACGGAACTGGTAAACAAGTAAAAGTTCTTGTGTTTGCTAAAGGGGCTAAAGCTGACGAAGCTAAAGCTGCAGGAGCAGATTTCGTAGGAGCTGAAGAATTAGTTCAAAAGATCCAAAGCGAAAACTGGTTCGATTATGACGTAGTAGTTGCAACTCCAGACATGATGGGTGTTGTAGGTAGAATTGGTAGAGTATTAGGACCTAAGGGATTAATGCCAAACCCAAAATCAGGAACAGTAACATTCGACGTTGCTAAGGCAATCGAAGAAATCAAAGCTGGTAAAGTTGAATACAGAGTAGATAAAACTGCTATCGTTCACTGCCCAATCGGAAAGAAATCTTTCGGTGCTGAAAAATTAAAAGAAAACTTTACAGCATTAATGGAAGCTTTAGTTAAAGCTAAACCAGCTGCTGCTAAAGGACAATACTTAAAATCAGTATCTGTTTCAAGCACTATGGGACCAGGAGCTAAAATCAACCCTACAAAAGCTTTAGATTAGTATTGACATTATAAAATTATTGTGATATAATTTTTGATGTTGTTAAAAAGAAAATATTTTTTCCGTAGACAGTAGGTGCGTAAGCGTAACGTTTTAAACTACCTGCCGAGGTTGTATAATATAGAGTGTATTATAGATCTTCCATGTCTACGGGAAGATCTTTTTTGATAAAGCAAAAACTATGAGGAGGTGGACGTAGTAATGAATAACAATAGAACACTTAAAGAAGCTAAAGTTGCTGAAATTAAGGAAAAATTACAAAAAGCTAATTCAGTTGTTATCAACAAGTATCAAGGGTTAACAGTTGAAGAAGATACTCTTCTTAGAAAGAACTTAAGAGAAGCTGGAGTAGAATACAAAGTATACAAAAATACTTTAGTTACTATAGCTGCTAAAGAATTAGGTTTAGAAGGAATAGTAGAATATTTAGAAGGACCAGTATCTATGGCATTCGGATATGAAGATGTTACAGTTGCTGCAAGAGTTCTTAATGACTTCGCTAAAGATCATAAGAAGTTAGAATTAAAAGCTGGTATCGTAGAAGGAGAAATTTACGACGAAGCAAAAATCAAACAACTTGCTACAATTCCATCAAAAGAAGTTCTTATCGCAAAACTTCTTGGAAGTATCAAGTCACCAATTGCAAGTTTTGCACGTGTAATTAATGCAATTGCTGAAAGTAAAGCAGAATAATAAAAAATAATTAAGGAAAAAATTTCGGAGGTGCTATTAAAATGACAAGAGAAGATATAATTCAAGCAATAAAAGAAATGAGCGTTTTAGATTTAAACGAATTAGTAAAGGCTTGTGAAGAAGAATTTGGAGTAAGTGCTGCTGCTGCTGTTGTAGCTGGTGGAGCTGTAGCTGGTGGAGCTGCTGCTGAAGAAAAAACTGAATTCGACGTTGTATTAGCTAATGCTGGTGACAACAAGATCAAAGTTATCAAAGCTGTAAGAGAATTAACAGGATTAGGATTAAAAGAAGCTAAAGAAATAGTTGATGGAGCTCCTAAGACATTAAAAGAAGGCGTTTCTAAAGAAGAAGCTGAAGATATGAAAGCTAAATTAGCTGAAGTTGGAGCTACTGTAGAAGTTAAGTAGTCAACTTATTAAAAAAGGTGCTTTTATAAGCACCTTTTTTAAACTCTTTTTATAAAGCTATATAAAATGCTTGTTTATATAATAGGTATTTTATATAGCTTTATAATTGGATAAAATTTCAACAAAATATTCATTGACAATAAAAAAAGCATATGATATTATAATATAATGTATTATTCACTATGGAATAGTATATATTCATGGTGGAAGAAGACGGTATAATCTGGTGGATAATGGTTATACTACAATAAAGACGCTGTCCGAAAGCAAAAGTCCTTAGGGAAATTATGCTTTTGGCTATTTTAGTTTATTTTATACAAGGGGTGAAAATTCATGGTACATCCTGTCCAAGTTGGAAAAAGAACAAGAATGAGTTTTGGTAAGGTTGATGATGTTACTGAAATGCCGAATTTAATTGAAGTTCAATTAGATTCATATGAATGGTTTTTAAGAGAAGGTCTGCATGAAGTTTTTGAGGATATAAATCCAATAACAAACTTTACAGGAAATCTAGTGCTTGAATTCGTAGACTATAAACTTGATATGGAAAACATCAAGTATTCTGTCGAAGAATGTAAGGACAGAGACGCAACATATGCAGCACCATTAAAAGTTTCTGTTAGATTACAAAATAACGAAACTGGTGAAATAAAAGAACAAGAAGTATTTATGGGAGATTTCCCTCTAATGACTGAACAAGGTACATTTTTAATAAATGGTGCTGAAAGAGTTATTGTAAGTCAGTTAGTAAGATCTCCAGGTGTATATTATAGCCGTACTATAGATAAGACTGGTAAAAAATTATATTCTTCAACTGTAATTCCTAACAGAGGAGCATGGTTAGAATATGAAACAGATTCAAATGATATTATATATGTAAGAATCGATAAAACAAGAAAATTACCAATCACAATTTTAGCAAGAGCAATGGGATTTGGTAGTGATCAAGAATTAATAGATTTCTTTGGTGAAGAAGAAAGATTTAGAGCTTCTATAGAAAAAGATAATACTAAGACTAGAGAAGAAGCTTTATTAGAAATATATAAGAGATTAAGACCAGGTGAACCACCAACTGTTGATAGTGCTATTTCATTAATAGATACATTATTCTTTGATGCAAAGAGATATGATTTATCAAGAGTAGGTAGATATAAGTTCAATAAAAAACTTGCATTAGCATTAAGAATAGCTAATCAAGTAGCTGCTGAAGACATAATTAATCCTCAAACTGGTGAAGTTATGGTTGAAGCAGGACAAAAAATTAGTAGATTAATGGCTGAAAACATACAAAATAGTGGTGTAAAAGCTGTTGATGTATTAGTTGAAGATAAAACAATCAGAGTAATAAGTAATAACTTTGTTGATTTAAGTAAGCAAGTTTCTTTCGATGTATCTGATTTAGGAATAAGAGAATTAGTTCACTATCCTACATTAAGAGAAATCTTAGATAATTACTCAGATGAAGAAACAATAAAAGAAGAAATTAAAAAGAACATTACTAAGTTAATTCCTAAGCACATAATTAAAGATGATATTTTTGCAACTATCAGTTATGAATTAGGATTAGCATATGGTATTGGTTACGTTGATGACATAGATCACTTAGGTAATAGAAGATTAAGATGTGTAGGAGAATTATTACAAAATCAATTTAGAATTGGTTTATCAAGAATGGAAAGAGTAGTTAAGGAAAGAATGACTATTCAAGACCAAGAATCAATCACTCCACAAATGTTAATTAACATAAGACCAGTAGCTGCTGCAATCAAAGAATTCTTTGGTAGCTCACAGTTATCACAATTCATGGATCAAACTAATCCATTATCAGAATTAACACATAAGAGAAGATTATCTGCATTAGGACCAGGAGGTCTTTCAAGAGAAAGAGCTGGATTCGAAGTTAGAGACGTTCACCACTCACACTATGGTAGAATGTGTCCTATCGAAACACCTGAAGGTCCAAACATAGGATTAATTAACTCTTTAGCTACATTTGCTAAAGTAAATGAATATGGATTTATTGAAACTCCATATAGAATTGTAGATAAAGAAAATGCAAGAGCAACAGATGAAATTAGATACTTCACGGCTGATGAAGAAGATCAATATATAATTGCTCAAGCTAAGACTCCAATGGACGAAAACGGAAAATTCTTAGAAGATAAAGTAATGGTTAGATACCTAGAAGACTTTATTACAGTTCCTGCTAACGAAGTTGACTTAATAGACGTATCTGCTAGACAAATGGTATCAGTAGCGACAGCTATGATTCCTTTCCTTGAAAATGATGATGCCACTAGAGCACTGATGGGATCAAACATGCAACGTCAAGCAGTTCCATTATTAAAAACAGAAGCTCCAGTTGTTGGAACAGGTATAGAATACAAAGCAGCTGTAGATTCAGGAGTTTTACCAAAAGCTAAGAATGCCGGAGTTGTAACATACGTATCAGGTAATGAAATACGTATCAAGAGAGATTCTGATGGTGGTACAGATGTTTATAGATTATTAAAGTTCAAGAGAACAAATGCAGGTACTTGTGCAAACCAAAGACCTATAGTTGATAAAGGTGAAATTGTATTTAAGAATCAAGTAATTGCAGATGGTCCATCAACTGATTTAGGAGAAATTGCATTAGGTAAGAACATCAGAATGGGATTCATAACTTGGGAAGGTTATAACTACGAAGATGCGATGCTTATTTCTGAAGAATTAGTTAGAGAGGATGTCTTTACATCAGTACATATTGAAGAATATGAATGTGAAGCTAGAGATACTAAATTAGGACCAGAAGAAATAACAAGAGATATTCCTAATGTTAGTGATGATGCACTTAAAGATGTTGATGATAGAGGTATCATCAGAATAGGTGCTGAAGTTAGATCAGGAGATATATTAGTAGGTAAAGTAACTCCAAAGGGAGAAACAGAACTTACTGCAGAAGAAAGATTATTAAGAGCTATCTTTGGTGAAAAAGCTAGAGAAGTAAGAGATACTTCTTTAAGAGTTCCTCATGGAGAAGCTGGTATAATTGTAGATATTAAAGTATTTACAAGAGAAAATGGTGATGAATTAAACCCAGGAGTAAATGAGTTAGTTAGATGTTATATCGCTCAAAAGAGAAAAATCTCTGTTGGTGATAAGATGGCTGGACGTCATGGTAACAAAGGGGTTATTTCAAGAATATTACCAGAAGAAGATATGCCATTCTTACCAGATGGTAGACCATTACAAATATGCTTAAACCCACTAGGGGTTCCTTCGCGTATGAATATCGGTCAGGTGTTAGAAGTTCACTTAGGATGGGCAGCAAGTAATTTAGGTTGGCATATAGCAACACCAGTATTTGATGGTGCTACACAAGATGAAATTACAGAATGTTTAGTTAAGGCAGGATTTAATGCTAATGCTAAAACTATCCTATATGATGGTAGAACAGGTGAACCATTTGATAATGAAGTAACTGTTGGTATCATGTACATGTTAAAACTTCACCACTTAGTTGATGATAAGATTCATGCTAGATCAACAGGACCTTATTCACTAGTTACTCAACAACCATTAGGAGGTAAAGCTCAATTTGGTGGTCAAAGATTCGGGGAAATGGAAGTTTGGGCTCTTGAAGCTTACGGTGCAGCTCATACACTACAAGAAATATTAACTGTTAAATCAGATGATGTTGTTGGTAGAGTTAAGACTTATGAAGCTATTGTTAAGGGCGAAAATATTCCAGAACCAGGAGTGCCAGAATCATTTAAGGTACTTATTAAAGAACTTCAAGCTTTATGCTTAGATATCAAAGTATTAAATGAAAATCACGAAGAAGTAGAATTAAAAGAATTTGCAGACAGTGATATGGCTGATTTAGAAGTTAACATAGAAGGAACAGAAGAATCTGTTGTACCTCAACCAGAAGTTTCTGATGATGGTTATGAAGAAAATAGAGAAGTTGACATCGACGATATAGAATACGATGAAAACGCAGTTATAGAAGATTTTGACGGTGAATTAGAACTAGATGATTTTAATGATGAACACTAATTTTGAAGGGAGGATTTAACCCTTGTTTGAATTAAATAATTTTGATGCAATACAAATTGGTTTAGCATCTCCAGAACAAATAAGAGCGTGGTCAAGAGGAGAAGTTAAAAAACCTGAAACAATTAACTACAGAACATTAAAACCAGAAAGAGACGGTCTATTCTGTGAAAGAATATTTGGACCTATGAAAGACTGGGAATGTCATTGTGGTAAATATAAGAGAGTTAGATATAAAGGTATAGTTTGTGATAGATGTGGAGTTGAAGTTACAAAAGCTAAAGTAAGAAGAGAAAGAATGGGGCATATTGAATTAGCTGCCCCTGTATCTCACATTTGGTACTTCAAGGGAATTCCATCAAGAATGGGATTAATTCTTGATATGTCACCAAGAGCTTTAGAAAAAGTTTTATATTTTGCTTCTTATATAGTAACAGACCCAAAAGAAACACCATTATTAAAGAAACAACTACTTAATGAAAAAGAATATAGAGAAGCTGTAGATAAATATGGTGATGAAAGCTTTGTTGCAAGTATGGGTGCAGAAGCTATTCAAGGTTTATTAAGTGAAATAGACTTAGAAAGTGCTTCTAAAGAACTTAAAGAAGAATTAAAACAAAGTACAGGTCAAAAGAAAGTAAGAATTATAAGAAGATTAGAAGTTGTTGAATCATTCAGAAAGTCAGGAAATAAACCTGAATGGATGATTATCAATGTGATTCCAGTAATTCCACCAGATTTAAGACCAATGGTTCAATTAGATGGTGGTAGATTCGCAACATCTGACTTAAATGATTTATACAGAAGAGTTATAAACAGAAATAACAGATTAAAGAAATTATTAGACTTAGGTGCTCCAGACATCATTGTTAGAAATGAAAAGAGAATGCTTCAAGAAGCAGTAGATGCACTTATCGATAATGGTAGAAGAGGTAGACCAGTAACTGGACCAGGAAACAGACCTTTAAAATCTTTATCAGATATGTTAAAAGGTAAGCAAGGTAGATTCAGACAAAACTTACTTGGTAAGAGAGTTGACTACTCAGGTAGATCAGTTATCGTTGTTGGACCAGAATTAAAAATGTACCAATGTGGTCTTCCAAAAGAAATGGCTATTGAATTGTTCAAACCATTTGTTATGAAAAAATTAGTTCAAGATGGAATTGCACACAATATTAAGAGTGCAAAGAGAATGGTTGAAAGAGTATCTCCTCAAGTATGGGATGTACTTGAAGAAGTAATTGCTGATCATCCAGTACTACTAAACCGTGCTCCTACACTACATAGACTAGGTATTCAAGCATTCCAACCAGTACTTGTAGAAGGTAGAGCTATTAAATTACATCCATTAGCATGTACAGCGTACAATGCCGACTTCGATGGAGACCAAATGGCTGTCCATTTACCACTATCAGTTGAAGCGCAAGCTGAAGCTAGATTCTTAATGCTAGCTGCAACTAACATATTAAAGCCATCTGATGGTAAACCAGTTTGTGTACCTACACAAGATATGGTTCTTGGTTCTTATTATCTAACTTTAGATAAAGATGGTGCCAAGGGTGAAGGAATGATATTCTCAAATAAAGATGAAGCTATAATGGCATATGAAACTAAAGTTATAGCTGTTAATGCAAAAATCAAAGTGAGAATGTTCAGAGAAGTTGATGGAGTTGTTAAGAGCAAACTTATAGATACAACTGCCGGAAAACTTATATTTAATGAATCAGTTCCTCAAGATTTAGGTTTCATGGATAGAAACAATGAAGAAGAAATGTTTAACTTAGAAGTTAACTTCTTAGTTACTAAAAAATCTTTAGGAACAATTATAGATAAATGTTATT
This sequence comes from Clostridium sp. SM-530-WT-3G, assembly GCF_012843905.1. Taxonomy (GTDB): domain Bacteria; phylum Bacillota; class Clostridia; order Clostridiales; family Clostridiaceae; genus Clostridium. Next base: position 9,503 of record NZ_JABAGC010000055.1, read on the forward strand.
CAAAACATGGTCCAGTTAAAACTTCTATAATGCTTGATAATATTAAAGCATTAGGATATCATTATTCATCAATAGGGGCTGTAACTGTTGCTACATCTGATATCGTAGTTCCAGCTGCCAAGTATGATTTACTTAAAGAAGCAGATGAAACAGTTGAAAAGATTGAAAAGATGTATAAGAGAGGTTTCATATCTGATGATGAAAGATACGAAAGAGTTATAGAAAAATGGACTAAGACAACTGAAGATGTTGCCGATGCCTTAATGGATAGTATGGATAAGTTTAATCCAATTTACATGATGGCTGATTCAGGAGCCAGAGGTTCTAAGTCACAGATCAAACAACTTGCTGGTATGAGAGGACTTATGGCGAGTCCATCTGGTAAAATTATCGAATTACCTATCAAAGCATCCTTCAAAGAAGGTCTAGACGTACTAGAATACTTCTCATCAACTCACGGAGCTAGAAAAGGTAATGCCGATACAGCATTAAAGACTGCCGATTCAGGATACTTAACAAGAAGACTAGTAGATGTATCTCAAGACGTTATCGTAAGAGAAGAAGATTGTGGTACAACTGAAGGTTTATATGTAAGTGAAATCAAAGAAGGTAACGAAGTTATCGAAGATTTAAAAGAAAGATTAGTTGGTAGATATACAGCAGAAGACATTATTAATCCTGATAATGGCGAAGTAATAGTACCAAATAATACTTATATGGATACTGATTTAGCTGAAAAAGTTGTTTCTGCTGGAATCAAGAAAGTTAAAATTAGATCTGTATTTACATGTGATTGTAAGGTTGGAGTATGTTCACACTGTTATGGTATGAATATGGCAACTGCTAAGAAGATTGATATCGGAGAAGCTGTTGGTATTATAGCAGCACAATCAATCGGAGAACCTGGAACTCAGCTTACAATGAGAACATTCCATACTGGTGGTGTTGCGACTGGTGCGGATATCACTCAAGGTTTACCTAGAGTTGAAGAATTATTTGAAGCTAGAAAGCCAAAGGGACTTGCAATTGTAAGTGAAATTGATGGAACAATTAAAATAGAAGAAACTAAAAAGAAGAGAACTGTTGTAGTAATGAGTTCTGATGGAGAAGAAAAGAGCTATGACATTCCATTCGGTTCTAGATTAAAAGTTACTGATGGTGATAGTATAGAAGCTGGAGATGAAATAACAGAAGGTTCTGTTAATCCACATGATATCATGAGCATCAAAGGTATTGATGGAGCTAGAAGATACTTACTTTCAGAAGTTCAAAAAGTTTATAGATTACAAGGTGTTGATATCAATGATAAGCATCTAGAAGTAGTTGTTAGACAAATGACAAGAAAGATTAAAGTAATAGAATCTGGAGATACTGATTTATTACCAGGAACTATGATCGATATGTTTGACTTTAGAGAAGAAAATGCTAGAGTTAGAGAATTTGGTGGTGAAGAAGCTAAAGGTGAAGAAACATTACTTGGTATAACAAAAGCAGCTTTAGCAACTGATAGTTTCTTATCAGCAGCTTCATTCCAAGAAACAACTAGAGTATTAACTGAAGCAGCTATTAAAGGTAAGGTTGATCCATTAATTGGATTAAAGGAAAATGTAATTATTGGTAAATTAATACCTGCTGGTACTGGTATGATGAGATATAGATCATTAAAAGTAGAAGCAGAAGATAAACCAGTAGAAGATACAGAAATAAAAACTGTAGAATAATAGAGTTTAATTGTGTTGACATGTGTATGGTTAAATGATAAAATACAGTTTGTGTGATTTGAACTATCAAATTATGCAAATTTGTGTCAGCACAATTATTTATATAATGCATATAGTTTTAATTGTATGTGTTTTAATAAATGAAGATTATTTTTATTGAATGTAAGTTAGTATATACTAATTTATATATAATCTAGTTTTTATCTTAATTAAAAAATAGATAAATAAATTTCAGGAGGTGAAACAATGCCAACTATTAGCCAATTAGTAAGAAAAGGCAGAAAAACAACAGTAGCTAAATCAACTGCACCAGCACTTAAAGAATGTCCACAAAAAAGAGGAGTATGTACAGTAGTTAAAACTATGACTCCTAAAAAGCCTAACTCAGCGTTAAGAAAAATTGCCAGAGTTAGATTAACAAACGGATATGAAGTAACTGCATATATTGGTGGAGTAGGTCACAACTTACAAGAACATAGTGTTGTTCTTATAAGAGGTGGAAGAGTTAAGGACCTTCCTGGTGTTAGATACCATATCGTTAGAGGTGCATTAGACTGCGCTGGAGTAGCTAACAGAATGCAAGGAAGATCAAAGTACGGTGCTAAGAGACCTAAGAAATAGGATCTTAACTATTAAATAGTGCTTATCTTCAAACATAAATTATAGATTTAAATGAAGTTTATATATAAATGTAAGATGATGTAGCGCTTTACGGTGTTTGAAATGATACCGAGTACCGATGAACTTAAATTCAAAATGTTAAGGAGGGAAGAAAAGTGCCAAGAAAAGGACATATTGCAAAAAGAGACGTATTACCAGATCCAGTTTATAATTCAAAAGTAGTAACTAAGTTTATAAACAGCATAATGGAAGATGGTAAGAAGGGTGTTGCCCAAAAAATATGCTATGATGCTTTCGAAATTATAGCACAAAGAACTGGAAAAGAAGCTTTAGAAGTATTCGAAGAAGCTATGAACAATGTAATGCCATTACTAGAAGTTAAAGCTAGAAGAATAGGTGGTGCTACTTACCAAGTTCCAATAGAAGTTAGACCAGAAAGAAGACAGACATTAGGAATAAGATGGATGTTAATGGGAGCTAGAAAAAGAGGCGAAAAGTTAATGTGTGAAAGAGTTGCTGGAGAATTAATGGATGCAGCAAACAACACAGGAGCAGCTGTTAAGAAAAGAGAAGATACTCATAAGATGGCAGAAGCTAATAAAGCATTCGCTCACTACAGATACTAATATTCACATAAAAACTGTTTTAGCTTTTGCTAAGACAGTTTTGTCAAATTAAACAATATTTACTCATTGAGAGGAGGAAAATTAATGGCTAGAAAATATCCTTTAGAAAAGTTCCGTAATTTTGGAATTATGGCTCATATAGATGCTGGTAAGACTACAACTACAGAACGTATATTATTCTATACAGGAGTAAACCATAAAATAGGAGAAACTCATGATGGAGAATCAACTATGGACTGGATGGTTCAAGAACAAGAAAGAGGTATAACAATTACTTCTGCTGCAACATCATGTGAATGGAAAGGTCATGAATTAAATATCATTGATACTCCAGGGCACGTAGACTTCACAGTTGAAGTTGAAAGATCATTAAGAGTACTTGATGGAGCTGTTACAGTTCTTGATGCTAAGAGTGGGGTTGAACCACAAACAGAAACAGTTTGGAGACAGGCGGATAAATACGGAGTTCCAAGAATGATCTACGTAAATAAGATGGATGCTACAGGTGCAGACTTCTTCAGATGTGTTCAAACAGTTAAAGATAGATTAAAGGCTAATGCTGTTCCAATACAAATTCCAATAGGAAATGAAGATACATTCAAAGGTATGGTTGACCTTATAAAGAATGTTGCATTCGTATTCTATGATGATCTTGGAAAAGATATGAGAGAAGAAGCTATTCCAGCTGATTTAGTAGATAAAGCTGAAGAATACAGAGCAGCTATGATAGAATCTATAGCTGAAACAGATGAAACATTAATGGAAAAATATTTAGAAGGTGAAGAATTAACAGTTGAAGAGTTAAAGACAGCTTTAAGAAAAGCTACTATAGCTAATGAAATTGTTCCATGTATCTGTGGATCTTCATACAAAAATAAAGGTGTTCAAGAAATGATCGACGGAGTTGTTGATTTCTTACCATCTCCATTAGATATTCCAGCTGTTAAAGGAACAACTTTAGACGGTGAAGAAGCTGAAAGAAAAGCTGATGATAAAGAACCATTAGCTGCATTAGCATTCAAGATTGCTACTGACCCATTCGTAGGTAAGTTAGCTTATACAAGAATCTATTCAGGTGTAATGGAAAGTGGTTCTTATGTTCTTAACTCAACTAAAGGTAAGAAAGAAAGAATCGGAAGACTTGTTAAAATGCACTCTAACTCAAGACAAGAAGTTGAATCATTAGAAGCAGGTGAATTAGGAGCAATCATTGGATTAAAGAACACTACAACTGGTGATACTTTATGTGCTGAAAGCGCTCCAATAATCCTTGAATCAATGGAATTCCCAGAACCAGTTATATCTGTAGCTATCGAGCCAAAGACAAAAGCTGGTCAAGAAAAGATGGGATTAGCATTAGCTAAATTAGCAGAAGAAGATCCAACATTCAAAACTTATACTGACGAAGAAACAGGTCAAACTATTATCGCTGGTATGGGAGAACTTCACTTAGATATCATCGTTGATAGACTTCAAAGAGAATTCAAAGTTGAATGTAACGTTGGTGCTCCTCAAGTTGCTTATAAAGAAACAATCAGAAGTGCTGTTAAAGCAGAAGCTAAATATGCTAAACAATCAGGTGGTAAAGGACAATACGGTCATGCTGTTATTGAAATGGAACCAACTGAAGGTGAATATACATTTGAAAATGCTATCGTTGGAGGAGCTATTCCTAAGGAATACATACCAGCAATCGATGCAGGTATCCAAGAAGCAGCATTAACAGGTATAATTGCTGGATATAACGTTATTAACTTCAAAGTTAAGTTAGTTCACGGTTCATACCATGAAGTTGACTCATCTGAAATGGCATTCAAGATCGCTGGATCTATGGCATTCAAAAATGCTATGGCTAAGGCAAACCCAGTTCTTTTAGAACCAATGATGAAAGTTGAAATCACAGTTCCAGAAGAATACATGGGAGACGTTATTGGTGACGTTAACTCAAGAAGAGGTAGAATGGAAGGAATGGAAGCTGTTAATGGAGCTCAAGTTATCAGAGCATATGTTCCATTATCAGAAATGTTCGGTTATGCAACTGCATTAAGATCAAGAACACAAGGTAGAGGTGTTTACTCAATGGTATTCGACCACTATGAAGAAGTTCCTAAGAACATTCAAGAAGAAATAGCTGGTAAAAGAGCTAAATAATTTTAGTTATATATAATGAAATAGTGATATTTATAATAAATATCACTATATCATCATTATTTATAAGATATATTAATAAAAATGAATGTTGAATATAGATATCTTAATATCTATAAGTTATAATAATTATGCAAACATTCTTTAAGTTATAAGGGAGGAATTTTCAATGGCAAAAGAGAAATTTGAAAGAAGTAAGCCACATGTTAACATTGGAACAATCGGTCACGTTGACCACGGTAAGACAACTTTAACAGC
>NZ_JABAGC010000056.1 GCF_012843905.1 Clostridium sp. SM-530-WT-3G
ACTAATTCTTACTTATATTGATTATTTAGTTATTATTTTTTTAAAATATCATTTTTCATAGCGTACTTTACACTATCACTATTTCCACTTCTTTATAACAAGTGTTGCATTATGACCGCCAAATCCTAAAGAATTATTTAATACATATTCTAAATTCTGTCTTCTTCCTTCATTAGGAACATAGTCTAAATCAATTTCTTCATCAGGCACTTCATATCCTATAGTAGGTGGTATAAATCCATCTTCTAAAGCTTTTGTACATGCAATGGTTTCTATTGCACCAGCAGCACCTAGAAGATGTCCTGTCATAGATTTTGTAGATGATACAGGAACTTTAGTATTCTCTCCAAATACCTTCTTTATTGCAATTGTTTCAAAACTATCATTAAGCTGAGTTGATGTACCATGAGCATTTATATAAGAAATATCTTTTGGAGCAATACCAGCTTCTTTTATGGCATCTTCCATAGCTTTAGCTGCACCGCTTCCATCTGGTGCTGGTGATGTAATATGATAAGCATCACATGTTGAACCATATCCTACTACTTCTGCATAAATCTTTGCACCTCTGCCTTGTGCATGTTCTAAAGATTCAAGAACTACTACTCCAGCTCCTTCACCCATTACAAATCCACTTCTCTCCTTATCAAAAGGTATAGATGCTCTTTTAGGATCATTATTAGAATTCAATGCCTTCATTCCATGAAATCCACCAATTGCTACTCTAGTAATAGGTGCCTCTGATCCACCTGCAACCATAACATCTGCATATCCATGTTTAATTGCCCTAAAAGATTCACCAATAGAATTTGTACCTGTAGCACATGCAGTGACAATAGAAGTACATGGCCCTCTTAATCCATATTTAATTGCAACATTTCCTGCTACTAAATTTATAATAGACATTGGTACAAAGAATGGTGATACACGTTTTGATTTTCCTGTAACAAGCTTGTTGCATTCACTTTCAATTGTTTCTATTCCACCTATTCCTGACCCAATACTGACTCCAATTCTTTCTAAATCTTCTTCATCTAAGTTTAGGCCTGAATCTTTAACTGCTTGATCTGCTGCAACTATTCCAAATTGTTCAAATCTATCTAATCTTCTGCATTCTTTTTTGCTTATTATAGGTTCTGGATTAAAATCCTTAACTTCTGCTGCAATCTTAACATCTATTAAGTCATTATCAACTAATGTAATAAAATCTATACCACATTTTCCTTCTTTAGCATTATTCCAAAATGTATTTACATCATTTCCTATAGGAGTCAAAGCTCCCATTCCAGTAATAACTACTCTTCTTTCCATAAAATTTTTCCTCCACTACATCAACATTCCACCATCAACATGGATAACTTGACCTGTAATATAATCAGATTCATCACTTGCTAGAAATGCAACAACTTCAGCCACATCTTCAGCTGTTCCAAATCTTTTTAATGGAATATTCTTTTTTGCTTCTTCCTTTACCTTTTCCCCAAGACATTCTGTCATTTCTGTATCAATAAATCCTGGTGCAACAGCATTAACATTAATTCCTCTAGTTCCAATTTCCTTTGCTAAAGATTTCGTCATTCCTATTATTCCTGCCTTTGATGCCGCATAATTAACCTGACCAGCATTACCTGATATTCCCACAACAGAAGATATATTTATGATTTTTCCTTTTTTCTGTCTTATCATGACTGGTGTTATACTTTTAAGACAATTAAAAACGCCTTTTAAATTAACATCAATAACACTATCAAAATCTTCTTCTTTCATTCTTAAAATTAAATTATCCTTAGTTATTCCTGCATTATTTACTATAATATCAATAGCTCCAAACTTTTCTTTGGCACTTTTGATTAAATTTTCAACTTGATCTAGCTTGGAAATATCAGCTTTGATACTTAAAGCATCTACTCCCATTCCTCTTATTTCACTTTCAACTTCTAAGGCCTCTTTTTCGTTGTTTCTAAAGTTTATTACTATATTAGCTCCAAGTGATGCCAACTTTAATGCAATTGCTTTTCCAATGCCCCTTGATGCACCAGTTACAATTGCACATTTTCCTTTCAACATAAATTTCCTCCTCGAAATATATTATTAATATACAATATTTCTTTCAAAAATTATTTATGGTTTTTGGTAAACTATAACTTCTTAAATGCTTCAACTGTATTGATTAATGAATTCATATCTTCCACATTAAGAAGTCTTGCATTTCTATTAATCTTCTTTACAAATCCTCTAAGTGCCTTTCCTGGACCTACTTCAACAAATGTATCTACACCACTTTCAAGCATATTATTAATTATATTTTCAAATAATACAGAACTTCTGATGTGATCTTTTAATATTGTTTTTACATCATCATTATCTTCATATGGTGTTCCCTTTATATTAGAGTAGACTATTTTGTTAAAACCTTTTATATCTACCTTTTTAATAGTTTTATAAAATTCTTCACTTGCACCAGTTAATAATGAACTATGGAAAGGTCCACTTACTTTTAGAGGAATTCCAACACCTCCAAGCTCTTTGGCTATTTTAACTGCTTCATTTACTGCTTTAAATTCTCCTGAAATTGATACCTGTCCAGGACAATTAAAATTAGCACCTTCAACAACTCCAAACTTTCCTGCTCTTTCTAATAAATCCTGCATTTTTTCACTATTAAGCTTTAATATTGCTGCCATTGTTCCAAGACCTTCTGGAAGTGCACTTCCCATTATTCTTCCTCTCTCTTTTATTAAAAGAAGACCATCTTCTAATGATAATACTCCTCCATAAATCAATGCCGCATATTCTCCTAAGCTTAATCCTGCTGTATGATTTGCACTTATATCATTAACTTCTAAGGCCTTTAATGCCATAAGTGATGCTATCAAAATTAAAGGCTGTGCATTTTCTGTTTTTGTAATTACCTCTTCAGGACCTTCAAACATCATTTTTTTAATAGGCATATCTAAAATATCTTCACTATAATCTAATATTGATTTACATTCAGCTATATTTTCATATAAATCCTTAGCCATTCCAATTGTCTGTACACCCTGACCTGGAAATAAAAAAGCTGTTTTCTTACTATTCATTTCTGCCTCCAAATAAGTTAAATCTTTTTTCTGCTTCATTAAATAATTCTTCTATCATTTCTTTAGCAGTCTGTTCTTTGTTAACTATTCCTGATATTTGACCAGCCATTAAGGATCCATTATCAACATCACCATCTATAACTGCTTTTTTTAAAGCTCCTACACCTAATGTTTCAAGTTCTTCAACACTTGCCCCTTCTTTTTCAAGTTTTAAATATTTTCTTGCAAGTTTATTTCTCAAAACTCTTACAGGATGCCCTGTAGGTCTTCCTGTAACTTCAGTATCTATATCCTTGGCTTTTAATACTTTTTCTTTATAATTAGGATGTACTGTACATTCTTTAGCCACTAAAAATCTTGTTCCTAATTGAACCCCTTCTGCTCCTAACATAAAAGCAGCTGCAACACCTCTTCCATCACCTATTCCACCTGCTCCTACAACTGGTATTTCAACTGCATCAACTACTTGTGGTACAAGAGCCATTGTAGTTAACTGACCTACATGTCCTCCAGATTCAGTTCCTTCTGCAATCACAGCATCGGCCCCACATTTTTCCATCCTCTTTGCTAATGCAACTGATGCTACCACTGGTATAACTTTAATACCATGTTCCTTCCACTTGTTCATGTATTTTCCTGGGCTTCCTGCTCCTGTTGTTACTACTTTTACCCCTTCTGTACATACTAAATCAGCTATCTCATCTGCATTTTCTGACATGAGCATTATATTCACTCCAAATGGCTTATCAGTTAATTTTTTTGCTTCTCTTATCTGTTCTTTTACCCATTCAGTTGGAGCAGCTCCTGTAATTATCCCAAGTCCTCCTGCTTCACTTACAGCAGATGCTAATGATGCATCTGCAATTCTTGCCATACCGCCTTGAAATATAGGATATTCTATTTTCAACAACTCACATATTCTATTACCTTCCATAAGAATTTCCTCCTAGTCATAAAACATAAATTGTAATCATGACATTCTTTCTACTTATATATAAGTTATAAAGATCTATACTTGTGTAAGTTTGCTCTTTAAAACCCTATTTACAGTCATATTTATAAAAGTTTTAAAATTCACATAAATTCTATTTATGTTCTTCTACATAATTTACTGCATCTTTTATAGTTTTTAATCCATCTACTTCTTCAATTTGAATTCCATACTTTTCTTCTAATTCAATAACAATTTGGAATAAATCTAATGAATCTGCTCCTAATTCTTCAAAAGTAGTCTCTAATGTTACTTCTTCTTTCTCAATTTCTAATTGCTCACAAATAACTTCTCTAATTTCTTCAAATAACATAATAAATTCCTCCATTTATTCATATAATTTTTATTAATTAATTATTTTATTACCATTCAATAAGTGTAGAACCATATGTAAGTCCTCCACCAAATGCTACAAGCATTATCTTGTCACCTTTTTTTATCATTTCTTTTTGATACATATCATTTAATGCTATTGGTACAGATGCCGATGAAGTATTACCTACTTTATCAACATTCACATAAAATTTATTTTTATCTATACCTAATCTTTTGGCTGCTGATGCTATGATTCTCGAATTTGCCTGATGAGGTATTATATACTTTATTTCATCTATTGAAATATGTGTATCTTCAAGAATTTTTTTAATTCCATCTTCAATTGCTTTAGTAGCAAATTTAAAAATTTCTCTACCATTCATATCAATAGTTCTTTTTTTAATAACTTTTTCTTCAGTAAAAGGTGTATTAAAGTCTACAGCTCCAATAGTTAAACTCTCCCATTTATCTCCTTCAGCTTTTAAATAAGATTTAATAATTCCTCCCTCAGAACATCTTTTAAGAACAGCTGCCCCACTTCCATCACCAAATAGTATGCATGTACTTCTATCTTGCCAATCAATTACTTTTGAAAGAACTTCAGCTCCTATAACAAGAGCATTCTTATAATTCATAGAAAGCATCATTGATTTTGCTATTTCAAGTCCATATACAAAACCTGAACAAGCCACGCTAATATCAAAACATGCTGCTTTCTTTGCTCCTAATTTACTTTGTACAAGACATGCAACTGATGGAACAAACATATCAGGAGATACAGTGGCAACTATTATCAAATCTAGTTCTTCAGCATTTATTCCTGCTCTTTCTAATGCAAGTTTGCTAGCTTTATATGCAATGACTGAAGTATCTTCACCTTCTGATATATGCCTTTCTTTTATGCCTGTTCGTTCACTAATCCATTCATCATTTGTATTAACAAACTCACTTAACTTATCATTGGTAACAGCTAAAGAAGGTAAATATGCTCCAATACCTGCAATTCCAATATTATTCATAATGTTCTCCTTCATCTATAATTCATATTTTTGTTTAAAGAAATAATTTAGTTTGCCTAAAGAAGATATTAAAATCTGTTCTTCTTTATCATCTAATCCCTCTATTGCTGTATTTATCATATCTTTATGAAACTTTTCATGAAGTCTATATGCAAGCTTACCTCTTTTAGTAAGCTTGATTAAAACAACTCTTCTATCTTCTTCTATCCTTTTTCTTTCTACATATTGTTTCTTTATCAATTTGTTTATTGCTGTAGTTAATGTTCCCACAGTTATTTTTAAGCTTTGTGCAACTTCTGACATAGTTTTTTCTGTATACATACCAATGGCATCTATAGTATGTATCTCAGTTATGGACAAATCTGATATTTCTCCACTTCTCAAACTCGATTCTTCAATCTGTAATACGTCATTAAACAACTGTACTAATAATTTATTAATTACTGTTGTTGTCTTTTCCATTTCTGCACCCTCCACCTTGTCTTCTCAATTCCAATATAATATTGTAACTTTATCTTTAAATTAGTATGATTATTTTGAACCATCAAATATTTTGATTATCAAAATATATTACAATCAAAATATACTATACACAAAGCAAATTGTCAATTATATATTTAGAATTTTTTTACATTTTTATTATTCTTTTATTTTTATAATGCATGTGATATAATTATGAAAAAATATAGGAGGTGTACACGCTATGACTAGAAAACTAATATTGGGACTTGTTGTAATGCTAAGTCTTACTATGGTTTCTTGTGGTAATAAAACAAAAGAGATAGTTATAAATCAAGATACTGCAAGTAGTTCCTCAGCATCACAAGAAAATAACAATACAGATAGTACTTCTTCTGAAGATACTACTAAAGATGAAAATAAAACAACTGAAAATCAATCAAATGGTAATCAATCAAATGGAAACCAAACTTCATCTAATGGTTCATCAAAAAATGCAGATGATACTGTTAAAGTTTCTATATATACAATAGATGAAAATTCGTTAGAACCTAACGAGGTTGAATCTATTTCTGTAAATGAAAATGAAAGTTTAAATGATAAATTAACACAACTTGCAAAAAGTTTATCTGAAAATAATTTCAATGGTCTTCCTATTGAAGTAAAATCTATAGATACTGTTAACGGTAAAAAGATTGCTACAATCAACCTTGTTGATTCAGGCACTAATACTTGGGTACAAAAATTCCAAGGTTCAACTGGTGGTCAAGTAACTGCCAATACATTAATAGAAAACTTCCTCCAAAGTAATAATAAATCTAACACAGATTGGATTGATGGAGTTAAATTCTTATATAACAACGAACCTATAGAATATGACCATGTTTCAGATTTATCTGAAGTTCAGTATAGAAATTAAAAAGAGTGGCTCAAACCACTCTTTTCATTTTAAACTCAATTATATAATTCTTTATACTTTTTTAAATGTCGTATAGGATCTAATTCAACATCTTTTTTCATGTAATCTAAAAATAAATCATCTAATTCTATGCACTTATTAATATCTTCTAATGCCTCATCTAATTTTCCTATATTAACATAAAAACAAGCTCTATTATAATACAAAAAACCTTGTTCTTCATTTTCTCTAATACCTTCATTTATTACTTCTATAGCTTTTAAAAATTCTTTATCTTCTCTATACATTACTGCAAGATTTAAAAAACTATATGGATATTGCGGATTGGATTTTATAGACTTTTCATATAATTTTTTTGCTTCTTCAAAATTTCCTAATTTATTTAAAATAACACCTTTATTAAATAAAATTTTATAATTATCCTCTTCTATTTCTAATGCCTTATCTATATAAAATAATGCTTCTTCATTTTCATTATTTTCTTCATAAATACATGATAAATTTGCATTTGCCCACAAGTCGTTTGGATTAATTTCAATTGCCCTTTTATAATAAAATATAGCTTTGTCTTTTTCTTCAAGTTCATCATAAATATTTGCAAGGAAAAAGTATGCCTTATCATAGTTTTCATTTTTATCTATAGCTTTTTTATAAAATTCCTTGGCTCTATCTAGTTTTCCATCTTCATCATATATAACAGCAAGACCATAATAAGCTCTTGCATCATCTTCATCTAACTTCAAGACTTCTTGATACTTTTCTTCTGCATCAGCCTTAAGCCCTATTTCATCATATATAAGTGCCATATCCATAATAAGCTCTGTATCCATTTTTCCTATATTAAGACCATAAGCCTTCTTATAAAAACTAAGCGCTTTCAATAGGTTCCCATCAGTTCTTAAATTACGTGCCATATTTAAATAATTGTTATATAAATAATTTTTGTTTTCCATATGCTTCATCCTCATCATTTATCTTATAACTAATTTAGTATAACATTAAGAATTATAAAATTAAACATGAGTCTTTTTCCACATACAAAAAAGCAGTAAATTTAAAATCCTCTTATACTTAAATTTATAAAGTTTCAATATACTCTTTAATTTGATGTAAGTTTTTATAATTTTTATAGCAATATTTCTTTATGATATCATCTGCCTCTTTTAAATCTTCTACATGAATTCCATACATACATCCATTAAATGCAGCCTGTATTCCTGCTGGTGAGTCTTCAACTACTATACATTCTTCTGGTTTAACACCTAATTTATCTGCTGCTTTCAAGAAAATTTCTGGATCTGGCTTTCCATTAGATATATCATCTCCTGTAACTATTTCATCAAAATACTTGTCTAATTTAGCCATATTAACCTGCTTATCTGCACGAACTCTCTTCGCACTTGTGGCTAATGCTACTTTATATCCATTTTCTTTTAAGTATGATAATATTTCTTCTGCCCCATCTTTAACTGGAACTTTTCCTTCATCTATTATTTTAGCTAACAAATCATCCTTTTCTTTATACATTTCTTCTATAGGAAGATTTTCTCCAAAAATATTTATAAATGTTTTCTTAACATTTTTTCTTCCTGTTCCCATAACAGAAATATAAATTTCTCTTTTCATTTCATATCCATGCTTATTAAAAACCTTTATCCATGTATCAAGATAAGCTTTTTCTGTATCAAAAATAACTCCATCCATATCAAACAATACAGCTTTTATTTTATTCATAATTTCCTCCTAAATTTGAATTACCTTACATAAGAAATTTTCTTTACTACTATAATATAATTTTTAAAATTAAAATCAAGATTAGTAAAATATATAAATTAATAATATAAAAAGGATGTTGCATAACACAACATCCTTTTTATATTATTCTTGATCAGCCTTCTTATTTTCCCATTTCTTACGTTCAACAAATCTTCCCATAATAAATGCTATAATTCCTACACCTATACCAGTTTGTACACAAAACAAAAAACTTTCTACTTCTCCAGGAAGTTCTCCACCTATCCATGTTTCCATAACTGGTGTAAACCATGGTTCGTACTCTTCGCCTCTTACCTCTTCTATCATAACACTTCCAGCATCATCAGAGCCTCCAAACTCAGCTCCCTTCAAAGTAAATATAGGTACTATTGCAATTGCTATAGCAATAATCAATAAAATTATTACTGTTTTTTTATTACTCTTCATTCTACTTATCCCCCTTGAAAAATCCTATTCCAATAAGTTCAGATTTAGCATATGTTTCAAGACCTATAATAATTACAACTGTAAGTATTCCTTCTATAATAGCCAATGGAAGCTGAGTTGGAGCAAATACTCCTAAAAACTTAATTGCTGATGCTACTACCCCTCCATCTGCTGATGGGTAAGCAAGTGCAAGCTGAAAACTTGTAACACAATATGTGAATAAATCACCTAAAGACGCAGCTAAGAAAACTCCTAACTTTCTATTTACCTTCAACTTAACACATAATTTATAAATTACAAATGATAATATTGGACCAGCAATAGCCATTGAAAAAGTATTTGCACCAAGAGTTGTAAGTCCTCCATGTGCTAATAAAATTGCCTGAAAAATCAAAACTATAATTCCTAAAATACTTACTGCAAATGGTCCAAATAAAATAGCTCCAAGTCCTGTACCAGTCATATGCGAACAACTTCCAGTAACTGATGGTATTTTAAGTGATGAAATAACAAAAATAAATGCTCCTGCCATAGCTAAAATGGTAATTGATTTTCTATTTTCGCTCAAAGTTTTTTTAATTGATAAAAATCCTGCTATTAAAAATGGTAATGAAATAAGTCCCCATGCTATGCAATATTTAGGTGGTAAATATCCTTCCATAATATGCATTGCATTTGCTGCTGGAGTAATTCCAAATATCAACGCAAATATGATTGCAATTTTCATAATTTTCTTCTTACTATTCATTCTCTTCTCCTTTCAAAATAAAAAAAGATCCCTAAATTTAATGATTCCCACTCATTAAATTGGCATCTCAAAATTAACCTGATTTATTTTTATAAAAAAGGCCTTTTTAGTATCTATTCATCTCTCGTAAACAGATATCTAGCGAATATAAAAGGCAGGTATTCTGACTTATGCTTTAAACATTATATCTTGCCTTCCCAAGGTTATAATCCTCAGTGACATATTTAAGATATAACTAAGCAAACACAGCGGCGGGACCGTAAGAGATTTTCACCCTTTTCCCTATTATCCTGAGGAGAAATCACAGGCACCTCTTATATGTATTTAATTTTATATAGTATAATATTGATACTATAATTACCTTACACATTGTACAATTCCGTCTATAACCTGTCAAGTTTATCTGAATAAATAGCATTACTTACTTTAATTTAAATACTATACACAAAGTTATAAAACATCCTTAAATTCTTTTATATTTCTAGGATATACTTCCTTATTATCAATAATATTTTTCTCAACTAAAATTTCATAAATATCAAGCATTGTAGGTCTTTTTAAATTAGCTCTTTTTAATATATCATTGTTTTTAAAAACTTCCAAAGGTGTACTATCTGCTATTACTTCACCATCTGTAAATACCACTATGCGTTCTGCCCATCTATAAGCAAAATCAACATCATGGGTTGAAATTAATAATGTTTTATTTTCATCTGATAATTTCTCAAGAACATCTTCAAGCATTTCTGCATTTAATGGATCTAATGCTGCTGTTGGCTCATCAAATATAATTATTTCAGACTTCATAGCAATTATATCAGCTATACTTACACGCTTTTTCTCCCCACCACTTAAATAATGAGGTGGTCTGTCTTTAAATTCTGTAATATTCATATATTGTAAAGCTTCATAAACTCTTTTTTCTACTTCATCTTTGGGTAATTTTAAATTCATAGGTCCAAAAGAAACTTCAGCTAAAACTGTAGAGGCAATTATCTGATTATCTGCATCTTGAAATACAATTCCTACATTTTTTCTAAGTTCATTTAAATCTTTCTTAGTTATTTTTTTACCTTTGTATATAATATCTCCATAACTAGGCTTAAGAACTCCATTCATATTTAAGAAAAATGTAGATTTACCTGCTCCATTTGAGCCCATAACTGCAATCTTTTCACCTTTGTAAATGTCTAGATTAATATTATTCAATGCTATTTTTTCACTATCATATGAATAACACAAATCTTTAATTTGTAAAATTATTTCTTTATTAATTTTCTTCATAATGTTTCTCCTAATTATTACCTGATATTATCCACACTATTGCTACACAAATAAAATAAGCAATGAATCCTACAATATGTTTAAATTTTATTTTTTTATCTTCCTCAAGAAAGTTCATTTCACCATCATAACATCTAGATTCCATAGCCTCATAATAAGCATTTGCTTTTTTCATAGATACAATCAGTAAATTTCCCACTGTACTTCCAAATGAATAACATGCAGTTTTAAAATCTACATAACCAAGTCTTGATTGAGCTGAATTTTTCATCTTACATTGAACATCAATAAGAATAAATATAAATCTATAAATAAGATTCATAAGTTCAATAATTATTTTTGGAATACGTATACTGCGTAATGAGGAAATAATTTCACTAGTGTTTGTAGATAAAGTCATCATATATAATGAACTTACAGCTCCAAAGGCTTTCAATATTACTTTTAGAGTTTTTATTATATTTTCATTTGATGAATATATGTAAAATATGTGAAGATTCAAATTGTACTGCCCAATAGGCTTTGTTGAAAATCCAACTGCTATTGCAATGCTCCCCATAATCATAAAACCGATTGGTATAGTAAGAAGGGATATATAATCATGAAAGCTTATACCTCCAATGTATACTGTAATAATTCCCATAGTAAGAGAAATAAATAAGGATACATAAATATTATCAGCCAATATGCATATAATTAAAGATAAGATTGCAAAAATTATTTTTAGTTTTGGATTAACATTTTTCATCCTTGATGAATATGCATAAAAGTCAATTGAATATACCCCATCATGTTTATGCTTAAACTTTTTTTCTTTACGATGCCACTTACTACTTATTATGTGATTTCACCTCCTCTATAGCTTCTAATTAGATATTAAAAGTATAATTTTCTCCCTGAAAAATGTCAAACAATATTAAAATAACCCCAATGTAGATGTTATAATTAAAATCTACATTGGAGTTACTTATATTAATTTCTTTTTTAATTCATTTTTTATATTTTTACTTGCAAAAGAAGCTTTAACACTCATATTATATATATTTTTATAATCTTCAAATGTCATATGAAAATATTCATTAACTATCTGTATTTCATTTGTCATTGTTGTATCTGATACAGTCCTATTGTCTGTATTAATGGAGATATTAATTCCATCTTTATAAAAATCATAAATTGGGTGATTTTCAAAACTACTAACCGCTTTAGTTTGCACATTACTTGTAGGACATATTTCAAGTGTTATATGCTTTTCTTTGACTATTTTATAAGCTTCTTCACAATCTTTTATATATACTCCATGTCCTATCCTCTCAGCTTCAAGAAGTTTTACTGCCTCTAATACATTTTCACCTATACCAGTTTCTCCTGCATGAATAGTAATTCTATATCCATATTCTTTAGCTAATGTAATAGGTTCAATAAATTTTCTGCAAAACCCCTCTTCTTCTCCTGCACACAAATCAACTGCTACTACACCTTTATCAAGAAATTTTCTTCCTGCTTCTATAACTTCAAATGCTTTTTCTACTGACATGAACCTCATACATCCAAGTATTAAATTTCCCTTTATATCGAATTTTTTTTCAGCATCATGTATCCCTATCAATACGCTTTCTATTACTTCTTCTAATGTCAGTCCTCTAACTGTATGAAGTACTGGCGCAAATCTTACTTCCATATATTTCACATTTTCTTTTGCTGCATCTTCATATAATTCAAATGCTATTCTTCTTAAGTCTTCTTTAGATTGCATAACTAAATTTGGTATTGTAAATGCTCCTAAATATTCATTTAATGATGAGCAATTTAAAGGTACTATAATTTCCCTTTTTATCTCATTTATATCATATGAATTAAGTTTAATATTTTCTTTGTTAGCTATATCTATTATTGTTTCCGCCCTTACACTCCCATCCAAATGGCAATGTAAATCAATTTTAGGTAACTTAAACAAATCCATTCTTTTCACTTCTTTCACTAAAGTTTATTAAAAAATTCCTAATTACGAAAAAAACTAAGTAATTTTCTTCGTAATTAGGAATTATAGGTTCTTAGTAGAGACTTCCAACCCATATTACTAGAATTCTACGAAATCTATAATTTAATTTTTTTGTATTATATATCAACATATTCTTTATGTCAAACTAACATAATATATATTATACCCAGCTCTAAATGTTTTTATATAATTACCCATAAGTATTAATATATTTAACTTTTACATCAACATCAGGATGTATCTCACAAAATTAATGTATAACATAGTAACAGCTTGGGCATGGCTCCCATTTACTATATAAAACAAGTTCCCCATTATCTTTAATTTTCTTTTCTTCTATTAATTTATGTATGTGTTCAAATATCTTCTTTTCACTATCATTAACCCTATTATATCCTATACCAAGTTTTCCTCTTTTATTTACCTTGTTACTTTCAAATTTAGCTTTATCTATATGTGGTGAAGCACAATAATCTAACACTTCATTACTTCCACTAATAGCCTTATACTCTTTATTATCATATACTGCTACAGCAATATTTATTGAATCATTTAATGCTTCACTTTGATTTATCCTGTATATTGACTTATCATAATCCTCTTCAACAATATAACAATATACTTATGTAGATTTTTAATAAGCCTCTTTATCCTTGGAATATTATTATCTAAGTGATAATGATATTCTATACTTCCAGTTTCTACAGGAATATATGTACTGCTTATATTATCTTTTATATTAATTGATACCGTATTTACTTTTTCACAGCAATCATATTCCTCATCTATTTCTTTATTTTCAAAGGATATCATCTTTTTAAGAAGTTCAATATCTTTGGCGTATAAATATTCCTTATCTAATTCTTTCTCAATATTCTGAATCCTTAGTTTTTCATCTTCACTAGCTCTAGATGATATATAGCTTTTTATATTTTCTACTATATCAATTATTTTATCTACATTTTCCTGAATGCATGCCTTTCTATCATATTCCACTCTATCTATATTTAATATTTTAATATGACTTATTAATTCACATAATTTTTTATGATTATCTTCAAAAGTATCTATCTTTCTAAAATAATCAAGTAAGTCATCTAAATTTTTAGCCGTATATGTAATACCATCATTTAAATATTTTAATATTTTTTCATCTAAGTCCATATCTTTTTTAGTTAATAAATTTCTTTTTTTATTTTTTTCATATTTCACCACCGTTACTGAAAACTTATAAAAATCTATAAAAAATTATAAAATCTTATGTTTCATTCCTTTTTCAATGTATCTGCT
>NZ_JABAGC010000057.1 GCF_012843905.1 Clostridium sp. SM-530-WT-3G
GGCTTGTTCACCAGTTAAGGTCACTTCATATATTGGTAATCCTGATTTTGCATCACACATAATTAAATTCTTATACCCCCAATAGAATTCATAATTTTTATCAGTGTCCTCATTATTAGCTGTATGAACTCCTAATTTACAGTCTTTATCAGACTTTGGAGGATTATCTTTTGAAAATTTATTTTTTGAAAAGCATTTTGGATTATTATATTTTGTATTTGCTTTTATAGGGGTAGAGTCTACAGATACAATCTCATTATTTATGGCTCCAAGTTTAATTAGTGTTTTTACTTGTGATTTCATTACTTCTTTCAAATCTGAATTTTCAATATTTTTTATATGACGTTGAAATACGCTGTATGATGGCAACTTTTTTGTAATATCGAACCCGCATAGCTGGGCGATTTTAAGATTAGAATATAAAAAATCACGTAGTAAAGTTATTTCTCTAAAATGTTCACAACTCATCACAATAAATGCTCTTGTTAGAGCATGGCATGAATAGCCTATAGGCCCACGTTTTGATTGAATAAATTCAGGAATTGATGATAAATCAATACAATCAAAAAGTGTTTGATAAAAATCAATTACTGGTTGTGATGTAAATAAGTCAACTATGTTAAAAATCTCTTGTCTTTGTATCATTTGTTAATACCTCCGTTAGTGCAACTAATTAGTTTATGTATCTATAGTTAGTTTTATCCAAAGAGGTACAAAAGATACCAGGAAATTTGAGTGATATAAAAATCTCGGCTTTTCGAAGCCTTGATATATAAGGGTTAAGAAATATGATTAACCCTATAACAATACAGCAGAAGAGGTGAATATATAATGAAAGAATTAATTGATCTTTTTCTCACTTTCGCTAAAATGGGAGCGGTAACTTTTGGGGGAGGATATGCAATGCTTCCTATAATTCAAAGAGAAGTAGTAGAAAAAAGAAAATGGGCAACGGATGCAGAAATAGTTAATTATTACGCTGTAGGTCAGTGTACTCCAGGAGTAATAGCAGTTAATACAGCAACTTTTGTGGGTTATAAGGTAAAAGGAATACTTGGTGGTATAGCTGCAACTGCAGGTGTTGTATTCCCATCAATAGTAATAATATTAATTATAGCTGCATTTCTTAACAATTTTGCTAATTATGAAATAGTACAACATGCATTTGCAGGAGTAAGGGTTGCAGTAGTAGGGCTTATAATAAGCTCTGTCATAAATCTTTGGAAAAAATCTGTAAAGAATTATATAGGTATAATTATAGCAGTAGCAGCATTTGTAGTTGGAGGACTATTAAAAATATCTCCAGTATGGATAGTTATAGCAGCAGGAATAGTAGGTCTTCTTACTAAAGCAGGGGAAAAAGGAGGACATAAATAATGCATCTTTATATTGTACTGTTTTTAGAATTCTTTAAAACGGGATTATTTGCAGTAGGTGGAGGATTAGCTACTTTACCATTTTTAATTCAATTAACATATAAGCATGACTGGTTCACTCAAAGTATGCTTGCAGATATGGTAGCTGTATCACAATCAACTCCAGGACCAATGGGAATTAATATGGCAACATATGCAGGATTTATTACAGCTGGAGTTCTAGGTTCATTAATTTCTACTTTTGGTATTGTATTACCTTCGCTTATTATTATAATAATAATTGCTAAATTTCTTGAAAAATTTAATGATAATGTTTATGTGAATTCTGTATTTGAAGGGTTAAGACCAGCAAGTATAGGGCTTATTGCAGCAGCTGCTTTTGAAGTGGTGAAAATATCACTATTAAATATTGATTTATTTGAAAAAACTCATAATATTATAAATTTATTTAATATAAAGGGACTTATATTTTTTGTAATAATTTTTTATAGTATTATGAAATTTAAAAAACATCCTATTTTATACATAGCAATAGCTGCAGTAGTAGGAATAGTATTTAAACTTTAATATATAAATATAATAAAAGAGATGTAAATCCAATGAGATACATCTCTTTTTATTTATAAAGACTAAATTTAATCTTCTACGATAAAAAATAAATATGATAGCAGTTATGTATTTATCTTAAAAATTGTTTTATGATTTCAGCAGAAGTAGGTTTATCCTTGCTTTCGATTTTATTCATATATTCTTTTAACTTCTTTTCTTCTTCTTCACTAAGTTTATCTCCATTATTCTTTTTAGACATTAATGAAGTAAAGTCTTTGTATTTTTCGTCTCCTAATTTACCTTTGATTATGCAGTCTACCATTTCATGTAATGCTTTTTTTTGAGCATCAGAAAGTTTTTCACCTTTTTCAGTACATTTCTTACATTCATCTAGTTGCTTTTTCTGGTCTGAAGAAAGATATTTACAATTTTCATCTGTAAAGAGATCTTTTTTTGGAGCTTCATCTTTTTCTTTACATTCACATTTATCTTTTTTTTCACCTAATTTCATATCATCTTCTTTTTTATCATCGCATTTATCTTTTTTTATATTGTCTTCTTTTTTGTCATCACACTTATCTTTTTTCTTATCTTCCTTTTTGTCATCACATTTATCTTTTTTCTTGTCTTCCTTTTTATCATCGCATTTATCTTTTTTCTTATCTTCTTTTTTATCATCACATTTATCTTTATGGAAAGTATAAGAAACTTCATCTTCATTACTAGGTGTTGCAGCCATTACCCTTTGAGGTATTGTATACATGCAACTAAGTACTGCAAGTGAAGCAGCAATGCATTTTATAGTTTTTTTGTTCATAATTTTACCTCCATATATAATTTAAGTTCGCTATTAGTATGTGAATTAATATAATTTTTTATTATTAAAATAAATAAAAAAATAGTTTATTTTATTAAAATATATATAGATGAAGAAGGTTTGTGAAAAAAGATTTTATAAATTGGTAAAAGTTGGATAAAAAATAAGAACTAAGATAGAATACTTAAGAGTTGATATGAAAATAATTTTATAATGTATTTTTTAATACTTATATTAGTTATTAATAAACTCTTATTTATTACTTCTTAGTTCTTAATATAATTAATTTCTTTATAAGAATTATATTTTTAATATTTTAATGCTTAATGCACTCTATTTATATAATATTAATTTTTTTGTGTATTAGGTGCAGTTGATGAAGTATTTTGTGAATCATTGCTATTTACTGATGACTTAGTATTTGAAGCACTATCATTTGATTGAGAATTATCGTTGCTTGAATTTGATTTATCATCAGTTGTGCTATGATATTCTGTTGTATTTGTTGAATCAATTGATGTGGCTGGGGTATTATCTTTTGCTGACTCAGATGAAGAGTTATCATTAGAGTCATTATTAGATTTATAAGTTCCAAAAAGCCAATCTTTTATACTTTGGAAGAATCCTTTTCCTTTTTCAGCTACATTTTTTAATGCTTCTTTATTTGTAGCATCAACTTTTACATTATCTCCAAGTTCATTTTCATTTGTTTGTTCAAGTATTCCTAAATCTTTATTTGAAAATAAGTTAGAGAACCAGTCACCAATAGCTTGGAAGAATCCATCTGTAGTGTGTTTTACCTTTATACCTGAACCTTCAAGGCCTTCATCAACTACTTCGGAAACATTTTTGAAAGTATTTTTTAATTTACTATAATCATAATCTTGTTCAGCAATCTTACTCATTAAGTTTTGAAGTTGTTTTTCTTGATCTTGATTAAGTGTTACATTGTAGTTATTTGTAACATTGTTGATTGTATTAGCAATTTGAGTTGTATCTTTTGTACCATTTTTAATTATATCTGCTTTTACATCATTTACTATACCTGTAGCTTCATCTTGACCTATTTGATCACCTAAGTCACTTGTAGTAATAAGCTCTTGAGAAGCTAATTCCTTTTTAGTTTCATCAAGCTTTTCACCAGTTGCATCTTCAAAGGCTAATATTACTCCAGTAAGAGCACCTGTTCCTGAAACACCACCACTAAGAGGTGTCATTGCAATTACGTTTGCATCTTCAACTCCACATGTAGCAAGAGTGCTAGCAATCATAGAAGAAGTTACATATGTTAAATTAACTGTTTTTACGTTTATACCGTTACCTGATTTTGTAGGTTGTACATATGCACAAGAATATGTTTTTGTACCAATTTGAGCTTCACTAGCAATACCTTGAAGGTATTTTCTTTCTTCTGCATTATTAACATCTAAAACTACAACATCATCTTTTTTTACACCAAAGTAGTTTAGTACTGTTTGTTTTTGAGCATCACTTAAGTCTGCTCCTAATGTTACTACACTTGCTCTATCAGCAAAAGCAGCAGTACACATGCTTAATGTAATTGAAAGAGTTATCAGAAATGATACTGCTTTCTTGTTTCGAATCATATTTTCAATCTCCTTTTATATACTAATATTTACAGCAATTAATTCCATGATATTATATCATAAAATAGATAGTTTATAGGGATAATATATTAAGTTTATATTAATAATTTAAAAAGAAAAAATTAATATTACTTATTATATCATATATAGAATTTAATTATTTTTATAAATATGTTTTCAAAGGATAAGAAAAGGGCTATAATAGTATATATAGATGTAAATATTTATAATAATATTAAAATATTGTAAATAAAATGATGCTGTTTGTTTTTATTTGAAGATTATTGTGATTTAAGATAGAAAACTGATTATAAAAAATTATTAGTTTATCTTTTTATTTATAATCAATAAAGAGTTAATTGCATAAATTAATAATAGATAGAAATATAAGAATGAGAATTTAATAAATTGATAAATTTGTTCTGGATATATTTTAGTTTATATAGATTTAACGAAGGGGGAAAAGATTATGAATGAATGGATAATGAATAGTATTTTTTATCAGATTTTTACCTTGGGATTTTGTGGTGTACTTGAACCAGGAAAAGAATATAGTGAAGAAAATAGATTTTTAAAAATAGAAAAGTTAATACCTCATTTAAAAGAAATGAATATAAATGCTATTTATTTTGGACCTCTATTTGAATCTAGCAGTCATGGTTATGATACTATTGATTATTATAAAATAGATAAAAGGCTTGGAACTAATAAGGATTTTAGTGATTTATGCAGTAAGCTTCATGAAAATGGTATTAAGATTATATTAGATGGTGTATTTAATCATGTAGGAAGAGAGTTCAAAATGTTTAAAGATGTTCAAAATAATGGAGCTCTTTCTAAATACTGCGGATGGTTTGATGGAATTGATTTTAATAGAAGAAGCCCTATGGGGGATAACTTTGATTATAAAAACTGGAATGGCTATTATGAATTAGTTAAGTTAAATTTGAGAAATAAAGAAGTTATAAATCATCTATTAGGCGCAGTTGAAGCGTGGATTGATGAGTTTGATATAGATGGCTTAAGATTAGATGCAGCAGACAGTATGGATTTTGAATTTTTTAAGGTGCTTAAGAATTTTACTAATAATAAGAAAAAAGATTTTTGGCTTATGGGTGAAGTAATACATGGAGATTATAACAGATGGGCAAATAAAGATAGTCTTGATTCAGTAACTAATTATGAATGTTATAAGGGAATTTATTCTAGTCATAATGATAAGAACTATTTTGAGATTGCGTATTCATTGAACAGACAGTTTGGGCAGTATGGAATTTATAAAGATTTATGTTTATATAATTTTGTGGATAATCACGATGTTAATAGAATTGCTAGTACTTTAAGAGTACCAGATTATATATATAATGTTTATATACTTTTATATACAATGCCAGGAGTGCCAAGTGTTTATTATGGAAGTGAATTTGGAATTAAAGGTGTAAAGGGAAAGGGCACAGATCTTCCTTTAAGACCAGAATTAAATATAGATAATATTGAATATAAAGATGAAAAACTGCTTAATCTTATAAAAAAACTTGGGAAAATAAGAACAGAAAGTCAGGCTCTAAAGTATGGCAGTTATGAGCAGGTTGTAGTGAGAAATGAACAATATGTATTTTCAAGAACAAGTGGTGACCATAAGGTTTATGTACTTTTGAATTTATCTGATAAAGAATATACTTTGGAATTTAATATATCTTTTGATAAGGCTATAGACTTATTAGATGATAAGAAGAGCATTATAAATGGAGGAAATGTTAAAATTACAGTTCCTGCATTTTCGGGCAAGATAATAGCAAAAGTAGAAGAAATTTAATTATTTATGTAAAACATTATGTCTTTAAGCAAGAAGTGTAATAAAACTAACAAAGGGGTAATAATATAATGAATTTATTAGATAATGATTATAATAATTATATTGGTAAACTCGGCATGCAGTACTCAAAAGAGAGTACAAAATTTGTCTTGTGGGCTCCAAATGCTAATAATGTAAGGCTAGCCTTATACGGTAAGGACGGAAAAAATTATACTAATGCTCCAGAAAAGATACTAGATATGAATAGGGGAGAGCAAGGAACCTGGAAAATAGAAATTGAAGAAGATTTGGATGGAGAATATTATAATTATCTAGTTACTAATAGTGGCAATGAAAGGGAAGTTGTAGATCCTTATGCAAAAGCTTTGGGGGTAAATGGAAATCGTGGTATGGTAGTAGACCTTAAAGCAACAGATCCAATAGGATTTGATAAGGATGAGAGACCTGAATTAAGCAGTGCAGCAGGATCAATAATATATGAAGTTCATGTGAGGGACTTTTCTATAAATGAAAATTCTAACATTAGAAAAGATAGAAGAGGAAAATATGTTGGTTTTTGTGAACATGGAACGGCTTTATCAGAAAAATATATACCAACAGGGATAGATTATTTAAAGGATTTAGGTATAACACATGTACATTTGTTGCCTTGTTTTGATTATGAAACTGTTGATGAAAGTAAACCAGATGTGCCACAATATAATTGGGGTTATGATCCAAAGAATTATTTCTGTCCGGAAGGATCATACTCTACAAATCCTTTTGATGGTGCTGCAAGAATAAAGGAATTTAAGGAAATGGTTCAATGCCTTCATAAATGTGGTATGAGAGTAGTTATGGATATGGTATACAATCATACTTATAGAAGCTATGACTCTAACCTTAATTTAGCGGTACCAGGATATTATTATCGCCAAGATTCTAATGGCAATTTTTCTAATGGATCTGGATGTGGAAATGAACTTGCCTCTGAAAGATATATGGTAAGAAAGTTAATAGTAGAATCTGTTTTATATTGGGCAAAAGAATATCATATTGACGGATTTAGATTTGATCTTATGGGTCTTCATGACATAGAAACAATGAAACTTATAAGAAAAGAGCTTGATAAGATAGATCCATCTATTTTAATGTATGGAGAAGGATGGACTGGTGGAGGCACACCACTTAGAGGTGAAGATGCTGCTGTAAAACAGAATATTGTTAAGTTTGATAAAATGCAGATTGCTGCGTTCAGTGATGATACTAGAGATGCAGTAAAAGGCCATGTATTTAATATAAATGAACGTGGATATGTAAATGGAAGAGGTGGTCTTGAAGATACTATAAAGTTTTCTATAGTTGCAGCGACTGGTCAGAAGGGAATAAATTATGATAATGTAATATACTCACACTGGTCATGGGCTAATGAGCCTTATCAATGTATTAATTATATATCAGCTCATGATAACTATACTTTATGGGATAAACTTGCTATGTCAAACAGAGAAGATTCCATTGAAAAAAGAAAAAATATGAATAAACTTGCGGCAGCTATAGTTCTTACATCTCAGGGAATACCATTTTTCCAAGCAGGTGAAGAATTTTTAAGAAGTAAGAAAAATGATGATGGAAGCTTCAATCATGACAGCTATAATGCTCCTGACAGAGTAAACAGCTTGGATTGGAGAAGAGTATATGATTATAGAGATATAGTAAACTATTATAAAGGCCTTATAAAACTTAGGAAAAAATATAGGGCATTTAGAATGAATTCAGCAGAAGAAATAAGAAAAAATCTTACTTTCTTAGAACGTGGAGAAAGCTTTTATAAGAATAACGTAGTTGCATATAAAATAGAAGATAACAGTGGTAGAAATCTATCCAATACATTGGTGGTAATATTTAACCCTAATGATGAAGAAGCATTTATTGATTTGAAAGATTGTGGATGGAGTGTGTTAGTTAACAAAGAGAGAGCTGGAGTAGATGAGATTTACCCTATAGTTGGAAATAGTATAACTGTTCCTTCAAAATGTGCACATGTTCTAATTAAGAAGTAGATTTTAAGGAAGGTTTTGGGTGATATAAGTGGAAAAAGAAAAATATATTATATTTCTAAATGATATTAGTAAAGAAAAGCCAAATGATTTTTATAAAAAAGGTAAAAGTGAGTGTCCTTTCTGCAAAAGGGAATTACTTACTAATATAATTGATGAAAAAGGTCCATTTATGTTGCTAAAAAATAAGTATCCAACAATGAAAAACACATGTCAGCTTGTTTTAATTGAAACTTATAAATGCCAAGGAAATATGAGTGAATATAGTGATGAATATATTAAAGAGCTTATACAGTTTGGTGTTTCGCATTGGCTTGAGATGGAAAAATACAGTGAATATGCATCTGTTATATTCTACAAGAATCATGGGCCAAGATCTGGAGGGAGTTTGAAACATCCCCATATGCAGATAGTGGGGTTAAAAGATATTGATTACAGGCTGAAGCTGAAAGATGAATACTTTAAAGGACTTTCTATTTATAAAAGCGATTTATGCGAAGTAAACTTATCAGATAGACCATATAGTGGATTTAGTGAATTTAATGTAATTATAGAGGATAATCTTGAAGGACTTGATGAACTTTCGCGTAGCATGAAGAAAATAACTCACTATATATTAAATAATTATTTTGCAAAATGCGATAGTTTTAATATATTTTTCTATCATTGGAATAATAAAATAATATGTAAAATTAGTCCGAGATTTACAACATCACCTTTGCTCCTTGGATACTCTATAAGGCAAATATCAAGTTGTGCAGAGGAAATTGCAGATAAGCTTAAAGAATTATATTATAAATAAAATTGATTTTTAGGTATGAGGCAAACTATAATGTTTGCTTTTTTCATTTCATAGACTATATGATTATATAAACTAAAAAGTGCCTCGCTTAGGGGAACGAGGCACTTTTTCAAAACCATATAAATATGGTTAAGGGGTAAATAATAATGCTTAAACTACTTTACAATCATTATTATGCAATAACTATGTGACAAAAGTGTGTCATATATATAAACAAATTATTAATAGATTTTAATTACATTATTTTACTTCTAGATATAAAAAGGGTATTTATTAAATAAGTTATGGTATAATTGTTAAAGCATAAGACAAAGAATTAGGTAGGTGCATGTATGAAAGAATTAACACTGATAATAAAAGATGAATTCCTTAATAAATATAAAAAGGGATATCCATTGGTAATGGCTGAGGCTCTTGAAAATAGCAACATTTTAAAAGAGGAAGGCAGTATTATAAATCTTGTTGATAAAAAGAAGAATTTCATAGGAAGAGGATATTATGGAATTCAAAACAAAGGTTGTGGATGGATTTTAAGTAACAGTAAAAATAGTAAATTTGATTATAAATTCTTCTATGATAAATTAAGAAATGCTTTTTCAAAGAGAATGAAGTTATATCATTCAAGAGATACTAATGCATTCAGAGTTTTCAATGGAGAAGGTGACGGAATAGGCGGACTTACAATTGACTATTTTAATGAATATTATTTAATTACATGGTACAGTAAGGGTATTTATGTATTTAAAGATATGATAATGAAAGCTATAAAATCTCTTGTATCTGTAGATGGAATATATCAGAAGAAGAGATTTGAAGAAAACGGGATGGTTGTAGATGAAGACAGTTATGTAAGTGGAAGAAAAGCACCAGAACCTTTAATAGTAAAAGAAAATGGTGTTAATTTTGCAATTTACCTTAATGATGGAGCAATGGTTGGTGTATTCCTTGATCAGAAGGATGTAAGAAAATCAATCAAGCTACATTATTCTAAAAATAAAACAGTATTAAATACATTCTCATATACAGGTGCGTTTTCTATGGCTGCAGCTAAAGGTGGGGCTATAACTACTAGTGTTGACCTTGCATCAAGAAGTCTAGAAAAAACAAGAGAAAATTTCACTATAAATGATATAGATTATAATAAGCATAATATTGTAGTAGAAGATATATTCCATTACTTTAAGAGGGCCGCTAAGGAAGAGCAGAAATTTGATGTGGTTATATTAGATCCACCTAGTTTTGCAACATCTAAGGATAATAGATTTAGTGCAGCTAAGGATTACCCTGACTTAGTAAAATCAGCAATAAAGCTTACTAATGATGGAGGAGTAATAGTTGCATCTACTAACTGTGCTACATTTAATATGGTTAAGTTTAAGAAATTTATAGATAAGGCGTTTAAGGAAAGTAATAAGCATTATGAGATATTAGAAGAATACAGCCTTCCAGCAGATTTTGCTGTAACAGATAAATTCCCAGAAGGTAATTATCTAAAGGTTGTATTTGTAAGGGTCATTTAGAAGAAATGAAATAATAATATACATATTAGCAAAACTATAGGATAATCAGCAATTTGGCTAGTTATCCTATAGTTTTTATATTTTTAAGAAATGATATGTAGTTTAAATTTTATAAATATTATTTATCTTGGATTAATCATTAAAAGATTCTAAAAAAGCTACAGTATATTGTGCAACTTCGTCCCATTGTTCTTGAGGAGTTATAATACTTTCACCGTCACCTTTTTGTTCACCGTAATCTCCAAAGTGGTCATGGTTTCCACCTATTATTTCAATAAATTCAGAATCAGAGTTTACTTGATTTTTTGCATCCAGTATTTTATCAATCTTTGCAACTCTATCTTCGCTTCCCCATAGTGATAATACTCTTATATCTGTATCTTTTAATTCATCATTTTGGGGGTATGATGCATAAAGAACAACTCCTTTTATAGTATCAGGATTTTTTGCTGCATATTTGCATGCCATAACACCACCTAAAGAATGGCCTCCTATAACCCAGTTTTTTATATTAGGATAATCTTTAATAACATCCTTTGCTTTATTTGAATCAAATATAGCTAGATTCATAGGCATAGGTACGACTATTACCTGATAGCCTTGTTGTGATATTTTATTCATAATTGGAGCATATGCTTCTGGTTCAACTAATCCTCCTGGATAAAATATAAATCCAGTATCGTTCACATTTTCTTTTGGTGTAAATGTTATATATTTATCATCTGTGACTGTAATTGTATCAGAGCTTTGTAAATATCCTAATGCTGAATTACTGGCATCATAACTTATAACATTTCCTAGTCTAAAAGGTATTTTTATACCATCTTCTTTGCTTGAGCACCCAATTAACTGTAATGAGAATAATAATGATAATATTATTGCGATTAATTTTTTCATATTTTCTTCCTTTCAAGTATTATTGTGCAATAAATTTTAAAGTTTGTAATATATTAATCTTTAAAAATTTATTCATTCATTGTTAGTATATAAATATTAAATTTTAAATTTGTCTTTCTATGAACATATTACATTATATTATATTTTTATTGTTGATATAATTAAATTTATTTAAACATTAAAATATATTTAAAAAATTAAAAAAACAAAATAAAAAAGGATATGAACTAAAATAATATGAGAAATAGGAGAATATATTTGCTTTTTTTTCTAAGTTAACGTTATCAATGTGAGAAAAATATGAAAATTATACTAAAATATTTTTTGGGATTTTCTAATGTAATCATAAAATAACAGAACATTTTACATTTAAATTTAAAATGATTTATTTAAATTATTAAAATTCGACATATTTTTTTGATTGTTATGTTCTATAAGCTTTTTGCTTTTTAAATAATTGAGGAGTAAACTGTACCCGTAAGAAAGAGATGGGTGCCTTCTTTAATGTAATGTTTTAAGTTAATGGAGGTTTTTAAAATGAGTGAATTAGATAGAAAATTAAATAAACTTGGAGTTGACCGTATTGCTATTAGTCCATACAAACAATGGACACGTGGTTATATGGAACCAGGAAATATAGGTAACGGTTATGTTACAGGAATAAAAGTAGATGCAGGTGTTAGAGATAAGACTGATGATGATGTTTTAGATGGAATAGTTTCATATGACCGTGCTGAAACAAAGAATGCATATATCGGACAAATTAATATGACAACTGCTTCAAGTTTCACTGGAGTACAAGGACATGTTATTGGTTATGATATGTTAAGAAACCCAGAAGTTGATAACGCAAAACCACTTTTCATAGTAAAACAATGGGATGGAAGCGAATTACCAATATATGACGCAAAGCCATTACAAGATGCACTTGTTGAATACTTTGGTACTAATGATGAACGTCGTCATTATCCAGCACCAGGTTCATTTATAGTTTGTGCTAACAAAGGTGTTACTGCATCACGTCCAAAGAATGACGCTGATATGAAACCAGGTCAAGGTTATGGTGTTTGGTCTGCTATAGCAATTTCATTTGCAAAGGATCCATCAAAAGATTCTAATATGTTTATTGAAGATGCTGGTGTTTGGGAAACTCCTAATGAAGATGAACTTCTTGAATTCTTAGAAGGACGTCGTAGAGCAATCGCAAAATCTATTGCTGAATGTGGTCAAGATGCTAATACATCATTCAAAGAATCTTGGATTGGTTTTGCTCACGTAATGATGGAACCAGGTCAAATTGGTAATGCTATTACTGTTGCTCCTTATGTTTCATTACCTGTAGATTCAATTCCAGGAGGATCAATCCTTACTCCAGAAAGAGATATGGAAATAATGGAAGAACTAACTATGCCACAATGGTTAGAAAGAATGGGATATAAGTCTCTTACTGCAGATGGAAAGATTAAATACTAATATTTAGTTGTGAGGTATTTTTGTATGGAGGAAGTATCAAGAATAAATATTAATAGATTTGAAAATCGAGTTCTAGATAAGGAATATAAAGAATTATTTGGAGCTTATATACCTAAACTTGATGAAAAGATATCGCAAATTGTTATTAATAAAGAAGATGACGGTTTAGCTATGTATATTACATCTATTCACAAGATTTATAAGATTCACTCTAATGAGATTAGTGAGGCTAGTAAAGACTCTGTACAAGATGCAAGTGCTTCAAAAGGGTTACCAAATGGCAAGCTAAAGATTGAGTTTAAGTCAGGTGAAAAATGGATTCTTGACGATGTTATTTTTGGTCGTACATATGATTTTGTTCAAGATGTAAAACCAAAAGTAATCAATATGGCAAGTTATGATAACACAATTAGAGGTGAATTTCCTCAATTACTAGATCCTGATCATGCAGAAGAAGTGGATCGTCTACGCCGCTGGATGCAAGATGGACATATTAGTCATTATGAATTTGATGATGCTAATCCTTGTTATCCTAAAGCTGGAAAATAATAATTGGTATTTATATTTACACGGAGCAAAGAAGTTTGACTTTGTAAATATGAATATGAAATGTTATATAACTGGAAGTTTTTCTTCCAGTTATATTTTTTTGGTGTGCCCAGCATGGGCACGTTCTAATCGGTGAAAGTCCGTGTTCTTACCTGGGGAGGTCTGATAGATATGTACCAAATGAATAAAATTTCAAGGTTACAACCCACATAGTGATA
>NZ_JABAGC010000058.1 GCF_012843905.1 Clostridium sp. SM-530-WT-3G
GGCTCTCTGATGAGGAAACTCGACTCACTGCGTTCGCTGAGTAAGTTCGAGCAACCAAATCATAGATTTGGGCTCTCACTTAGGAGGTGTTATAAATGGATATTATGGATAAACTCAAAATTTTGTCTAATGCTGCAAAGTATGATGTTTCTTGTTCTTCTTCAGGTTCAAGTAGAAAAAATAAAAATAATGGAATTGGCGATGCAGCAAGCTATGGTATATGCCATAGTTTTACTGCTGATGGAAGATGTATTTCATTGCTAAAAATACTCTTTTCTAATGACTGTATATTTGACTGTAAATACTGTATAAACGGTTTATCGCATGATTTTATCAGAACAACTTTTACACCAGAAGAAGTATGTAATCTCACTATAAATTTTTACAAAAGAAATTATATTGAAGGTCTCTTTTTAAGTTCTGCTGTAGTAAAAAATCCAAATTACACAATGGAACTCCTTTTAAAAACAGTAAAAACCTTAAGACTAGTTCATAAATTTAATGGCTATATTCATTTAAAAGCCATACCAGGAGCAAGTCAGGAGCTTATTGAAGAAGCTGGAAGATTTGCAGATAGAATGAGTGTAAATATTGAACTACCTTCAAATGACAGCCTTAAACTTTTAGCACCACAAAAAAGTAAAGAAAAAATATTGACTCCTATGAAAACCATAAAAAATAATATTATAAACTACAAAGAAATGAAAAAAAGCATAAAAAGCACTCCATTATTTGTACCTGGAGGTCAAAGTACACAGCTTATAGTAGGTGCTACACCTGAAAGCGACTTTAAAATAATAAATTTATCTCAAAACTTATATGATAAATATAATTTAAAAAGAGTTTATTATTCAGCTTATGTTCCTGTAATAAAAGATAACAAACTTTTACCAGATATAAGTCACCCTCCAATGCTTAGAGAACATAGATTATATCAGGCTGACTGGCTTTTAAGATTTTATGGATTTAAAGCAGATGAATTATTAAAAAATGAAACTGATAATTTTGATTTAAACTTTGATCCTAAAACACAATGGGCCTTGACTAATCTTAATGATTTTCCTGTTGAAATAAATAAAGCTCCTTATGAAACTCTTCTACGCGTTCCTGGTATAGGTGTGACTTCAGCAAAGAAGATAATAAAAATCAGAAGAGTTCATAAATTAACCTTTGAGGATTTAAAGAAAATAAGAGTCGTTTTAAAGAGAGCGAAATATTTTATTACATGCTGTGGCAAATATTATGGCGGAGTATCCTTCAATGATGAATCAATTAAAACCAGATTACTTTTAGGAAATATAGATAACAAAAAAACTGTAGATGAAAATCAAATATCATTTTTTGATTCTAATAATTACAAAACAAGTGATATTAACTCTAATATATTACTTCCGTCATCTAGTAGTAATTCAAATTTAATTATTCCTCATGAAAATATCCTTACTCTTCCTGAAAAATTTACATCTATAAGCGGGGAATTTTAATTATGGAAATATTATTATATGATGATTCATTTGAAGGAATGTTATGTGCTATATACTATGCTTTTTATTCAAAATCAACTATTGATGGTATCTACAGTGAAAAGGACTTTTCCTCTCCCCTTTTGCTCGGTACTATAGTAAATATAGATACCGATAATATAAAATATACAAAAGTAAGAGATGCTATAATAAATAAAATAGATTTTCTCTGCCTTAAAAAAATATATATGGTCTATTTGAGCTGTGAAGTTGAGAGAGGCTTAATAATATACAAATATCTAAAAAGTGCATTTAAATTAGGTAAGGATGTTCATAGCTTCTTAAATTTGAATGAAGTACGAATTATAGATGAAATAAATAAAAGAGTATCTCTTGAAAGACATAGATTTGAAGGCTTTGTAAGATTTAATTATATAGAAAATAAATTTTTATACTCTTCAATAGAACCAGATAATAATATCGTTGAACTATTAGCTGAGCATTTTAAGAATCGTTTTCCAAATGAGTACTTTATAATACACGATATTAAGCGTGAAAAAGCTGTAGTATATAATTCATCATCATATGAAATAGTTAGTATGTCTTATGATATTTATGAACAGTTAAAATCCCATGACGATGAATATATGAAATTATGGAAAGCTTATTTTAAAGCAACTGATATTGAGGAACGTAAAAACTTAAGACTACAATGTAGAATGATGCCTAAAAGGTATTGGAAACACATTTTTGAAACAAATAAATATAAGTAATACAGGCTTGTGATTAAATGATTTAGATATTAATTCATCTAATTATAGGCCACTTTTTATACAAAAATATAATTTTTTACAATAATATAGTAATCGCTTTCTATACATAAAATTAATCTATTATCGAAAAAGAAAACTTTTTCAAAAAATTTTTAAAGAAACCATTTACATTTTTATAGTAATCGGTTACTATAATTACATAGATAAAAAATATTATCAAAGGCGGCGATTTAAATGAACGAATTAAATACATTAAAAGAAAAATTTAAAGAAATATTTAAAATAGATTCAGATGCGGCTTTCTTCTCTCCAGGAAGAGTTAATTTAATCGGTGAACATACAGATTATAATGGCGGACATGTATTTCCATGTGCCCTTACTATAGGTACCTATGCAATCGTATCAAATAGGGATGATAAAAAATGTTTTGTTAATTCTCTTAATTTTGAAGAATTAGGAACTATAGAATTTGATTTAGAAAACCTAGTTAATGATAAAGCTCATAATTGGGCAAACTATCCAAAGGGAGTAATTAAAACATTCGAAGATCATGGATTCAAACCTGAACATGGATTCAACATTTTATTCTTTGGTAACATCCCTAATGGATCTGGTTTATCATCTTCTGCTTCACTTGAAGTATTAATGGGATGCATCTTAAACGAAACATTCAACTTTAACATAGATATGGTTGATATAGTTAAAATGTGTCAAGAAGCTGAAAATAAATTCATTGGTGTTAACTGTGGAATAATGGATCAATTTGCTGTTGGAATGGGTAAAAAAGACTGTGCTATTCTTCTAGATTGTAACACATTACAATACTCTTACAGCAAACTTAACATGGATGGATACAAAATAGTAATTGGTAATACAAATAAAAAACGTGGATTAGCAGATTCTAAATATAATGAAAGAAGAGAAGAATGTGAAACTGCATTAAAAGAAATTCAAGCAGTTAAAAATGTTAATTCATTAGGAGAACTTACAGAAGAAGAATTTGAAGAAGTAAAATCTCAAATTACTGATCCTGTAAGAGTAAAAAGAGCAAAACATGCAGTTTATGAAAATCAAAGAACATTAAAAGCTGTTAAAGCATTAGAAAACAATGATTTAGAGTTATTTGGTAAACTTATGAATGAATCTCATGTTTCACTTAGAGATGATTATGAAGTTACAGGTACTGAACTAGATACTCTTGTATCATTAGCTTGGGAATGTGATGGTGTAATTGGTTCTCGTATGACTGGTGCAGGTTTTGGTGGCTGTACAGTAAGTATTATTAAAGATGAATGTGTAGATAATTTTATCTCTACAATCACTCCAAAATATACTGAAAAAATAGGCTATGAACCAAGCTTCTATATAGTAGAAATATCAGATGGTACAAGAAAATTAAAATAATTAAAAATTAAAATAATTTAATATACAATTAAGATTTAAATTTTAAAAGGAAGTGTTTTTATGTCAATATTAGTTTGTGGTGGTGCTGGTTATATAGGGTCACATACAGTTTATAAATTAATTGAACAAGGAAAAGATGTCGTAATAGTAGATAATTTACAAAGTGGTCATATAGATGCAGTAAATCCAAAAGCAAAATTCTACAAGGGCGATATTCGCGATGCTGAAATCTTAGATAAAATATTCACTGAAAACAATATTGAATGTGTTGTACACTTTGCAGCTAATTCGCTAGTTGGTGAAAGTATGGTTAAACCTCTTCTATACTTCAATAACAATGTTTATGGAATGCAAGTTCTTCTTGAAAGTATGGTTAAACATAACATTAAAAATATAGTATTCTCTTCTACTGCTGCTGTTTATGGAGAGCCAAAGAGAATTCCTATATTAGAAGATGATGATACATGCCCAACTAATCCTTATGGTGAAACAAAACTTGCTATGGAAAAAATGATGAAATGGTGTGATAAAGCTTATGGAATAAAATTTGTAGCTTTAAGATACTTTAATGCTGCTGGTTCTTTAGGCGACGGTACTTTAGGTGAAGATCATAACCCTGAAACTCACTTAATTCCATTAATATTACAAGTTCCATTAAAGAAACGTGAAGCTATAACAGTATTCGGTACAGATTATAACACACCAGATGGAACATGCTTACGTGATTATATCCATGTTTTAGACTTAGCAGATGCTCATATAAAAGCTGTTGAATATTTAAAAGCTGGAAATGAAAGTAACGTATTCAACTTAGGAAACGGTGTTGGTTTCAGCGTAAAAGAAATGATTAAAGCTGCTGAAGAAGTAACAAACCAAGATATTAAAGTTATCTTAGGAGACAGAAGAGCTGGTGATCCTGCACAATTAATCGCATCAAGTGATAAAGCTAGAACTATTTTAGGATGGACTCCTAAATATACAGATGTAAAACAAATAATTAAAGATGCATGGGCATTCCATGTAGCTCACCCAAATGGATTTGAAAAATAGGAGGTTTTCTCATGATTAACCATGAATTAAACAGATTAATAAACTTTGCTCTACAAAAAAATTTAATACATGAAGAAGATAAAATTTATGCTTCAAATATGCTTTTAGGTTTATTAAAACTAACTGAATTTGAACCAGAAGAAATTAATGAAGAACTAGAAACAGCTTCCCCTATTTTAGAAAATATATTAGATTATGCTGTAAGCAAAAATTTAATTGAAGATACTGTTACAGAACGTGATTTATTTGATACAAATATAATGAACTGCCTTATGCCAAGACCTTCTGAAGTTATAGGCAAGTTTAAAGAACTTTATTCAGCATTGCCACAGAAGGCAACGGACTATTATTATAATTTAAGCATTGCTTCAAATTATATAAGAAAAGATAGAATAGATAAAAATATAATATGGAAGACTGAAACTCCATATGGTGATTTAGATATAACTATAAACTTATCTAAGCCTGAAAAAGATCCAAAAGAAATTGCAAAAGCAAAACTTGTAAAATCATCTTCTTATCCAAAATGTCTTTTATGCAAGGAAAATGAAGGATTTTACGGTAACTTAAATCACCCTGCAAGACAGACTCATAGAATAATCCCTATGACTTTATCAAATCATCAATATTTTATGCAATACTCACCTTATACTTACTATAATGAACATTGCATAATATTTAATAGTGAACATACTCCTATGAAAATTAATAAAGATACTTTTGCTAACTTATTAAATTTTGTAGAAATACTTCCTCACTATTTTGCAGGATCAAATGCTGACCTTCCTATAGTAGGTGGTTCAATATTATCTCATGACCACTATCAAGGAGGACATTATACATTTGCAATGGAAAAAGCTCCAATTGAAAAATTCTATAAAATTGCTGGATATGAAGATATAACAGTAGGAAGAGTTAAATGGCCTATGTCTGTAATAAGAATCAACGGAAGTGATAAAGAAAAATTAGTAGAACTTGCTGATCATATTTTAACTTCATGGAGAAAATATTCTGATGAATCAGTAGATATATTATTTGAGTCAAATAATGAACCTCATAACACAATTACTCCTATTGCGAGAAGAAGAGATGGAAATTATGAATTAGATTTAGTTCTAAGAAACAATAGAACAACAGATAAATATCCTCTTGGAATCTTCCATCCACACAATGAAGTTCATCATATTAAGAAAGAAAATATAGGACTTATTGAAGTTATGGGACTTGCAGTACTTCCTGCCAGATTAAAAGCTGAATTAAATGAAGTAAAAGAATGCTTAATAAATAAGATTCCTGATATATCTGATAAAGAAAATATATCCAAACATGCCGATTGGTATAAACAAATAATTGAAAAGTATGATATCATAAATGAAGAAAATGCAGACTCTATCGTAAGAGATGAAGTTGGTAATGTCTTCTTAGAAGTATTGAATCATGCTGGAGTATTCAAGAGAAATTCTACAGGACTAAGTGCATTTGATAAATTTATAGAAACTTTATAAGGTGAATAATTTATGAAAATTACTATACAAGAAGTAGCTAAAAAGGCAAATGTATCAGTTGCTACTGTTTCAAGAGTTATGAATGGAAACTACCCCGTAAAAGCAGAAACAAAAGAAAAAGTAATGCAGGTTATTAATGAATTAAACTATATTCCAAATATTCAAGCTCGAGAACTTACTAAGCAGAAATCTACTGCTGTTGGAGTTGTTGTGCCAAGTATAAATAACATGTTCTTTACTGAACTTATTTCTAGTTTAGAAAAATCACTAAAAGAAAATTCATTATCTCTTATACTTACATGTTCCAATGATAATTATAAAGAAGAAATGACCTGTGTAAATAGTTTAATAGCTAGAAATGTTTCAGGAATAATAGTTGCCAGCCCTAGTTCTAAGAACATAAAATCTGGGTTTTATAAAAATTTAGCTCAGAAGTATCCTATTGTATTTATCAACTCAGAATACACTGATTTAAATATATCATGTGTCTCTACTGATGAATCTTCTGGGGCAAGAGAAGCATTACAATATCTTAATAAAAATAATCATAAAGATATAATGTTTGTACGTGGTAAGGATAGTTATTCATACGATATAAAAGAAAGAGCTTATATTGATTTTATGAAAGAAATTAATAACTTTAATCCTGGCAATATTATAAATATAGGTAGTGGTAACAATCTTGATACAGTTGAAAATACTATGAATATTTTTTCTGATAAATTAAAATCAAATCACTTTACAGCAGTTTTTGCATGTAATGATTTGATGGCTGTAGGAGTACTGAATGCTTGTAAGAAATTATCCATAAAAGTTCCTAACGAAATTTCAATTATAGGTTATGATAATATAGCCCTTTGCAAGTTCGTTGAACCAAAATTAACTACAATAGACCAAAAGATTTCTGAACTTGGTTCTAATGCTGCAGAATTATTATTAGAAAAAATAGAGTCAAATAATAAAAACAGTAAAAGAATCATTCTATACAATTTACTAATTGAACGTGAGACCGTGACTAAAATTTAATTATTACTAATAAAAAAGAGTATCTAAAAACATCCCCTCGTTTATTAGATACTCTTTTTTATTGTGACAATGTTAAAATCTAAAGTCTATTTAATCAGCTTGTCTATTTTCTATATATTTAAATTAAAAACATACTACAATTCCACCATCATCAGCATAGATCGTTGTAAGCCCTCCAGCTTCAAATATAATTATATCTTTAAAATTATATCTGCTTTGTATTTCTTCCTTAAGACTCTCAGCCCTTTTTAGATTATTTACGTGAGAAATTCCTAAAACTTTATTACTAAAATCAGTTCCTTCTTCTCCTATCATGTCTAATAATCTATTAAATGCTTTCTTTCTTCCTCTTACTTGTTCTTTTAAAATAAGTTCTCCATTTCCATTATCACACATTATAGGAGTAACCTGAAGAAGTGAACCAACAAAGGCTTTCTTACTGCTTATCCTTCCGTTTTTAGCCAAATTATCTAACCTTACTGGTACTAAAAATGTTTTCATTTCATCTATGTATATATTAACTTCTTTTATTATTTCATTCTTATCAATATTTTTTTCTATTAATTCTTTAATTTTTAATACAATTAAGCTTGCTCCAGCAGTAGCTGTCTTACAATCAAATATATGTACAAAGGAATCTTCATTCTCATCTTTAAGCATATTGGCTGCAATCACTGCACTATTATGAGATCCACTTAACTTTTCAGAAATAGTAACTACAAAATTATTCTTACTCTTTTCTAACGCAGTTAAAAACTCATGTGGCGACGGACATGCTGTTGTTATTTTTTCTTTTGTGCCCTTCATCTTCTTTATAAGAGCATGTACATCTAAATTTTTATCTATTATTTCTTCATTATCAATGATTATTTTAAAGGGTACTCTTTCAAAATTCTCTTCATTTCCAAAAATATCTTTACAGTAGTCTACACAACTATCTGCCACTATTCTAATATCCATCCCATTCCTCCACCTTTTACGTTTATTTATCTGTTGTAAAAAATAAACAAATCTTAATATTAACCACAAAAATTTTACATTTTTTTCATTTTTAATATTAATATCATTTTACACCATATATACTATTGAAACAATTATTATTTAATTAATATTTTGATAAATTTATATAGTATACTTTTTAATTCACCTTAATAAATTCATTTAAATTTGCACAAATAAATATAAAAGTGATACTAAATATAAATATTATCAATCTATTTAGCATCACTTATAAATTTTTATACAAATTAAAACCTTTATTGAAATAACCCTACTTTAAATAATTAATTGCAGCTCTTTCAATAGATAATCCTAAACTATAGCGTTTAATAAACTCATCAAAGCCTTTAACATCTTCTGAATTTGGTTCTACCGTAATTCCTAATCTTCCTTCAAAAACTTTATTTGAAAGATAATCTTCAAAAGCCTCATTTTTATCTTTATTAATCATATAAGAAGCAAGAAGTGCAATTCCCCATGCTCCACCTTCCCCTGCTGTTTCCATAACAGAAACAGGAGCATTTATAGCAGCTGCCATAATTCTTTGTCCGACTCCTTTTGTCTTGAACAATCCACCATGTCCTAATATAGAATCTAGCTTTACACCTTCTTCTTTCAATAGAATATCTAATCCTGTTTTTAATGCACCTAATGATGTAAATAAATTTACTCTAATGAAATTAGCTAAATTAAATTTACTTTCTGGTGAACGCACAAATAATGGACGTCCTTCTTCAAAACCTGTTATATGTTCTCCTGAAAAATAATTATATGCTAATAATCCACCACAATCTGGGTCTCCTTCAAGAGCTTTATTATATAAAATTGAAAATAATTTATTCATATCTGCATCTACGCCAAGAGCTTCTGCAAATTCCTTAAATATTCCCATCCAAGCATTAATATCTGATGTACAGTTATTACAATGAACCATAGCAACAAGATTTCCAGTAGGAGTAGTAACAAGATCTATTTCTTTATGAACTTTAGATAATTCCTTTTCTAATACTATCATAGCAAAAACTGATGTTCCTGCTGAAATATTACCTGTACATTTAGCTACACTATTAGTTGCAGTCATTCCAGTACCTGCATCTCCTTCTGGAGGACAAAGTGGAATTCCTGCTTCTAATTCTCCTGAAACATCAAGTAATTTTGCTCCTTCTTCAGATAAAACTCCTGCATTTTCTCCTGCTAATAATACTTTAGGAAGTATTTCCTCAAGTTTCCATGAAAGATTTTTATCTGAAATCAATTCATTAAATTGATTGATCATTCTTTTATTAAAATCTTTAGTTTCTATATCTATAGGAAACATTCCTGAAGCTTCTCCTATACCTAAAACCTTTTCACCAGTAAGCTTCCAATGTATGTACCCTTCTAATGTAGTTTGAAAATCAATATTAGGTACATGTTCTTCTTTATTTAATATTGCTTGATATAAATGAGCTATACTCCATCTTTGAGGAATATGATAATTAAATAATTCAGTAAGTTTTTCAGATGCTTCTTCTGTAATTGTATTACGCCATGTTCTAAATGGTACTAAAAGCTCCCCTTCTTTATTAAATACCATGTATCCATGCATCATAGCACTAATTCCTATAGAGCCTATTTTCTTAATTACTACCCCATACTTTTCCTTAACATCCTTAGCCATATTTTTATAACTATTTTGAAGTCCACTCCATATATCATCTAATGTATAAGTCCATATATTATCTACATATCTATTTTCCCATTCATGACTTCCACTTGCTATAGGTTCATGGTTTTCATTAATTAAAACTGCTTTTATTCTAGTTGATCCAAATTCTATTCCAAGTACTGTTTTTCCATTAACTATTGCTTTTTTCACATCACTAAGTATTAATCCCATAAAAATCCCCCCCACAATCTCATTTCTGTTTTAAAGAAAGCAAGCCAGTCAGATAAATAATATGATTAAATAAATCCTTAAGCTTGCTTTCAAAATATTCATATATTATTGGAGTACTTACTCTCTATACTATTTTTCAATTACTTTTTTAGCTGTATTCACAACATTTTCAACAGTAAATCCGTATTTTTCAAATAACTTAGCTGCTGGACCTGATGCTCCAAATTTATCTAATGATATAACTTCACCATCAAGACCAGTATATTTATGCCATCCAAATGAGCTTAATGCTTCAACTGCAACTCTAGCTCTAACTGATCTTGGCATTACACTTTCTTTATACGCTTCATCTTGAGCATCAAATAATTCAAATGAAGGCATACTTATTACTCTTGCATCTATTCCGCATTTTTCAAGTTCTTCTGCAGCTTTGTATATTAATTCAACTTCTGAACCTGATGCCATTAATAACATATCTGGTGTTTCTTTCTTAGAATCTTTAAGAATATAAGCTCCCTTTAATGCGTTCTTTCCGCTTTCATCGTAAAGAGGTAAGTTTTGTCTTGTTAATACTAATGAAGTTGGTGCTGAACCATTAGTTACTGCATAGTACCATGCTGCAGCTGTTTCTTTAGAATCAGCTGGTCTAAATACTGTCATATTTGGCATACTTCTCAAAGCTGCTAATTGTTCTATTGGTTCATGAGTAGGACCATCTTCTCCTACCCCTATACTGTCATGAGTTAATACATAAGTTACAGGAAGATTCATTAATGCTGATAATCTCATTGCCCCCTTCATATAGTCACTAAATACAAAAAATGTTGCACAG
Source organism: Clostridium sp. SM-530-WT-3G (assembly GCF_012843905.1). Lineage (GTDB taxonomy): Bacteria > Bacillota > Clostridia > Clostridiales > Clostridiaceae > Clostridium. The sequence continues at coordinate 10,932 of NZ_JABAGC010000058.1, forward strand.
TATGGTATTAACCCTCCATGAGCACAAATACCATTTGTTATAGCTGCCATAGCATGTTCTCTTACACCAAAGTGTAGATTTGAACCACTTCTATTTTCTGCTGAATAATCTTCTCTATTATCCATATGAGTTTTATTAGAAGGTGCTAAATCTGCTGAACCTCCAATAAAGTTAGGAATAATATCAGCTAATCTATTTATAACTATTCCTGAAGATTGCCTTGTAGCCATAGATTTATCAAATTTCCAGAAATCTTCTGACTCTAAAGCTTCAATATTTACTTTTCCACTCATCCATTCTTCATATTCTTTAGCTAGTTCTGGATATTCCTTTTTATATTCTGCAAATAACTTATTCCAGTTTTCTTCTTTTTCAACACCATTATCTATATATTGTTTCATATTACTATATACTTCATCTGGAACATAGAATGCTGGTTCTAACTTCCATCCTAAGTTTTCTTTAAGAGCTCTTACATTATCTTCTCCTAAAGGTTCTCCATGAGCTGATGATTTACCCTGCTTAGCTGGGCATCCAAATCCAATTATATTCTTAACAATAATCATTGTTGGTTTTGCTGTTTCTTTCTTTGCTTCTTCAATTGCATCTGAAACTGCATCTATATCATTTCCATCTTCTACTTTTAATACTTGCCATCCATAAGCTTCATATCTCTTAGCAACATCTTCTCTAAATGCAATATCAGTATTACCTTCAATTGAAATATTATTTGAATCATATAAAACTATTAATTTTCCAAGTCCTAATGTTCCTGCAAGAGATGCTGCTTCACCTGAAATACCTTCCATTAAACATCCATCACCACATATTGAGTAAGTGTAATGATCTACAACTTTATAATCTGGCTTATTAAATTTAGCTGCAAGATGTGTTTCAGCTAATGCCATACCAACAGCATTACATACACCTTGTCCAAGTGGTCCAGTTGTTATTTCAACTCCCTTAGTGTGTCCATATTCAGGATGTCCTGGAGTTAAGCTTCCTAATTGTCTAAAATTTTTAATATCATCTACTGTTAATCCATATCCAAATAAATGTAATAATGAATACTCTAGCATAGAACCATGCCCAGCAGATAAAATAAATCTATCTCTGTTATCCCATTTAGGATTTTTTCCATTATGATTCATTTTTGTCCATAGTGTAAATGCCATAGTAGCAGCTCCAAGTGGTAATCCTGGATGCCCTGATTTTGATTTTTGAATAGCATCTGCAGATAATGTTCTTATTGCATTAATACATAGCTTGTCTAGTTCTCTACCCATATTTCTCCCCATTCCTTTAAATAAAACTTTTGATTTAGATTTTGTCATTTTTTTATTATTTTACCATATAAAAAGATAATTAAAATAGCACACCAGAAGATATGAAACTTATTTTTAAATAACTTTTTAAAATATATTTTATAAGTTTATATTAACTCCAAATTTTTTCCAAGTCAATATTGCCTTTAAATTTTATTCACCTAAAAAGTAATTAATTTTACTTAGTTAATATTTCTTTATTATCAATTAAACTTTCTTCATTTTTATCTGATGTTATATTGCTTTGACCATAATAAGCATTTGCACCATGCTTTCTAAGATAATGTTTATCCAATAATGTTTGTTTTACATGCTGTACTCTATTATTAAGCGTCATTGTCTTATATGCCATTTCTGCAACCTTATCTAATACAACCGCATTATATACTGCTGAATCAGCATCTTTACCCCATGCAAATGGTCCATGATTTTTTACTACTATTCCTGGAACTTCTAATGGATCCTTTTCCCCAATTGTCTCTACTATTACATTTCCAGTTTCTTTTTCATATTCTCCATTAATCTCATCATCAGTAAGATCTCTAGTACATGGAATATCTCCATAAAAATAATCTGCATGAGTTGTCCCAAATGCAGGTATATCCATACCAGCTTGTGCAAATGTTGTTGCCCATTCAGAATGAGTATGGACTACTCCTCCAATTTGAGGATACTTATTATATAAAACTAAGTGTGTAGGAGTATCTGTAGATGGCTTATAATTTCCTTCTACTATATTGCCTTGCAGATCAACAACTACCATATCTTCTGGTTTCATTGTATCATACTCAACTCCACTTGGTTTAATTACAACTAATCCAGTTTCTCTATCTATTTCACTTACATTTCCCCAAGTGTAAATAACAAGTTTCTTTTTCTGGAGCTCCATATTAGCTTCATATACTTTTTTCTTTAACTCTTCTAACATACTCTGCCGTTACTGAAAACTTATAAAAATCTATAAAAAATTATAAAATCTTATGTTTCATTCCTTTTTCAATGTATCTGCTT
>NZ_JABAGC010000059.1 GCF_012843905.1 Clostridium sp. SM-530-WT-3G
GTAACCTTGAAATTTTATTCATTTGGTACATATCTATCAGACCTCCCCAGGTAAGAACACGGACTTTCACCGATTAGCACGTGCCCATGCTGGGCACACCTAAAATAATAAGTAAGAAAATTATTCTTACTTATTATTTATATTTCTATTAATCAATTTTCCCATTAATTTTTGCTGTTCCTAAATGTTCTGGGGATATTCTCTCTGCATAAGCGGATTTAGAAAAATCTTTAGAAAAATATACTCTTATGCTTTCATCACTATTTTCTGCATCTACTCTGTACATTATGTTTTGCACATAACCATGAATAAAATCATCTTTACTAAATGATAGATGTATTTCTGTTCCTATCTTAGTGATTACATTTATAACATTCTCTAAATCTTTTGAGTCCTTTGTAAATACAACATCTCCACTGTCAAGGCGGCAAAATTCAACTTTCATTTAAATCATCCCTCTCTATAACTATAAATCATAATATATTATATGCCTAGCATTATATTTTTTCAATTCATGCAAAAATCAATAAAAAAATTATCTTATAGAATATCTCTTTCTTTATATTTATTTACGTGAATTTATATGAAAAAGACATTTATGAAGACTAAAATCTATTTCTCTCTTAAGATTTAATAATGTATTATAATCAATATCTTCTTCTATATTGTCCACATTTTCATATTCTTTGAATTCTTCTGCTAATTCATCAAATAAAGCATTTACTTCATTTCTATTGCTTTCTTTGAGTTCATCAACATATTTTCTTATGGCATTTTCTACATCCTTTGCCCAATTATCAATTGCTTCCATAGCCATATCACTTATTTTTTTCTGCCATGCAATTGTATCATAAATATATATCATAGAATCAGTAAATACACTTAAATAACGAGTTATTCCTTTTATAGAAGTCGCCCTAATTGCTTTTATTATTTTTGCCAGGCCTATATTACCATGCTTAGTTAATGAATTTTCTAGCTTTTTTAAATTTTTACTGTATATATCAGCATTTTTAGAATTTTTATCGCTTTTTTTAACATTTCTAAACATCTGTACAGCTGCCTGCTTAATTTCATCACCCACATGCTTCTTCAAAATACCATCCATTACTTCACTATAACACGGAACGTTTATCTTAACTTTATCTTCAAGTGCAGCTGTTGTCTTATTCATCATATCTTCTATAGTCTTATCTAAAAGAATAACTTCATCTTCTATATATGTAAGAATATTTTCTGTTTCTTCAGCTGTTAACTTTGGTACATAATAATGCTGCATATATGAGTAAGTTTCTTCTCTTTTAGTCCACTTAGCCTCATCATTTATATATTTTGTAATATTTTCTTTAATATCAATAGCCGATTTATCTATAAGTTTTATAGATTTTACTATAGTCTTAGTAAATCCTCTTTCTAAAACACCAGTAATCTCTTCTTTTCTTTCATTAAATTCTTTAGTAAGTTTTCTTCTTTCAGCTATATCTTTTTGTTCAGATTCAATATTGGCTATTTTAGAATTAACTTTTATTTCACATTCACCTAATATATAATCTTGATAAGTTCTTAGTGTTTCACCAAGCTCTTTCTTCTTACTAGGATCATTGACTCTTTCATAAATATAATCCCAAAGTACTGATGCATCTGGATTTTTTTCTTTACTACTTTCTATACAAAATACTTTTACATCCTTATGTATACATTCATTTACGTTTTTTTGAATTTCTAAAATTCTCTTATTATGTTCTGCAACACCACTTGGACACATATTTACTGCAAGAACAACTTCAACTTTATTTCCTACTATTTCGCCTACATACTTTAAGAACTGATAATCGTCATCATTTAGCCCAACTCTATACGAAACAACATATATTATAAAATCACTTTCTGGTATAAATTCTTTTAATACATCTTCATGATAATCTACAAGTGAACCATATCCTGGAGTATCAAATACTCTTATTCCACTATATTTATCGTTTTTACTTTTTCCTACATATCTAAGTCTATGAATATCATCAGCAGGTTTTATAGTAAACTTATCAAAACTTTCTTTTTCTATTGATTCAACTTTTGCGTCTCTTCTTATTTTTAATAAATTTTCTTCTTCATCATCTGAAATAACAACTTCAGTAACTACACCTGTTGTAGGTTTTACACTTTCAGGAAGTGCCTTTTTGGCAAGGAGACTATTTATCAATGTACTCTTCCCTGCACTTGTTTCTCCAAGCATAACAACAAAATGAGAAGGATTCATAATTCTATCCTTTACCAAAAGGTTTTTATATGTAATATCATCTATATTAAGTGCTTCAACTATTGAATCTATTCTTTCCTGTCTCTTTATACATGTCTCAAAAACGTTCATTATAATCATCTCCTTATTTTTTTGTAGCTCCTATATACTTTATTATAGGAGCTTATATGTTATAGTAACTAATTATCTCAAATAATTTATTAAAGTCTTATAATTTTACATCTAAATCATGCTTCTTAAACTCTTTAGAATGTTAAGATCCTTTTCAAACTCTATGGTATGTTTTTCATTATAATCTGCATCATACTGACTAGATATACTTAAAATATCCTCTTTAAATGTACTTTCAATTTTCTTTCTAAGTTCTTTAATAGAATTGTCAACTTCTTGAGCTTTAGCTCTTAAATCATCAAGTATTTCTTCTCTTAAGTAATTTTCAAGATCCTCAATCATAGGCTCTAAGTCCTTGATAGTATATTCTGCTCTTGTACTTAATATTTCTTTCCTTATAGAATCACCTATTATAGAAAAAACAAATCCTATTCCCATACCTACTAAAACTCCTAGAGGACCACCAAGACTTGCAACTGTTCCTACTGCACCTATAATTCCTGTACTTAAACCTAATATTGGCGGAATTGATTTTTCAAATTTAAAAGAACTTTCCTTATTAAAGAATGATATATTCTCATAAGTGCCATCAAAACCTTTTATAGTTACATAATTAAGTTTCTTATTAAGGTTTATAATAAGCTCACTAGTAATGCCAAGAACTTCATCCATTATATTATTTACTGCTTTATCAGAGCTTTCTTTATAAATAGAACTTAACATTTCACCATCTACAAGTCCTCTATTTATAACATTCTTTATGTTATATCTTAAGTTCTCCATATTTTCTTTTATTATATAAGATGCTTCTTCAATTATTTTATCCATTTCATCATTTGCATAATTTCTTATTTCTCTGAAGTAATTTTTATTATATGAAAGTATTTCTTTTATTTCACCTATCTGCTTCTGTTTTTCTGCTTCATTTACTTTAGCTTCATTCATTGAAGCATTTATAAAGTTCTGTATCCTGTCTTCAAGGTTCTTAAAAGTTTCTTCTATTTTTATCTTTAATGTTTCATTTAAATTATAATTATATTTTTTAGAAATATCTTTTATTTCTGAAATAACTTTATTTATTCCTGATTCATTATAAAGTATTGGATCATTAGTAAATTTTCCTTTTACTGCTTCATATACATTTACTACATTAACATGTACTTCTCTACTATCATTATGTGAAGTGCTTATTCCATTTAACACACCTTCATTATGATCTTTTGCATCTTCAGCATCTTCATCTGTCTCATCATTCCACTTATTTTGTACAAAAATAGTGTTTGAAAGCTTTGGCCACAATGCATTTATAAAGTTCTTCTCAGTTCTAGTTATAGGAGGGTTAGTTCTTATCATAAAAATCCCAGCCACAAGCTTATTAACATAATCAAGAGTAGTTTTTTGATTTTCTGGAGTTAAACTCCCTACTCCAGGCAAATCAACAAGTACAATATTATCTTTTAATATTTCACTATTATTATATATGACAATTTTACTTACACCAATTTCATTTGCTGGATTATAATCATTATGCACATATTTTTCAAGATCATTTATATGTATTTCTTCCATATTTCTACCTTTAAAATGAACTTGTGCACGTGATGTGTCATTTCCAAAACGAACTTCTACTGGTACACATGTAGTTTCATCTACATCAGTAGGAAGTATATTTTCATCCATTAAAATCGAATTTAAAAAACTACTTTTCCCAGCCCCTTGAATTCCGAGAACAGGAATAATAATCTCGCTCTTATTCATATTTTCTATGAAATGTTTAAAATAATTTTTGTAGTCAATTCCTGCACTTTCACTATTCATATACTTTTCTAATAAATAATTAAATCTCTTATCATTGATTAAATCTATATATGTCATAATTTCTCTCCTTTAGGGACTTTAACAATACTAAATTTCTTCATCGTCAATCTTTTGAGGTCTGTTCTTTCTTCTACCAAACATTCTCGCAAATATTGATTTATTTCCCCATTCTACTTCTTCTTTAATACTATCTATTTTACTTGCAAATTCTTTTTCAAATCCATGTATTATTTGAATCAATAACTCTTTTTGATCTATTTTATCTTTAATACTATCAACTTTTTCTAACAGAAGTTCCTTACCGCTAAAATAATTACTATCAACCTTCTGCTCAAGTTCAGTCATCTTATTTAAAATATCATCATTTTGTATTGTTTCAAGTTTTTCTAAAATAAGATCCTTATTTCCTGAAGCTTCTTTAACTAACTTAATACCTAAGATTGCAAGCTTATCTTCAAGTGGTTCAAAATTTATATTATCAATTTTATCATCAATTTTCTCTTCTAGCGAATTTATTGATGCTCTTACTTCAGTATTATCAATCTTTTTTACTTCATCTATTATCTCTTCTTTTGATGTAATAACAGAATCCTGTATCTGCACTATATTATCAAGAAGCTTATGCAGGTTATCATTAAGAATCTTATTATGTTCAACCATCATCTTACTTTGTTCATTTACTACTTTTACAATTGATGATTCTATAATAACTTCAACTGATTTTAAAATATCATCTAAAGAACTACTTAATGAATTAACCTTATCAGTAAACTCTTCATTATCCTCTACAAAATCTTCAAAACTATTTTTAAAATCCTGTATCTTTTTTTCCATAGGCTTAAGTTTATCTATAACTTCCTGAGTCATATTTTTAGATACTCTATTTAATGAACTTATCATATCCTCTTGTATCTCATTCATCATATTTTTTGTAAATTCATCACATTGTATTGAAATTAAGTCGTTTTCCATCTTATCCTCCAGTATATAATAATATATAATGACTTTCTTATAAAATATTCTGTTTTCTTATTATAAATTATAGTCTAAATAATAAGTAAGAATATCTTCTATTGTTTCTTTTTCTTCATTACCTTTTGATAATATATTTCTAAACACTCTTTCTTTTATATCCTTGTAATCGCTTATTATAAACTTCTTCTTTTCTTGAGCTTCAATTAAAGTAATGTTATAAATAGGATTTTTGGAATTTATCAAAACATATCCAAATTTCCCTTCTGCACATTCCTCTTCTAATTCTTTCTTTAAAGCATTTACTTCTGTTAATAATTCCTTCATGCTGTTTCCATGTATAAATTCTACTGATGAATCTATTACAAGATTCGTAACCACATTATTACTTATAATAAATTCATTTAAAGCTAAATTCTTTAATATATGTTTCTTAGAATTCCCTATTTGTATGCCATTAAAAATTATAAAAAGGCTATAATTAAGTCCATAGTGATATTTAATCCTTTCATATAACTTAATCTTATTTATTCCATCTTCATAAACTATTAACATATCTTCAAATTCAAATATACCATTCTTCTTTATTTCTTCTATATTTTTATCATATAAATATACTCCACACATTCTAAAGATAAAACTTTGGCACACATTAAGATCCCATGTCCAGAATATCTTTTTAGGTTCTCCTTGAAGAATTTTACTCTGCTTTGCATGAATATAATTTCCTACAACCAGATAATTTTTTTCCACTATATTATTTACTAATTTATAAATATTGTATGAATTTCTTGAGTAGTCTACTTTATATTTTTTATTAGTAACTATTCTTGCTTCTTTTTCATCAACATTATATGATTTCTGTTCAGAATTCTGATTCTGAATTTTTATTGCTTCTCTTATTTTTATAAGATTATCGTGCACATACTTAACATCAGGTACATTTATATCCTGCTTTTTCTTATTTATAAATTCTTTCTCACGTTTATTAACTTCATTATAGAAAAGATTGATAGATCTTACATACTGTTTACTCCATTCATTTATAGTATTAATATACTTAACTCGATTTATATTACATACATTCTGCAATTCTATTATTGTATTTTCCTTATCAATTACCTTTTCATCTTCTGTCTTTTCTTCATATCCCCATGAAGTATCAAATACATTGGAGAAAAACCTCTTTCCCTTATTAAATACACCGTGCTTCTTTACACGCTGTTTCTTTGGTATATACTTATGCTTTAATTCTACAATATCATAAGTCATACTTGGTATAGAATAACTATATCTCTCATCTAAATTAAGTTTACTATAAATATCAATTTTCTTATTTTCACATTTCTTTACCACTGATAAAATTTCATTTTCAATTTTAGTATTATGTTTATTTATATCTTCAATTATATAATTAACGCTTTCAAGTTCTTTTTCATCAGAAATATTTATTTCATTTATGATTTTATAAATCATATCATCCATTGAACCTATCTTTGTTAATATATCACCTTTAAGAAATTTAAATTCTTTAAAAGTTTCATCTATATCTTCTTTATTGATAGAGCTTAAATATGTATTTATATCATCACTTAAAAGCCTTTCATCTGTTGCTATAATATTGTCTATCTTTCCTTTAATACTTATACCTCTAGCTTCATTAATTTTAGGCATTACATTTTCTATACATTTATAAATCTCACTTATAAATTCATCAATATTAGATTTTTCATATAATTCATGTTCTTTTTCTATTAATCCTTTATATGCATTTAATGCAGAAATCTGAATTACCTTAAAGTTTTTACATTCATCATTTTCACACTTAGTCCCAATTTTCAATAAATTTTCTGCTCTTTTTTTATGCTTTTCAAGAATTACTTCCTTATCTTCTTCTATAACTCCGTTTTTTCCTATTTTAGGTTCAACAGAATCTATCATATTTTGAACAAGAATTATTTCTTTATTTTTTTCATTTACAATTCGTATTTTTTCCACATTAATTTCATCGCTATTTGCCTTTACAGTTGTTAAAAATACACAAATATCTATAGTTGGAAGAAGCATTTCCATTGTTATCTTTTCGTGTATTTCCAAATCACATGCATCAAGACCAGGACTATCAATTATATGTATATTATCTCCCAAAAGAAATGATGGAGAACTAATATCAATCTGGCTTACATTTAACTTATTTTCAGGATTTTCACTTTCATCTGCATACATCTTTATAGTATCACTATTTAGTTCTTCCCCTTCAACTATAAGAGGGTCTTTATCCCTAAAATAAATAACAGCTTGTCTTTTACTTCCTTTAGAACATGTAATTATTATGCTTGAGCTTGGCTTTATAGCTATTGGAAGCAGTTTTTCACCTATTATTGTATTTACTAATGTAGATTTACCACTACTTGTAATTCCCATAATAGCAATTCTTATAGTGTTTCTAGCTATCTGTTTCTCCCTTTCATTCAGCCATTTTAAATCATTTTCATATCTCTTTTTGACGTAATCATTTTTTGTCAATACTCCTTTTATGTCATTTATAACATTTAGTATATAAGTTTCTTTTTCCATAGTAATCTCCGTATAAACATATGTTTCATTAATAATATATTAGCATAATCATTATCAATTATCTAATAAAATACGATAATTTAATATTAATTCTGTATATTTTACTTTTTTCACTGTTACATCTAAATTATTCATATAATTCAAAATATGGTACTTATTCTTATAAATAAATGTAATTAATAAAGGCAGACAGATTTAAATAAGTTAATCTGCCTGCCTTACTACTATATATAAATTCATGATTAAAACCAATAATACAATTTTATTTAAAGCTTGTTTTTTTATAATCACATATTTTTAAAATCTATATAAAATATATGACTTTAAAGATAACTTCACTTTATGTAAGAGATACATATGCCTATTATCTTCACTGCTATATGTTTATTCCCATTCAATGGTTAATATCTCTAATTCTCCTGATTTAAGTGATACTTTATAACCATCTGAAAGAAGCCAAATTGCTAGGTCTGTAACCATATTTTTTCTAATTTCATCTCTTGTGCCGACTGCAAATACAGCTGAAACTTTATTTACGCCAGCAATTCTACCTTGTTCAATATTCCTCAAGATGATATTCTTATTTTAATTTAACTTTTCTTCGTATTCAGTCACAATATCTCCTCCTCATATTTTTATTTAACAATAATGAGTATATTATGATTGTATACAAATTAATAATACTCACTATTTTACTACTATAAATTTATGAGAAGATTTTCAAACTTATTCCTCTTTACATCAACTACTTTGTCTATCACCCAAATATGGATTAAAGTTTATTTTTCTTCCAAATCTAAATCTGCATTTAGATTTATTCCCCTATGCTCAACTGGTGTAGAAAAGACTATCTGAGTTTCCGTATTTCCGAATTTCTGTAATTCTCCTATAAATGCATCTAATTCTAAAGTTGTATGATATGCCACCTTTATAAGCATTGAATATTTCCCTGTTACACAATTGCATTCTATAACATTTGGACACGCTGCTATGAAAGGATAGAATTCTGGCTTCTGCTTTGGTGACATTTCTAAATTAATAAATGCCTTAATGTTATATCCTAATTTAAGTGGATTTACGTCAACTGAATATCCTCGTATTATTCCCGCCTCTTCAAGTTTCTCAATTCTTGCAGATACTGCTGGTGTTGATAAATAAACTTCTTCTGCAAGATGCTTTAATGGATATCTCGCATTTTTCTGTAACAATTCTATTATTTTATAATCAATTTTATCCATACTGCTCCCTCTATTCATTATATTATTGCTTAATTAAATAAAAAGGCATATCAAATAATCATAAATTATTGATACGCCCCATTGCGTTATACATATTATTTATATTTATATATTAAAATTATTATTTAAATTTTACAAGTGTTTTTTTACTTATGTACTTAAAAAATTAATAAACATCATTTATACATCTAAATATTTGTATAAATAATGTTTATTTGAATATAATATAAATGAACATAACCTTCTAGATTGTGTATTAACCCCAAAGCAATGTATTCCTGTTAAGGTTTACATTGCTTTTGCTTTAAAGCTATTATATGACCTCTAAATAATTAATTTATATAAAACTATTATATTCCTAATAAAAGAGGCATATTTAGATTCAAATTATATTCCTTTAATAATTCTTTCTTCATTTTAATTATAAGTTGTTTAAAATTATACCCTTTAACTTCGTGAACAGTTTCTTTTTCCTCATAAAGAAGAGAATTTTTATAATAATTTTTCTGCCTTTCTATTCTTAAAATAAACTTCTCAACTTTATCACATTTATCATTTTTTAATTCTAATGGTATTCTTATATCTAATACATACCCTATAAGTTCATTACCTTTTAAATAAAACTTATGACCTGCCTGATCATGTTTATCTGTATAAAAATCAAAATCTGTGCCTTCACAATAAAAGGTACATCCTCTAACTTCAAGGATAAACTTATTATCATAGCAATATACACTTGCCTTATCACATCCTATGTTATCTGTAAATATAGCAGGATACTTCATCTTCATATTAATCGCCCTCCATAAATGCTCAAAAAAATCAACCCTATATTATAATATCACACTTTACATTTTATGGAAGACATTAATAAGTATTATTTTATTCTAAAATTTGATATAAATATCTTTAAACTTTAAAAAAGTTATGTTTTCTTAGAAAAATATAAGTTTTAATAGCAGCATACGCAAGGAAAATTCCTATAATCATCCCCATTAATACATCTGATGGATAATGCACATACAAATACAATCTAGAAAAAGCAATGGCACTACTTAATATAAGTGCTACTATTCCTATTTTTTTATTCATATATAATAGAATAGATGCACAAGAAAATGAAACCATAGTATGTCCCGATGGAAAAGAAAAATCAGTCGGTGCATTAATCAACAACCCATCAATAAGTGGATTTGCATCAAAAGGTCGTATTCTTGCAACTATAGGTTTAAGTGTAAGATTTCCAACTATAGCACAATATATAAGAGCTATTGCCATCATAACTCCATATTTTCTATACTTTCTTTTTAATATCATTATGACACATATTATTATCCATATTATACCTGCATTACCCAATGAAGTTATCTTAGGCATTATTATATCTAAAACATCATTTCTCATATTATTCTGTATAAATTGAAGTATTGAATTGTCTATATTTAATATAAAATCCATATGTATTCCTCCCCCTATTTTTTAATTCTTTCTTTTCCTTATCAAGTTTTATAAATTATTTAATATTATGTTTACTCTTTTATTTTGCTATTTTTGCTGTTGATTTTTTACTAATTCAAGTATACAACACTATTTCTTAATATAAAAGAATGTATTGAATCTATTAGAGGTGAAATTAATATATTAAAGAAAAATACAGTTGACTTAATGCCAACTGTACTTTTATGTCCTTAATTGAATTTTAATAATAACATACTACTGGTGTTCCAATACTAATATTACTATATATAGATTGAGCTAATGAATAAGGTAAATTAACACATCCATGAGAACCATTTGTCTTATATATATTTCCACCATATTCACTTCTCCAACTTGCATCATGAAGTCCAATACTATTTCTTATGAATGGCATCCAAAACGAAACAGGAGAAACATAATCAGGTCCAACAAGATTTGTATCTCTTTGTTTATTGTTTAGTGAGTAAACTCCATCTGGTGTAGTACATCCACTTTGACTTAGATTTCCTGTAACCACATTTCCTTCTGCTACTATATATCCATTTTTATAGAACCATAAATATTGTTTTTCCATATCTATTTCTACAAATGTATTGCCTTTTATCTTATTTAAATAGTATGATGATTTCGTTTGTTTATATGCTGGATATTTAGTCATAGATTGTCCACTTTTTATGCTGTCAATTAAAGAATTTGTTTCAGTGTCTACATCCACTTCCCAACCATGATTATTCCCATTATATCCACCACTTACAGCTGTTGTTTTTCCTAAAGTATATGTGTATTCATCTGCAATTTCTTTAACAATATTTCTAGCCTTATTGCTATCAATACTTATGTTATAATCTCCATCAATATATATCCAATCCTTTATAGTATTGCCACTTATTTGTCTTGTATTTCCACCATATGAATAGTTAATATTTGTAGAAACATACCTGTTTAGCAAATCTCTAGCTTGAATCACTTTATCAGATGATGCTGTATAACTTGGGTCATAATAAACATTTAGTTTATCTAGATTAATTTCATCAACATTTTTAATTATAGCATCGACTATACTTTTATAAAGTAAATCCTTATTAACTCTAGTTCCATATATCTCTTTCCTAATAACATAAGACCCGTCTACATATTCAATTTTAGGATTTCTAGATTCAATATCTACACTTGCATTAAGACACTTTAAAGAATCAACTTTTTGTTTCAACAATGTCTCATCAAATATTGGTGTTTTCGAAGCATTAGAATCATAGTAAAGCTTTATATCTGTACCTTTTATCTGCTCACTAATATTTCCTCTTTCAATCAATGTCAACGTATATTTATCAGTACCAGAAGTTTTATTAATATTTTGCAAATCTTCATTTGAATCTACAGCATATACCCTTACAGCAGATCCATAATAGAATATAGTACATATAGAAAATATAATAAAACATAATTTAGTAATAACTTTTCCAAAGTTATTCTTAGCAACTCCCACTCATATTCCCCCTCAATTTATTAAAAACTTAAAATCATAATATAAACCCTTTTTTACCTCCTCTTTCATTTTTATATAAATTCGCATTCTAGTACATCAAGATTCACATAATTAATTATTTCAAATTTTTTACATTTTGTCTATAATAATTATGCATAATGGATAAAAAAGTGGCTACGCCACGCTCCTTCGGAGAAAATATTTCAAATTAACCCTTTTGTAAGTGCATAAAGTTCAATAGCTTTTTCTAATTTATTTTTTTACTCATTAATAAACTTTTTCCTCAAATACTCCCTAATAGAGCCATACCGATAATAAACTATGTCATGAAACTTCATTC